>JAEYGD010000397.1 GCA_023402505.1 Actinomycetes bacterium
GGCCAGGTGCGGGGGGTGGGCGGCCAGGAGGAGGAACCGATGCCCTTCGCCGTTCCCCGACGTCTCCGCACCGTCGCGCTCGCCGCGACCGTCGCGGGTGCGCTGACCGCCGGCCCGGCCACCGCCGCGCCCGTCGCCGGTGCACTGACCGCCGGCCCGACCACCCCCGCGCCCGTCACCGGCCAGATCCGGTACGCCGACTCGGCGGTCGCCGTCGCCGGCAGCTACCTGGTGGTGCTCCGCGACGCCCCGACCGGGACCCGCTCCCCGAGCGTCGACAGCACCGCCCACCGGCTCGCCACCCGGCACGCCGGCACCGTGCGGCAGGTGTTCCGGAACGCGCTCGCCGCGTTCGAGGTACGCCTGACCGCGTCCGCCGCCCGACGCCTGGCCGCCGACCCGGCGGTGGCGTACGTCGAGCAGAACCAGCGGGTCGACCTCGCCGCCGCCGGCGTGCAACTCGACCCGCCGTCCTGGGGACTGGACCGGATCGACCAGCGCACCCTGCCGCTCGACAACCGGTACGCCTACCCGAACACCGCGCCGGACGTCGACGCGTACGTCATCGACACCGGCGTGCGCGGCACCCACCAGGACCTCGGCGGGCGGGTCGGGCCCGGCGTGGACCTGGTCGACGGGGGGCCGGCCGACGACTGCAACGGGCACGGCACCCACCTGGCCGGGACCGTCGGCGCGACACTGCACGGGGTGGCGAAGGAGGTGCGGGTGCACCCGGTCCGGGTGCTCAACTGCGCGGGCAGCGGCACGATCGCCCAGGTGGTCGCCGGCATCGACTGGGTCAGCGCGAACGCGGCACGCCCGGCGGTGGCGCTGCTGGCCCTCGGCGGCGGCGCGAGTGCCGCGCTGGACACGGCGGTGACGAACTCCATCCGCTCGGGCGTGACGTACGTGGTGACCGCGGGCAGTTCGGCGGCGAACGCCTGCAACTACTCCCCGGCGCGGGTCCCCGCCGCACTGACCGTGGCCGGCACCACCCGCACCGACGGCCGGATGCCGTCGGGCAACTACGGCACCTGCCTCGACCTGTACGCGCCCGGCGCCGGCATCACGTCGACCTGGCACACCGGCGACACCGCGACGGCGACGCTGAGCGGCGGCTCGATGGCGGCCGCGCACGTCGCCGGGTGCGCCGCGCTCACCCTCTCGGCGCACCCGACCTGGAGCCCTGCCCAGGTCGCCGGCCACCTGACCAGCCGCGCGACGGTCGGCGTCGTGAGCGGCGGCTCGGTCAGCGGCACCCCGAACCGCCTGCTGTACTGCGGGCCCTGACCGCCGCGCCCGCCGGGACCCGGTGCCGGCGGGGATGATCCGCGCCCGGCCGGGTATGCGCCCGGCGACCTGGTGGAAGGGCGACGTGGTCGCGACTTCGCGCGACCGGACGCACGGGGGGGTGGGGCGGTGTCGCCGCCCCACCCACCCGTCAGTTGTTGGTGATCCAGTTCCAGACCGAGACCACCCACTCGGTCTGCTGGAGCCACGCGACACCCAGACCGGCGAGGAAGACGGCCGTCACCAGGTGCGCGCCGCGGGCGCTGCGCCGCACGCGGCCCAGGCGCTGTTCCAGGACGACCCGGCCGAGGAGCCGGGCCAGGGCGAACAGGCCGGCCGCGACGAGCAGGCTCAACACGAAGATCAGCAGGGGCGCCGCGAGGTTGCCGCCGCCCGAGATCGCCCAGATCCCCCAGCAGACGAACGCGAAGAGCGCGCCGGCGGTGCTCCACTCCCCGCCACGGCGGAGCTGGGCGACGTGCCAGCTCAACGGGCGGCGGGGCTCCGGCGAGCCGGGCCAGCCCGTCCCGGTCGGCTCCTCGACCACGGGGAACGGCTCCGTTCGTTTCGTGCCGGACCGCCCAACCGGGGCCACCCCCCGCCGGAACCCGTCCCGCTGCTGCGGCACCCCGACGCCGGGCTGCGGCGGCACCTCCACGGTCCGCTCGGCCCATGGTTGCGTCTGGTCGGCCATGTCGTCCCTCCCCTGGACCGCACGGGACCAGTGGGCCCCGTCTGACTATCGAGGGTAGCCAGCGCGCAAATCGGTCGTCCGGGACGGGCCGGTGCGCTAGACAGAGCCACATGACTGCCCCGCTGCGTTTCGACACCGCCCGTACCGAGGACTTCGACGAGTTGGGCGAGCTGCTCGGCAGCCTGTTCCACGGCGGCTTCGACACCGAGTCGTGGGCGGTCGAGAAGAAGCTCCTGGAGCCGGCGCGCACCCTGCTCGTCCGCGACGGCACCGACCTGGTGGCGAGCGCCACCGCCTTCACCCGCGAACTGACCGTCCCCGGGGCCCGCCTGCCCGCCGCGCACGTCAGCATGGTCGGGGTGGCGCCCACCCACCGCCGCCGGGGGCTGCTCACCGACATGATGCGACAGCAGCTCGGCGGCGTGCGGGACGCCGGCCGGGAGCCGGTCGCCCTGCTGTGGGCCAGCGAGGGACGGATCTACCCGCGTTTCGGCTACGGCATGGCCAGCCAGCGGCTCCTGCTGGAGTGCGAGACAACCGAGCTGCGGCTGCCCGGCCCGACGCCCGCCGAGGGTCGGCTCCGCCTGGCCCGGCCGGCCGAGTGCCGGGCCGAGCTGGCCCGGGTGTACGACGCGCTGCGCCCGGACCGCCCCGGCTGGTCGAGCCGGGGCGACGTGTGGTGGGACTACGTGCTGTCCGACCCAGCCACCCACCGGGGCGGCGCCACCGAACGCCGGGCCGTCCTGCACGTCGGTCCCGACGGCGTCGACGGATACGCCCTCTACCGCACCCGGGGCGATTGGGACGCCGCCGGCCCCCGGGCCACCACCGTCGTCGACGAGGTGGTGACCGGCGAGCCGGCCGCGTACCTGGCGCTGTGGCGGATGCTGCTCTCCCTCGACCTGACCCGGCGGCTCACGTTCCGCACGGCGGCGCTGGACGAGCCGCTGTTGCGGCTGGTCAACGAACCGCGCCGGCTGGCCGGGCAGCTCAGCGACGGGCTGTGGCTGCGGGTGGTGGACGTGCCCGCCGCGCTCGCCGCCCGCCGGTACGCGACCCCGGTCGACGTGGTCATCGAGGTCACCGACGAGCTGCTGCCGGACAACACCGGCCGGTGGCGTCTGACCGGCGGTCCCGACGGGGCCACCTGCGTCGCCAGCGACGGACCGGCCGACCTGGCGTGCGACGTACGGTGCCTCGGCGAGCTGTACCTCGGCGGGGCCGGACTCGGCGCGCTCGCCGCCGCGGGACGCGTGCGCGAGCTGCGGCCCGGCGCGGTGGCGTCCACCGGACCGGCCTTCGGCTGGCACCGGGCACCCGCCGGCATGGAGGTGTTCTGAGCGACCGCGGGCGGTACGGTCGGCTGATGGGTGACGTGGAACGACGCCGGCGCCGGCACCGGAGCCCGGCTGGCGGCGCCGAGAGCCCGGGCGCCGCGACGGCCGGTGTGCACGACGGTGACGCGCCACCCCGCAACCGGCGGGGCGGCGCCGACGAGGGCGAACGCGGGCTGCGCGGGCTGGTCGGCTCCGGCTCGTCGCAGGTGAGCGTGACCGCGGCGATGCGGGCACGGGACGCCTCCCGCCCGACCGACGAGGACCTGGCCGAGGCGGAGGCCGGGTTGGTCCTCGTGCGCCGCAACTGGACGCCGCGCGAGGACCTCCCCCGCCGATGACCGCCGGTCAGGGCAGCGGCGGAAGCTCCCGGCCGGTCTCGTAGTCGGCCACCTGGCGGATGCGCCGGGCGTGGCGCTCGTTGCCGGAGAACGGGGTGGTCAGGAACGCCTCGACGATGGCGGTGGCCTCGTCGAGGGTGTGCTGCCGCGCCCCGACCGCGACGACGTTGGCGTCGTTGTGCTCGCGCGCCAGGTGGGCCGTGTCGATGCTCCAGGCGAGTGCCGCCCGCACACCGGTGATCTTGTTGGCGGCGATCTGCTCGCCGTTGCCGGAGCCGCCGATCACCACGCCGAGGCTGCCCGGGTCGGCCACCACCCGGTCCCCCGCGTGCAGGCAGAACGCCGGGTAGTCGTCGTCCGGGTCGTAGGCGTGCGGGCCGACGTCGACCACGTCGTACCCCTCCTTGGCCAGGTGGTTGGCCAGGTGCGTCTTCAGCTCGAAACCGGCGTGGTCGGAACCCAGGTAGACACGCATACCGGGCAGTCTGACAGGCCCGCCTCCGTGCCGGCGCGCGGGCGGCGGCACGGAGGCGGATTCGTCACAGGCTCGCGTCGGACCGGTGCTCCAGCTCGGCCACGACCAGGCCGCCACGGGCCTTCGGGGTGAACCAGGTGCTCTTGCGCGGCATCTTCTCCCGGGCCAGGTTCACCGCGACGAAGTCGTCGACGGTCACCGGCGCGACGAGCACGGCCAGCTCGGCCCGGCCCGCCTCGACCTCGCCGGTCAGCCAACTCGGCGGGTAGTCGCCGCCCACGTACGTGATGCGCTTGTCACCCGGGTCCAGGCCCAACGCGTCGCGCAGCAGCAGCCGCTCGACCAGCGCGTGGTCCAGGTTCTCCAGGTGGCCGCCGCCGGTCCGGGGCAGCCGCACCGCGTACCCCTGGTCCGGAAGCCGGAGATGGACGGTGCCGCCGGCCGCCGGCACCTCGACCGGGCCGTCGATCGGCTCGACCTCCGCGCCCGCGGCCCGCAGCCGGTCGAGCAGTTCGGCCGGGCTGGTGGTGAGTTCACCGACCAGCCGGTTGTACGGCTGGATCGCCACCGAGGCCGGCGTGGTGACCACCGCCAGGAAGCGCGGCAGCCCGCCGGTCTGCGCCGCGAGGCTGCGGTGGTTGCCGTCGGCGACGACCAGTTCGCCGCCGCCGGCGAGAGCGGTCAGCTCGTCCTGCCGCGCGCCCGGGCCGACCAGCCAGATGGCGTGCGTACGCCCGGCCTGGTCGGTGTCGGTCGCGGCGGGCGCGCCGGCCGCGTCGCTCGCCGCCGCGAGCGCGGCGTGCAGTTCGTCACCGCGCCCGGTCTGGAGCAGGAGCACGGGCGAGAGCAGGTGCCCCAACGTCTCGGCCAGGGCCACCCGCTCGCGCACCTTGGCGATGAACACGTCCTCGTTGCGGATGACCAGACCCGGCTCGTCGGCCCGAGTGGAGATCTGGTCGGTGTCGACCATGGCGAAGAGCCCGTACGCGGGCTCGTCCCCCGGCGCGCTGATCCGGTAGAGCACCACCACCTGCTCGGCGGGGGTGTAACTGCCGTCCGCCTTCGCCTCGGCGAGCCGGGCCACCGCGTCGGGCAGCGCGTCGAGGAACGACTTCCCCACGCTCTCCGGCGCCCGGTGCGGCATCTCGATGCCGAGGGCACTGTGCGGGTTCGCCTCGATGATCGCGGTGATCTCCGCGTCGTCGGCGAACTCGTCGTAGTTCTGCGCGCCGGTGCCGCCGGTGGTGATCCAGGCCCGGGCGATCGGATGGACGACCGTCATGTCCGATGACGCTACCGGTGCCGGCCGGCGCCGTGTCCCGGACCCACCGCCCGCCCACCAGGTGAAAGATCGGCACTCCTGGTCGACGCCTTCCGGCCGGGGAAGGGCCGGCCGTCGACGCCGGTCAGAGTTCCCGCGCCCGGCGGTGCCGGCCGGCGGGAACCGGCTCGACCGGCCGGCGCGGCGCGACGGCGGGCTGGCAGCGCTCCAGCGCGCCGGGCGGGGTCAGCCGCGACGTGACCGGCACGCGGGCCACGCCGACCACGATCGGCGGGGCCAGCAGATCCACCACGTGCGCGGGCAGGTCGGGACGGAGGGCCGGCCAGCGGGAGTCGTCGACCGACCAGTACGCCGGGTCGTCGCTCGCCTCCTCGCCGGTCGACGGTTCGTCACCGGGCGCGCGGTGCTTGGCCATGAGGATTGCCTCCACGAACTGCGGGATGCGGCCCTGCGGGTCGCTGCGGCGGACATGGAGGCCAACGAATCCGCCGGAGGCCGGGTGACGGCGGTTGCGTCGGTGTTAACAAGGCCCCTTCCCCGCGGGCGGCGCGGGGAAGGGGCCAGGCCGGTCACCTCAGTCGAAGACGGGGTCGAGTTCGCGGGAGCGCTTCAGCTCGTAGAAGCCGGGGGTGCCGGCGACCAGCAGGACGCCGTCCCAGAGCCGACCGGCGGCCTCGCCCTTCGGGGCCGGGGTGACCACCGGGCCGAAGAAGGCGACCGGGGAGCCGTCCGGGCCCGGGGCGTGGATGACCGGGGTGCCGACGTCGGTGCCGACCGGCCGCATGCCCGCCTCGTGGCTGGCGCGCAGCGCCTCGTCGTGGTCGGTGCTCCCGGCCGCCTGCGCCAGGTCCGGGTCCAGGCCGGCGTCGGCCAGGGCCGCCGCGAACAGGTCGGGCGAGAGCTTCTCCTGCCGGAGGTGGATGCGGGTGCCGAGCGCCGTGTAGAGGCCGCGCAGCGCCTCGGTGCCGTGCCGCTGCTCGGCGGCGACGCAGACCCGCACCGGTCCCCAGCCGGTCGTCATCAGCTCCCGGTACTGCTCGGGCAGGTCCCGGCCCTCGTTCAGCACCGACAGGCTCATCACGTGGAAACGGATGTCGACGTCCCGCACCCGCTCGACCTCCAGCAGCCACCGGGACGTGATCCACGCCCACGGGCAGATCGGGTCGAACCACATGTCGACGGTGACACGCTCGCTCACGATGAGGTCCCTTCACGACGGGTGGCGCCGCTCGTCGGCGTCTGTACCGATCTTCACCCCGGTTTCCCGGCGGCGACACCGGAATGAGAGCGTGACCTCGCCCACCGCGGGACCCGGGTGCGTGCAAGACTCGATTGCGCGGCCGTCACGAACGGTCGCCGGACGGCGCCGAGGTCGGCGTACGGCGTGACGAGGGATGGAGACGAACAGTGCCGGGAGTGCGCAACCTGACGCAGGTGGAGGCCACCGAGCGGAGCCGCCTGCTCGACGTGACCGGGTACGACATCAGTCTGGACCTGTCGAGCGCCGTGCAGGCCGATGGTCGCACCTTCCGGTCCACGACCGAGGTCCGCTTCCGGTGCACGGAGCCGGGTGCGAGCACGTTCATCGAGGTGGCCGCCGACTCGGTGCGGTCCGCCACCCTGAACGGCACCCCGCTGGACGTGAGCGACTGGTCGGCGGAGAAGGGCCTCGCCCTGCCCGGCCTGGCCGCCGAGAACACCCTCGTGGTCGACGCGGACTTCGCGTACTCGAACAGCGGCCAGGGGCTGCACCGCACGGTCGACCCGGTCGACGGCGAGACCTACCTGTACAGCCAGTTCGAGACCGCGGACGCCCAGCGCGTCTTCGCCGCCTTCGACCAGCCCGACCTGAAGAGCGTCTACACCTGGCACGCCACGGTGCCGGCGCACTGGAAGGTCGTCTCCAACATGCCGGTGGAGCGTGAGGAGGCGGTGGACGAGGACCTGAAGACCGTCCACTTCGCCGAGTCGGTGCGGATGAGCACCTACATCACGGCGCTCTGCGCCGGGCCGTACCACGAGGTGCGGGAGACCCACGACGGCATCGACCTGGGCGTCTTCGTCCGGACGTCGATGGCGCAGTACCTGGACTCCGACGACCTGTTCCTCGTCACCCGGCAGGGCTTCGACTTCTTCCACGCCCAGTTCGGGGTGCGGTACCCGCTGCCGAAGTACGACCAGCTCTGGGTGCCGGACTTCAACGCCGGCGCGATGGAGAACTTCGGCTGCGTCACGCACGCCGAGTCGCACTACATCTTCCGCTCGCAGGTCACCGACTACGAGTACGAGCAGCGCGCCAACACGATCCTGCACGAGATGGCGCACATGTGGTTCGGCGACCTGGTCACCATGCGCTGGTGGAACGACCTGTGGCTGAACGAGTCGTTCGCCGAGTGGGCCAGCCACTGGTGCAACACCCACGCGACCCGCTTCTCCGAGGCGTGGACGACGTTCCTGTCGATCCGGAAGAACTGGGGCTACCGGCAGGACCAGCTCTCCTCCACCCACCCGGTCTACACGGAGATGCCGGACCTGGAGGCCGTGGAGGTCAACTTCGACGGCATCACGTACGCCAAGGGCGCGAGCGTGCTCAAGCAGCTCGTCGCGTACGTCGGCGAGGAGCCGTTCCTGGCCGGCCTGCGGTCGTACTTCGGCAAGCACGCCTGGGGCAACGCGACCTTCGACGACCTGCTGTCGGAGCTGGAGGCGGCCTCCGGGCGGGAGCTGCGCAAGTTCGCCGCGCAGTGGCTGGAGACCGCGCAGGTCAACACGCTGCGTCCGGAGGTGACGATCGGCGCGGACGGCAGCTACCAGCGGGTCGTGGTGCGGCAGGAGGCGCCGGCGGCTCACCCGACGCTGCGTACCCACCGGATCGGTGTCGGCCTGTACGACCTCAGCGACGGCCGCCTGGTGCGGCGGGACCGCGTCGAGGTGGACGTCACCGGTGAGGTGACCGAGCTGACCGGGCTGGCCGGGGTCAGCGCCGCCGACGTGCTGCTGCTCAACGACGACGACCTCACGTACGCCAAGCTGCGGCTCGACGAGCGGTCCATGGCGACCGTGGTGCAGCACATCGCCGGCTTCGAGTCGTCGCTGGCGCGGGCGCTGTGCTGGACCGCCGCGTGGGACATGACCCGCGACGCCGAGCTGGCCACCCGGGACTACGTGGCGCTGGTGCTCGCCGGGCTGCCCGCCGAGACGGACATCAACCTGGTGACCGCCACGCTGCGGCAGGCCACCACCGCGCTCACCTTCTACGCCGACCCGGCGTGGGCGCCGACCGGCTGGGCCGACCTGGCCCGGGCCGCCAAGACCGCCCTGGCCGCCGCCGAGCCGGGCAGCGGCTTCCAGCTCGCCTGGGCACGCGCGTACGCGTCGGCCGCCCGCTCGTCTGAGGACCTGGCGACCCTGCGGGGCTGGCTGGACGGCAGCGGGGTGCCGGCCGGCCTGACCGTCGACACGGAGCTCCGCTGGACGGTGCTCGCCGCGCTGGTTGCCAACGGCGCCGCCGGTCCCGCCGACGTGGACGCGGAACTGGCGACCGACCGCACCGCCAGCGGCGAGCGGGAGGCGGCGTACGCGCACGCGCTCGTGCCGACCCCGGAGAACAAGGCCGCCGTGTGGGCGCAGCTGACCGGTCCGGACCCGCTGCCGAACTGGCGGCACCGGGCGCTGCTCACCGGCTTCGCCCACCCGGCACAGGTCGAGCTGGTCGGCCCCTACCGGGACCGGTACTTCGCCAGCGTGGCGCAGGTCTGGGCCAGCCGGGACAGCGAGCCGGCGCAGGAGTTCGCGCAGCTGGCCTACCCGGCGTACCTGGTCGAGGAGGACACGGTGGCGGCCACCGACGCCTGGCTGGCGGGTGACGGTCACCCGGCGCCGCTGCGCCGGCTGGTCGCCGAGGGCCGCGACGGCGTCGTCCGGGCCCTCGGGGCCCGGGCCCGGGACGCCCGGACCGCCTGAGCGGACATTACGCGCGGCCGGGGGCTCGCCAGGCTGATCCGCCTGGCGGGCCCCGGTTTGCACTCGGCGCCGGGCGGGCTGAACGCTCACCGAGCGTGCTGGAACGGATGGGTCACGCAGTGTTGCCGGCCCCGCGCCCCCGCCAGGCAGGTACGGCGGCTTTGCTCTGCTGCCCTATCCGCACCACCGCGCCTGAGCAGGCATTCCGCGTCCGAGCGGCGGGCGGTGGACCGGCGGCTCCTGACGGAACGTCACCGGTGCGAATTCGGGTGCAGAGCAAAGCCTGGAAAGGTGGGTGCCGGCTCCCGCCCGGCGGCGACGCCGTGTGATCGTCCGGCAATGCCGGTGATGGCGGGTCAGCCGCTGGCCCGTCAGCCGACCGGCACGCGCCGGTCAGCGGCTCAGCGGGTCGAGCCGACGACGCGCGAGGGGCCCGGTCCGTGCGGACCGAGCCCCGTGCGAGAAGAGCCGGCTCAGCCTTTGCCGGCGTGGCTGGCGAGCTGGTCGAGGCCGGTGATGATGCCGCCGGCCAGGTCGCCGCCGCCGAAGGCGGCCACCATGGAGAGTGCCGCGAGCTTCGCGTACGTGTCCGGGATGCGCTTGCGGGCGTGCCGGCCGGTGACGATCTCCAGCTGCCGCTGGTTCGGCGAGATCGCGATCAGCACGGACCGGTCGGGCTCGGCGAGTTGCCGGTGCAGCCGCTCGGCGTGTTCCCGGATCGGCTCGTCGAGGCCCCCGACGAAGACCGAGAAGACCAGACCGGTGCCCCGGTCGGCCAGCCGCAGCGCCTCGTCGATGCGCAGCAGCTGGCGGGTCGAGAACGGCCCGTCCAGGACCTCCGGCGGATTCCCCGTCCCGGACGGTGGCTGCATCTCACCAACGGTCACTTGCGCCTCCGGTTCCACCGGCCGGCGCCTCGATGCCGGCCCGCTCCTGCTTGCGGCTGGTCAACGCGGGCGCCTGAGCACCGGCGGCCAGCACCGTCCCGGCCGAGTCGGCCAGCTCCTCCGGGCGGCTCAGGAACCAGACCGGAGTGAAGTCGAAGGGCCGGCCCGGGCGGTAGCGCTTACCGCCCCCTCCGGTGCCACGGCTGCTGCCGGCGTACGCCAGACCGGCGATCACCAGCACCGCCGCCGCGGGGATGCCGACGAAGACCAGCAAAGTGTCGGTTACAGACAATCCCAACGCCCCCAGGCGAGAGAGAGACCAGGAATCCGGGTCGGGTGGACGGTCATGCGGACGATTCCCCGACTCCGCTTGTGCTATTCACGTTAGCGGAGCCGACCGCCCGCCAGATTGCGGGGTGGTGATCCCACCCGCCACTGGACTGCTCCAGTTGCGCGGCGGTCGCGATCAGACGCGCGTCGTCGCCGTACCGACCGCTGAGAAGCACCCCGACGGGCAGCCCGTCGGCGGTGCTCCCCACCGGCAGCGACACGGACGGATCGCCCGTCACGTTGAAGATGGCGCAGTACGGCGAGAACCGGCGTTGCCGGTCGAAGTCGTCGGCCGGGTCACGGCCCTCGGCGAACCAGCCCACCGGTGCCTGCGGCGCCGCCAGCGTCGGACAGAGCAGCAGGTCACAGCCGGCGGTACGGCGCAGCCCGAGGCGCACCTGCGCCTGGAGCTCGCCGAGTGTGGCGGTGAGTGTGCCGGCGGAGATGGCCGCGCCCCGGGCCCGCAGCAGCCGGGTCAGCGGCAGCAGCCGGCTCTCCCGGTCCGGCGGCACCGGGGCGAGCGCCAGCACGTACCAGACGATCTCGAACAGCGGCCACGCGGCCGGCGTGAGGGGCGACGGCACCTCGACCACCTCGTGGCCGGCCGCGGTGAGCAGGGCGGCGGCCCGGTCCACGGCGGCCACACATTCGGGGTGGACCGGCTCGTCGGCCAGCATCGGCGTGACGAAGCGCCCGATCCGCAGCCGGCCCGGCTCGGCCCCCCGGGCCGCCGCCAACCACCCGCCGGCCGGCGCGGGCGGCGCCAGGTACGGCTCCCCGGTGACCGGCCGGGCGAGGACGTCGAGCAGCGCGGCCACGTCGGCGACGGTCCGCCCGATCGGGCCGCTGGTCGGCAGCCCGTACGCCCCGAAGCCGACCGGCCCGCCGGAGACCAGCCCACGGCTGGGCTTGTAGCCGACCAGCCCGCACAGCGACGCCGGGATACGCAGCGACCCGCCGCCGTCGGAGCCCTGGGCCACCGGGACGAGCCCGGCCGCCACCGCGGCCGCCGCGCCGCCGCTGGACCCACCGGCGGTGTACGCGACGTTCCACGGGTTGCGCGCCGGCGGTGCGACCAGGCCCTCCGAGTAGAGCGAGCAGCCCAGCTCGGAGGTGGTGGTCTTGCCGAGACTGACCAGGCCGGCGTCCCGCATGAAACGGACCACGTCCGCGTCGACCGGCGGCACGAAATCGGCGAACGCGGCCGAACCGAAGGTGGTCCGCACACCCGCGGTGAGCGTCAGGTCCTTGATCGCGGTCGGTACGCCGTGCAGCGGCCCGCGCGCCGCGGGCGGAACGGCATCGGCCGCGTCGGCGGCGGCGAGGGCCACGTCCGGGGTGACCGTGACGAAGGCGCCGACCGTGTCGCCGAGCGCCGCCACCCGGACGAGGTGGTGTTCGACCAGGTCGCGGCTGGTCAGCTCGCCGCGGGCGATCGCGGCGGCCTGCTCAAGCGCGGTCAGGTCGTGCGGCTCGGCCATGCCGTCATCCTGCCCGCTCCGGTCGGCGGTCGCCGGCCGACAGGCCGGTCAGGCCGAACGGCCGAGGAAGCGCAGCGCGTTGCCGCCGAGCAGTTTCGCCCGCTGGTCCGGGGAGAGGAAGGCGGAGCGGCGCACGACCGCGCCGACCGGCCGCTCCCCCAACGGGTACGGGTAGTCGCTGCCGACCAGCACGCGGTCCGCACCCATCGTGTCCACCAGCAGCCGCAGCGCCGCCGGCTCGAACACCACCGAGTCGACGCAGAACCGGTCGACGTACGCGCTGGGCGGTGCGGCGGAGAAGCCGCGTACCAGGTCACCGCGGCGATGCCAGGCGTTGTCGGCGCGGCCGAGCCAGAACGGGAAGCTGCCGCCGCCGTGCGCGAAGCAGATCCGCAGCGTCTCCGGCACCTTGTCGAACACCCCGCCGAGGATCATCGCCAGCACCGACAGGTGGGTCTCGGCGGGCATGCCGGTCAGCCACCGGGCCATCCAGCGGTCGAGTCGCGGCCCGCCCGGCATGTCCCAGGGATGGACGAAGACCGGGGCGCCCACCTGGGCGCAGTGGGTGAGGAACTCGACGATCCCGGCGTCGTCCAGGTCCCGGTCGCCGACGTGGTTGCCGATCTCCACGCCGGCGTGCCCGGCCGCGAGGCAGCGGTCCAACTCGGCGCAGGCGGCGTCCGGGTCCTGCAGGGGCACCTGGCAGAACGGCACCAGCCGCCCGTCGCCGGCGGCGGTGACCTCCAGGGTGAGGTCGTTGAAGATCCGCGCCACCTTGACCGCCTGCTCGGCGGGACGGTCGTAGCCGAAGAACACCGGTGTCGGGGAGACCACCTGCACGTCCACCCCGTCGGCCGCCATGTCGGCCAGCCGGGTGTCGGCGTCCCAGCACTGCGCGCCGACCGGCCGGAACTCGGTCTCCCCCACCATGATCATGGCGGCGCGCTCGGAGTCGACCCGCAGCCAGGGCCAGCCGGACCCGCCGCACGCCGCCGCCAGGTCCGGCCAACCCTTCGGTACGACGTGCGTGTGCACGTCGACGACCGGTTCGCGCATCAGCCCTTGCCCGGGTGCAGCGCGCCGCAGTTGTCGCAGGTCCGCGCCTTCTCGTCGGCGTAGAACGCCTGGAAGACCGGGGGCAGGTCGGCGGCGATGTCGCGCACCTGCAGCTCGACCTCGTGCACCTTTTGGTGGCACTCCGGGCAGTACCACTGGAATTTCTCCAGGGTGCCCTCCTCGCGGACCCGCTCGATCACCATGCCGATCGAGCCGGCCTCCGGACGCTGCGGAGAGTGCGGGGTGTTGCGCGGCAGCATCCACATCTGACCCTCGCGGATGTGCACCGTACGCGGGCCCTCCGGCAGCATCAGGTCGACGTGCATGTTGCCCTTGACCTGGTAGAAGAACTCCTCGTACGGGTCGACGTGGAAGTCGGTGCGCTGGTTCGGCCCGCCCACCACCATGACGATGAAGTCGTCGCTGCCGGGGAGCATCTCCTTGTTGCCCACCGGCGGCTTCAGCAGGTGCTGGTTCTCGGCGATCCACCCCGGGAAGCTGAACGGCTCGGCGATCTCACTCACGACTGACCTCCTTGGGGGAGCAGGGCGACGGCTTGCATCTCGATCAGCAGGTGCGGGTGCGGCAACTGGTGGACGGCGACGGTGGTGCGGGTCGGCCCGGTGGCGTCGAAGAACTCCGCCCACACCTCGTTGTAGCCGCCGAAGTCGTTCATGTTGACCAGGTAGCTGGTGACCTGGACCAGGTCGGGAAGCCCGGCGCCGACGGACGCCAGCAGGTCCCCGATGTTCTCGACGACCGCACGGGTCTGCGTCCGGATGTCGAGGTTCGTCGTCCCGAACTCGTCCACCTCGACACCGGCGAACGTGTTGTCCGGGCGGCGGGCCGACGTACCGGAGACGAAGACGAAGCCGCCGGCCACCTTGACGTGCGGAAAGGCTCCCCGCGGAACCGCCTTCCCGGCGACGACCCGCGCGCTCACGCTGCCGCCTTCAGCGACGCGGTGCCGAGCTTCTCCACCACGGCGCGGACGTGCGCGCCCGACCGCAACGGGACGGCGGCCGTGGCGGCCCCGGCCAGGAAGACCCAGCCCTCGCGCAGCCGGACGCCGTGCCGGCCGGCGAGCCGGATGCCCTCGTCCAACGCCCGGCGCGGATCGCCGAGGATCGCCGCGGTCGAGCCGACCTGGGCAATCCGCCCGTCGACCTCCAGCAGCACGCCCAGGTTGTCCAGACCGTCCGGCACCGGGCACCACGGCCCGACGACGAACGCACCGGCGGAGGTGTTGTCGGCGACGACGTCGGGCAGCGAGAAGGTGAAGTTCGCGTACCGGGAGTCGATCAGCTCGATCGCGGGGGCGACCGCCCGGACCGCGGCGGCGAAGTCGGCGACCGGCTCGCCGGGGTCGGGCAGCCGGTCCAGCAGGAACGCCACCTCCGGCTCGACCCGGGGATGGATGAAGTCGCCGACGGAGACGCTGCCGCCGTCGGGGACCCGCATGACGTCGGTCAGCCGGCCCCAGATCACCTCGTCCACGCCGACCTGGGCCATCTTGGCCTTGCTGGTCAGGCCCATCTTCAGGCCGACGATGCGCTCGCCCCGGTCGAGGCGGCGCTGCACCAGCGCGGCCTGCACCGCGTACGCGGCGTCGACGTCGAGGCCCGTCTCGGCAGCGAGCTGCGGGATGGCGGTGGCGGTGTCGGCCGCCTCGCCCAGCTTCCCGGCGATACCGGCGATGTCCGGCCCGATCATGGTGTTTCGTCCTTCGTTCGCGACTGCGGGGCTCGCAACCCCGGCTCACTCCTCGCGCTCACGCGGTGCCCGTCCTTCGTTCGCGACTGCGGGGCTCGCAACCCCGGCTCACTCCTCGCGCTCACCGGTGCCCCCTCCCGATCCGGCGAGGTCCAGCGCCACGTCGACGATCATGTCCTCCTGGCCGCCGACCATGCGGCGCCGGCCCAGCTCGACCAGGATCGAGCGGACGTCCACGCCGTACTTCTCCGAGGCCCGCTCGGCGTGCCGCAGGAAGCTGGAGTAGACGCCCGCGTACCCCAGGGAGAGCGTCTCCCGGTCGACCCGCACCGGCCGGTCCTGCAGCGGACGGACCAGGTCCTCGGCGGCGTCCATCAGCGCGAACACGTCGCAGCCGTGCTTCCAGCCGTGCAGCTCGGCCACCGCGACGAAAACCTCCAGCGGCGCGTTGCCGGCCCCGGCGCCCTGGCCGGCCAGCGAGGCGTCGACCCGGACGGTGCGGCCGTGCGGGGCGTCCGGACCGGCCGGCCCGGCGCCGGGAATCCGGCCGTGCTCGACGGCGACCACACTGTTGGCCACGCCGAGCGACAGGTTGTGGTGGGCGTGGATCCCGATCTGCGTCTCCGGGTCGAGCACCTGCCGGTACGCGTCGATCCGCTCGGCCACGTCGGACATCAGCAGCCGGCCGCCGGAGTCGGTGACGTAGACGCAGTGCGCGCCGTACGACTCCATCAGCTTGGCCTGCGCGGCCAGCCCGGCCGGGTCGTTCATGTGCGACATCATCAGGAACCCGGAGACGTCCATGCCGTTCTCCCGGGCCCAGGAGATGTGCTGGGCCGAGATGTCCGCCTCGGTGCAGTGGGTGGCGATCCGCACGCTGGTCACACCGAGCGCCTTCGCGGCCTTCAGGTCGGCGATCGTGCCGATGCCGGGCAGCAGCAACGTGGTGAGCTTCGCGGCGGTCAGCACCTCGGCCGCCGCCGCGATCCAGTCGGCGTCGCTGGCGGCGCCGTGCCCGTAGTTGACGCTGGAACCGGCCAACCCGTCGCCGTGCGCCACCTCGATCGCCGCCACCCCGGCGGCGTCGAGCGCGGCGGCGATGCCGCGGACCTGGTCGACGGTGTAGCGGTGCGCGATGGCGTGCATCCCGTCCCGCAGCGTCACGTCCTGGATGTACAGGTCGGTCATGCGGTACTCCGATTGTTCGCGACTGCGGGGCTCCGCTGCGCTGCACTCCTCGCGCTCACGCACCCACCGCCCGCCGGGCCACCAGCCGCTCCGCCGTACGCAGCGCGGCCGACGTCATGATGTCCAGGTTCCCGGCGTACGCGGGCAGGTAGTGCCCGGCACCGGACACCTCCAGGAAGACCGACACCTGCAGGCCGGTGAGGTGCCGCCCGAGCGACGGCACGTACGTGTCCACCCGGTCGAACTGCACGTCCTGCTTGAGCCGGTAGCCGGGGACGTACTCCTGCACGGTCTTCACCATGTCGGCGACCGAGGCGGCGATGGCGGCCCGGTCGGCGTCGGCGTCCGGGCAGAGGCAGTAGACCGTGTCGCGCATCAGCAGCGGCGGGTCGGCCGGGTTCAACACGATGATCGCCTTGCCGCGTCCGGCGCCGCCGACCACCTCGATCGCCCGGGACGTGGTCTCGGTGAACTCGTCGATGTTGGCCCGGGTGCCCGGCCCCGCCGACCGCGAGGCGATCGAGGCGACGATCTCCCCGTACGCGACCGGGGTGACCCGGCCGACGGCGGCGACGATCGGCACGGTCGCCTGCCCGCCGCAGGTCACCATGTTCACGTTGGTCTCGTGCAGGTGCTCGTCCAGGTTGACCGGTGGCACCACGTACGGGCCGACGGCGGCCGGGGTCAGGTCGACCACCGTGCGGCCGTGCGCGCGCAGCACGGCGTCGTTGTGCCGGTGGGCGCCGGCGGACGTGGCGTCGAAGACCAGCTCCACGTCGGCGAACCCGGGCAGCGCCACGAGCCCGTCGACGCCCTCGGCGGTGGTGGCCACGCCGAGTCGGCGGGCCCGGGCCAGCCCGTCGGAGTCCGGGTCGATGCCCGCCATCGCGACCATCCGCAGCGACTCCGACAGCCGCAGCACCTTGATCATCAGGTCGGTTCCGATGTTGCCGGAACCGAGCACCGCCACACCGACGCTCACTGGGCCTTCTCCGTTCGCGACTGCGGGGCTCGCAAGCTCGCTCCTCGCGCTCACCGGGCCTTCTCCGTTCGCGACTGCGGGACTCGCAAGCTCACTCCTCGCGCTCACTTGTCACCGCCCTTCGAGAAGCAGGTTCGCACCGAGCCGAGACCGGAGATGCGCGCCTCGTAGGCCGCGCCCGGCGTCACCGGCACCATCGGGCCGAGCGCACCGGAGAGCACCACGTCGCCCGCGCGCAGCGGGTCACCGGAGCGGGCCAGGGTCTGCGCCAGCCAGGCCAGGGCGTGCAGCGGGTTGCCGAGGCACGCCGCCCCGGCGCCCACCGAGACCGGCTCACCGGCGTGCTCCAGGACCATGCCGGCCAGCCGCAGGTCGACGTAGGCCAGCCGGCGCGGCGCGGTCCCCAGCACGAACAGGCCGCTGGACGCGTTGTCCGCCACGGTGTCCACGATGGAGATGTCCCAGCCGGCGATCCGCGAGTCGACGATCTCGATGGCCGGCAGCAGGTGGTCGACCGCCCGGGTCAGGTCGGCGGTGGTGATCCGCTCGTCCGGCAGGTCCGCGCCGAGCACGAACGCGACCTCGGCCTCCACCCGGGGCTGGAGCAACCGGTCCAGCGGCACCTCGACGCCGTCGGGCACCGCCATCTCCTCGGTCAGCACCCCGAAGTCCGGCTGGTAGACACCGAAGCTCTCCTGCACCACCCGGGAGGTCAGCCCGATCTTGGCGCCGACCCGCCGGTAGCCGCGCCGCAGCCACTCCGCGGTCTGCAACTGCTGCACGACGTACGCGGAGGTGACGTCCCCCTCGGGGAGCAGCCGACCGCGCAGCGGCGGGCAGGGCTTGCCGCTGTCCCGGGCATCGGTCAGCTCCCGGGCCGCGGCCTCGTAATCGACGCTCATGCCGGCTCCTCGCTGCGCTCGCTCATGACAGGTCCACGCAGACGTTGGTGAGTTCGGAGTAGAAGTCCAGCGAGTGCACGCCGCCCTCGCGGCCGATGCCGGAGGCCTTGACCCCGCCGAACGGGGTGCGCAGGTCACGCAGGAACCAGGTGTTGACCCAGACGATGCCGGCGTCGAGCCGGGCACCGGCCCGGTGGGCGCGACCCACGTCCCGGGTCCAGACCGCCGCCGCCAGGCCGTACTCGGTGCCGTTGGCCAGCGCGTACGCCTCGTCCTCGTCGTCGAACGGCGCCACGTGCACGACCGGCCCGAAGATCTCCTCGCGGTTGGTCCGGGCGTCCGGGCCGAGCCCGGCGAGCACCGTCGGCTGCACGTACGCGCCACCATCGCGGGCGTCACCGAAGCGCGGCGTGCCGCCCCCGGCGAGCACCTCGGCGCCCTCGGCGCGGGCCAGCTCGTAGTGGCCGAGCACCTTCTCCCGGTGGGTGTGCGAGATCAGCGGCATGTTCACGGTGGCCTCGTCGGCCGGCCACCCGTACGGCAGCTCGGCCGCCCGCTTCGCCAGCCGCGCGGTGAACTCCTCGAAGACCGGACGCTGCACGTAGACGCGCTCGGTGCAGAGGCAGACCTGCCCGCCGTTGGTGAAGCTGGACCGCACCGACCCGGCCACCGCCGCGTCCAGGTCGGCGTCGGCGAAGACCAGGCCGGCGTTCTTGCCGCCCAGTTCGAAGGAGACGGCCTTCACCCCGTCGGCGGCGGCCCGCATGATGGCGCCACCGGTGGCCGACTCCCCGGTGAAGGTGATCGCGTCGACGCCGGGGTGCCGGGTCAGGAACTCCCCGGCCGAGTCCGGCCCGAAGCCGTGCACCAGGTTGAACACGCCGTCCGGCACGCCGGCCGCGGCCATCACCTCGGCGAGCAGGGTCGCCGAGGCCGGCGTCTCCTCGCTGGGTTTAACCACGACCGCGTTGCCGCAGGCGAGCGCGGGCGCCACCTTCCAGGTGAGCAGCAACAGCGGCAGGTTCCACGGCACGATCACGGCGACCACGCCGACCGGCTTGCGGACCGCGTAGTTGAGGGCCCGGCCACCGGTCGGGGTGACCGTGGTGAACGACTCGGTGGGTGCGGTCGCGACGATCTCGGCGAAGGCGCGGAAGTTGGCCGCGCCGCGCGGGACGTCCAGGGTCCGGGCCTGCGAGATCGCCTTGCCGGTGTCGGTGACCTCGGCCGTGACCAGGTCGTCGAAGCGGCGCTCCAACTCGTCGGCGACGCGGCGCAGCACCTCGGCGCGTTCCCGCTCGCCCATCCGGCCCCACGGGCCGCGCAGCGCCGCCCGGGCGGCGGCCACCGCGTCGTCCACCGTGGCCCGTCCCGCCTCGACCACCTCGAAGACCGGCTCACCGGTCACCGGGCTGCGCTTGGTGAACCGGCGGCCGGCGTCGACGAACTCACCGGCGACGAAGTTGCGCAGCAGACCCGGCCCGTCGGGCGCCCGACCGGCCATCAGTCGCGGGTCCCAGCCGCTCATCGACGCCTCCCTCGCTGGCCGTCGGCGGCCGACCGGCCGCGGAGCACGGACCCGACCGCCCCGGCCAGCAGCAACGCCGCACCGGCGGCGACGGCACCGAGCGCCTGGTGCTGACGGCGGACCCGGCGGCGCACCTCGGCGTACGGGGTGGTCGAGAAGGACACCAGCTCGTACCGGGAAACGTACCGGCCGGGCAGCGCCCGTTCCAGTGCGTGCTCCACCCGCCGGCCGAGCTGGAACAGCGGCGAGGCGACCTTGTCGCGCATCTCGACGAAGTTGGCCAGCGCCATCCGGGCGATCGCCTCGGCGTTGTGCTGCCGGCGCCGCTGGTAGAGCGGCAGCGCGGCGGACCAGTCGTCGGCGCACTCGTCGAGGCAGCGGTCCAGCTCCACCACGTCCTCGAAGGCGCAGTTGGCGCCCTGCCCGTAGAACGGCACGATGGCGTGCGCGGCGTCGCCGAGCAGCGCCACCTTCCCGTACACCTGCCACGGGTCGCAGCGGACCGTACCGAGCACACCGACCGGGTTGTGCTGGTAGTCGTCGACCAGGTTCGGCGCGAGCGGCGGCAGGTCCGGGTAGTGCTCCGCGAAGTGCCGCTCGATCGCCGCCGGGCTGCCCAACGAGGCGAAGGCCGCAGTGCCGTGGGTGGGCCAGAACAGCGTGCAGGTGAAGGAGCGGTCCGGGTTCGGCAGCGCGATCATCATGGAGGTGCCACGCGGCCAGATGTGCAGCGCCTCCGGGTCGAGCGCGAAGTCCCCGCCCAGCGGCGGGATGGTCAGCTCCTTGTAGCCGTAGTCCAGGAAGTCCACGCTCTCCCGCAGCAGCCCGTGACCCAGCAGCTGCCCGCGTACGGCCGAACCGGCGCCGTCGGCGCCCAGGACGACCGACGCGGTTGCCGTGACCTTGCCCTGCGGGGTCTCGAAGGTCATGTCACCGGTGGCCGGGTCGAGGCCGACCAGCCGGTGGTCGAACGCGATCCGCACGCCCGGCAGCGCGGCGGCCGCGTCCAGCAGGGCGTTGTTCAGCGCGCCCCGGCTGATCGAGTTGATCGCCCGGTCCCCGGCGGCGCTGTACGACTGGAACTGCGGCTCCCCCGTCACCGGGTGGATCATGCGGCCGCGCATCGGCAGCGCGTCGGCCAGCACCTGGGCGTCCAGGCCGATGCGGCGCAGGGCGTCGAGGCCCCGCTCGGACAGCGCCAGGTTGATCGACCGGCCCCGCTCGACGCGACCGGTCCGCGGGTCGGGGCGGCGCTCGTAGAGGGCGACCGGGTAGCCGCGCCGGGCCAGGAACGCGGCGAGCAGGCAACCGGCGAGCCCGGCGCCGACGACGGCGACCTCCTCGCGGCCGGCGGTCATCGGTGTCTTCCTCTCGTTCGCGACTGCGGGGCTCGCAAACCCGGCTCACTCCTCGCGCTCACCGGTCACCTCCACCGTGGCGGCGAGGGCCTCCGCCACCCGCCAGCAGTCGTGGTACGTCGAGTAGAGCGGCACCGGGGCGAACCGGACGACGTCCGGTTCGCGGGCGTCGGCGATCACGCCGTGCTCGTACCCCAGGCGCTTGGCCAGCGCGGCGGCGCTGCCGGCGCCGATCCGCACCGAGAGCTGCGCGCCGCGGCGGGCCGGGTCACGCGGCGTGACCACGGTCAGGGGCCGGTCGGCGGTCACCTCGTCGAGCAGGCGTTCCAGGTAGCCGGTGAGCCGGACGCTGCGCTCGCGCAGCGCCGGCATGCCGACCGAGTCGAAGAGCTCCAGCGAGGTACGGACCGGGCCCATGGCGAAGATCGGCGGGTTGGAGATCTGCCAGGCCTCCACGGTGGCCGGCGGCCGGGAGACCGGGGTCATCTCGAAGCGGGTGGCCGCCTCGGTGCTCCACCAGCCCTCGAAGCGGGGCAGCGCCGCGTCGCCGAGGTGGCGCTCGTGGACGAACACGCCGGACAGCGCGCCCGGCCCGGAGTTCAGGTACTTGTACGAGCACCACGCCGCGAAGTCGACGTCCCAGTCGTGCAGGGCCAGCGGCACGTTTCCGGCGGCGTGCGCCAGGTCCCAGCCGACCACGGCGCCGGCAGCGCGGCCGGCGGCGGTGATCGCAGGGATGTCCATCAGCTCGCCGGTCAGGTAGTTGACGCCGCCGAGCAGCACCAGCGCGACGGTGTCGCCCTCGGCGGCGAGGAAGTCGAGCACGTCGGCGGTGCGCAGCGTGTCCTCGCCGGGGCGCGGCGTCAGGCGGACCACCGTGGCGTCCGGGTCGAGGCCGTGGAACCGGGCCTGGCTGCGGACGGCGTAACTGTCCGACGGGAAGGCCGAGTCCTCGATGACGACGCGGGTGCGGGCCCCCGACGGCCGGTAGAAGCTCACCATCAGCAGGTGGAGGTTGACGGTGAGGGAGTTCATCACCACGACCTCGGCCGGCCGGGCGCCGACCAGTCGCGCGGCGGGCGCCGTCAACAGCTCGTGGTACGGCAGCCACGGCCGCTCCGCCTCCAGGTGGCCCTCCACCCCGAGCCGGCGCCAGGCGTCCAGGTCGGCGAGGAGTTCGTCCCGGGTGGCCCGGGGTTGCAGGCCGAGCGAGTTGCCGGCCAGGTACGCGGCCTCCGGGTACCGGCCGCCGTCGGCGGGCGGGACGTGGAACAGGTGCCGGTGGCCGGGGTCGTCGGCGTCGAGGCGGCGGGCCTCGTCTTCGGTGCTCGTCACGGGGGTGTCTCGTCCTTCGGTCACATCGCGGTACGGGCCGACCACAGCTCCGGGAACACCACCCGGGCCATGCTGCGCTGCAGCCACGCCAGCCCGGCCGAGCCGCCGCTGCCGACCTTGGCGCCCATGGTGCGCTGCACCGCCTTGATGTGGTGCCAGCGCCAGTCGCCGAACCGCTCGGCCACCTCGGTCAGCGCCTCGCCGAGCAGGCGCAGCTGGTTGTCCGGGCCGCCGTCGGCGTAGATCCGCACCCAGGCGGCCTCCACCGCCGGATGTGGCTGGTGTTCCTCGGCGACGTCCCGGTCCAGCAGGTCGGCGGGCAGGTCGTGCCCGTGCCGGGCGAGCAGGGCGACGACATCGTCCCACAGGCTCGGGGCGGCGAGCGTTTCGCGCAGTTCCGCGTACACCTCGGTCTGCCGGCGGAACGGGCGGATCAGCGCCGGGTCCCGCAGGCCCAGCAGGAACTCCAGGTGCCGGTACATCGCCGACTGGAAGCCGGACCCCTCGCCGAGGAGGTTGCGGAAGCGGTTGAAGTCCGCCGGGGTCATCCACCGCAGGCCCTGCCAGGCCGCGTTCAGGCCCTCCAGGTGCAGCGCGGCCCGCCGCAGCGGGGCCAGGGCGTCCCAGATCCGGTCGGTACGCAGCAACCGCTGGGTCTCCCGCAGCTCGTGGCAGGTCAGCTTGAAGTACAGCTCCATGATCTGGCTGACCACGAGGAACGACATCTCGCCCGGGTCGCTGCTCAGCGGCGTCTGCAACCGGTGCAGGGTGCTGGCCTGCACGTACGCGTCGTACGGCACCCGCTCCGCGAACTCGAGGGTCGGTTCCCCGCCGTTGCGGGCGGCCCGGGCGGCGCGCTGTCGCGGGGTGACCGGCCGCACCGCCGCCCGGTTGGCCGCCCGCAGGTCCGTCCGTTCCACCGGTCCGCTCCCCTCGCTCACGCCGATCCCCCGACCGTACCGCCGGGTGACCGACATGATGCCGGGGCAAGAACGGTCAACGGAATGCCGGATCAACGGCGGTTGCCGGTCGCCGCCTGCCGATCACAAGGCGATAGCGCCGATCGGGTTGGAGAACGTAAGGTCAGCGCGTGGACGAGATGGACTGGGCGCTGCTGCGCGAGTTGCAGGCCGACGCCCGGCTGTCGTTCAGCGAGCTGTCCCGGCGGGTGCACCTCTCCCCGCCCGCGGTCGCCGAACGCGTACGCCGGCTGGAGGAGTCGGGTGTCATCACCGGCTACCACGCGCACGTCGACCTGGGCCGGGCCGGGCGGACGGTGGTCGCGCTGATCCGGATGTCCTGCTACGGCTCCCGCTGCATCCTCAACGACCCCGACGTGGCGGGCTGGGCGGAGATCATGGAGATCCACCGGATCACCGGGGACGCGTGCAGCGTGCTGAAGGTCGCGGCCGGGTCGATCGGTGAGTTCGAGGCGGTCATCGACCGGCTCGCCCCGTACGGCCAGCCGTCCAGCACGATGGTGCTCTCCACCCCGCTGGACTGGCACCCGGTCACCCCGCCTCCCCCGCCCGCCCCACCGGCGCGCCGCTGACGCCGCCGGCGGGGTTTGCCCGGGGGCCAGCGGGAAAGCAGGCCCCGTCACCCGGGGGAGGGTTCCGGTGGTAGCACCGGAGGGGGGAATCATGCGAGGTCAACGCGTACTCGCCATGCTGGCGCTGGTGGCGGCGTTCGTCCTGGTCGGTGCCGGGCCCGTACGGGCCGGCGAGAACACGTTCGTCGAGGTGACGCCGAACCCGGCGCAGGCGGGCAGCCGGGTGGACATCCGGGCCAGCTGCGACAACACCAACGAACGCCAGGCAACGGTGCACTCGGACGCCTTCGGGCGGGTGGTCCTGCGGCCGGACAACGGCTTCCTCAACGGGCAGGTCACCATCCCGGGCAGCAAGGAGCCCGGCGACTACCGGGTGGACCTGCGCTGCGACAACGGCGGCACCGCCCACACCACCCTCACGGTGCTGAACATGCAGCAGCCGACGAAGGGACCGGCGACCGGGGGCGGGGGCACGGCCGGGGGGACCGGGTCGTACCTGCTGATCGGGGGTGTCGTGGCGGTGGGGCTCGCCGTCGGCTTCGGCTTCTTCGGCAACCGCCGTTCCGGGGCCGGCTCCTGACCTGACCGCCCACCATGGCCGGAGCGCACAGGCGTACCCGAGAACGAGGAGCCCGGGCGACCACCCGGCGGGCGGCGCGGGCCTCGGCCCGGCTGGCTGCGGCGGCCGCCCGGCGGCTGCGCCGGATCGCCGGGCAGGCG
>JAEYGD010000459.1 GCA_023402505.1 Actinomycetes bacterium
ACCCATGGTCAGGATGGTGACCTCGCCGCCGTGCGCCTCCTTGATCTTCAACGCCTCCTCGATGGCGTACTCGTCCATCTCGTTGATGACGTTGTTCGCCGAACCGCGGTCGACGGTGTTGTCGTCACTGCGCAGGTTGCGGTCCGCGCCCGAATCGGGCACCTGCTTGACGAGTACGACGATGTTCATCGCGCTTCGACGACCCTCCTGTGGTTGTTGCGATTCGCTCGCCCGGTCTGGGGCGCAGCCTCCCGCGAGACTTCGCGCCCGGTCAACCGCGCGCGCTTGTGCCATTGCCCACGGCGCAATGTTACCCGCAAGTAGGTTGGGCTCTCGCGGACCTTACAGTGACACAGCTCACCGGATCCCTCAGGCCGGCTCGGCGAGGGCTTCCCGGATCCGTTCGATCATGGCCGCCTCCTCCGCGGTGACCCCCCGGTGCGCCCGGGCCACCCGGTCGGCCGCCGCCAGCACCACCGCACGGTAGGTCGCCACGTCCCGGGGCGACTTCTCCCGCAGGATCGCCACCGACCGGGCGAGCGCGGGCAGCACCACCGCCGCGATCTCCATCTCCGAGTCGCGCGGCAGCTTCGGCAGCGGACCGCTGGTCAACGCCTCCTTCACCACCCCGCTGGTGTCGGCCATCGCACCGGAGGCGGCGAAGCTCTCCCGGATCAGCGCCAGCATCCCCGGGTCGGCGTTGGCCACCAGGAAGACCGCACCGAAGGCGCCCGTCTTGAGAGTCAGCCGCTCCTCGTCCGTCAACCGCTCCATGATCACGGAGTGTAGACGTACGGCGTGGTGGTGGTGACGGCGACGAAGCCGAGCCGCTCCAGGATCGGCCGGCTGTCCTCGGACGCGTCCACCTGGAGCATCGTGAGGCCGCGTTGGGCGGCGAGCCGGGCCCGGTAGGTCACCAGGGCGCGGTAGATCCCCCGGCGTCGCCACTCCGACCGGGTCGAGCCACCCCACAGGGTCGCGAAACCGGCGCCCTGCAGGTACCGCACCCAGCCGGCGCTGACGACCTCGTCACCCGCCTCCGCCACCACCACGGTGATCGACTGAGGGTCGGCCGCGATCTCCTTCTCCAGCCCCGGCGCGAGATGACTCCGGTCGGCGTTCCACACCGCCTCCTCCATCGCCACGATCCGGTCCAGGTCCGCGCGGGTGGTCACCTCGCGCAGCCGTACCCCCTCGGGGACGACGGGGAGCGCCGCCGCGAGCGGGGCGACCGGCCCGACCACGACGGTCTCCCGCTCCTGCGCCGCGAACCCGGCGGCGCGCAGCCGCTCCGGCAGGTCCGCTGGCTCGTCGTGGCCGTGCAGCTTCCACTCGACCGGCTCACCCCGCTCCCGGAAGATCGTCACCTGCCGGGCGATCAACTCGTCCAGCGCGTCGCCGGCCAGCCCGTCCAGGTCCCGGTAGGTGAGGAAACCGCCCTCGTCGAAGCCGAGGAACCGCAGCAGGGGGCCGTCCCGCTCGACCGACACGCCGGCCGGTAGCGGGTCGGGAACGTGGGCGCGGAGGTGCCGGTCGTAGGAATCCCGCAGCATCGTCGCGTCGAGGTCCGTCATCGGTCCAGGCTACGACCGGACGGAAGCGGATAATCGGTCGCGTGTGGCACGCGATCAAGCAATGGTTCGATCCGCAGGAGCTGCGGTCGGTGGGCACCACCCCGGACTACCGCTTCTCGCTGGCCAACGAGCGCACCTTCCTGGCCTGGCTGCGCACCAGCCTGGCGCTGGTCGCCGGCGGTCTGGCCGCCGCGCAGTTCCTGCCGCCGCTGGCGCTGACCCACCTGCGCGAGGCGATCTCGGTGGCGCTGCTCCTGCTCGGCGGCGCCGTCGCGGTCCGGGCGATCGACCGCTGGGCCCGCACCGAACGCGCGATCCGGCTCGGTGAAGAGCTGCCGCCGTCCCGCTTCCCGGGCGTCCTCGCCGTCGCCGTCGGCCTCGGCGCGCTGCTGCTGGTCGCCGTGGTTCTGGATCCCTCGGTCGGCCCCCTTGACTGACCCGGCGGTCGCGGGCCCGCCCCCGGCCGGCCGGCGCGACCCGGGCCGGCAACCCGAGCGGACCCGGCTCGCCTGGCGGCGCACCGCGCTGGCGATGACCGTGATCCTGGCGCTGACCGTCCGGCTCGCGTTCACCCGGGGCCTGACCGGAGCGTTGGTCGTCGGGGCGATGGTGCTGCTCTGGGCCGCGGCGGTACGGCTCTGCTGGCGGCGCTCCGCCGACGCCGGACCCGGCACCCACAGCCCGGCGCTGCCGCTGGCCGCGCTGGCCACCGCCGGTTACGCCGCGCTCGGCGCCGTGCTCGTCATCCGCGGGGTGTGGTGACCCGCACGGGTAGGTCATGATGGGAGCATGGCCCGGCTGTACGTCCTCATCTTCCTCGCGCAGATCGTCCTCGCGGTGTTCGCGCTCATCAGCTGCCTCTCCGCCGAGGAGGGCGACATCCGCGCCCTGCCCCGGATCGCCTGGGTGCTGATCATCCTGTTCTTCCCGCTGGTCGGCTCGATCGCCTGGTTCGTGGCCGGCCGCGAGTCCCGCGCCGGCAGCCCGGGGGCCCGGCGACCGGCGGGTGGCGGCTTCGCGGAGCGCCGGCGCCAACCGGTCGCGCCGGACGACGACCCCGAGTTCCTCCGCTCGATCGAGGAGCGCTCCCGCCAGCAGGACCAGGAGCTGTTCAGCCGCTGGGAGGAGGACCTGCGCCGGCGTGAGGACGACCTCCGCCGCCGCGACGGGGAGCCGCCGCGCGAGGAGAAGCGCCCCGAGGTCTGACCGGCCGCCGGCCCGGTGCCGGCGGCCGGGACGCCCCGCTCAGGCCAGGTTCGACGAGCGGGGGTACGCGTCCGTCGGGTCGGTGAGCACGTTCACCAGGTACGGCACGCCCGCGTCGAACGCCCGCTTCAGCGCCGGCCCCAGGTCGGCGGCCTTCGCCACGGTCTCGCCGGCGCCGCCCAGCGCCGTGACGACAGCGTCGTAGCGCAGTTCCGGCTGGAGGTCGGCGGCCACGTCGTAGCCGTACATGGCCCGCATCGGGTGCTTCTCCAGACCCCAGATGCCGTTGTTGCCGACCACGATCACGACGGGCAGCTTCTGCCGGACCAGGGACTCCACGTCCATCAGCGAGAAGCCGGCCGCGCCGTCGCCCATCAGCACGCAGATCTGCCGGTCCGGGTGGGTCACCCGGGCCCCCATCGCGTAGCCCATGCCGGTGCCGAGGCAGCCGTACGGGCCCGGGTCGAGCCAGGTGCCGGGCTGGGCGGGCTCCAGGTACTTCCCGGCGTACGAGACGAAGTCGCCGCCGTCGCCGATGGTGATGGCGTCGCGGCCCAGCACCTTGCGCAGTTCGCCGTACACCCGGGCGGGGCGGATCGGGTCCGTCTCGGCGGCCATCTCCTCGGCGTCGCGGGCCTTCGCGGCGTCCTCGGCGGTGCGCAGGCCGGCGATCCAGTCCGCGTGGTCGGCCCGGTCGCCGGAGTACGCGGCGAACGCGGACAGCACCAGCCGCAGGTCACCCGCCGGGGCGGCGGCCGGCTGGACGTGCCCGGCGCGCTGGCTGGGCGCGTCGACGACGTGGACGACGGCCGCGTCACCGAACTCGCCGAAGTTGAGCCGGAAATCGAGCGGGGTGCCGACGACCACCACCACGTCGGCGCCCTTCAGCGCGACCCGGCGGGCCTTGGCGAAGGCGAGCGGGTGCTCCGGCGGCAGCGCGCCCCGGCCCATGCCGTTGGTGAAGACCGGCACCTGGAGCGCCTCGGCCGCCTCGCGCAGCGCGTCGACGGCGGCACCGGCGTACACGTCGGAGCCGGCGATGATGACCGGGCGCTGCGCCCCGGCGATCAGGGCGGCGGCCTTCGCGACCTCCTCCGGGTCCGCCTCGATCGGGGCGACCGGTGCGACGGCGGGCAGGTCCGCGTCGGCCACCGAGAAGACCGCCTCCAGCGGGAAGTCCAGGAAGACCGGGCCGCGGTGCGGGGTGAGCGCCGTGGTGAGCGCGGCGCCCACCGCGCGCGGGATGTCGTCGGCGCTGAAGACCGTCTCGGCGTGCTTGGTCACCGGGGCGACCAGCGGCAGGTGGTCCATCTCCTGGAGGCTGCCCGAGCCCCACCGGAACTGCGGGGCCCGCCCGCCGAGCACCAGCACCGGCGAGGCGTTGAAGTAGGCGCTGGTCAGCCCGGAGATGCCGTTGGTGACACCGGGGCCGGCGGTCAGCACGGCGAGGCCCGGGCGGCGCTGGAGCTTCGCCACCGCCTCGGCGGCGAAGACCGCCGACTGCTCGTGCCGGACGTCGTAGATCGGGAAACCGCTCTTGTGCGCGGCGTCGTACAGCGGGAAGACGTGCCCGCCGGAGAGCGTGAACATCTCCCGCACCCCGTACGCCCGCAGCGCCGCGAGCGCGAGTTCCCCGCCGTGACCTTCGATCCGCTCCGACATGCCGTTCCCCTTCGTCCGGATGACCGGTGTCACAGGCTACTCAGCGGTAGCTGGAATGTGAACAGTTCTCGGATCAGCGGCCGGTGAAGTCCGGCTTGCGCTTCTCGACGAACGCCGCCATGCCCTCGCGCCGGTCCTCGGTGGCGAAGAGCGCGGCGAAGAGCTGGCTCTCCCAGGCGAGACCCGAGTTGAGGTCCATGTCCAGGCCGCCGTCGACCGCGAGCTTCGCCGCGCGCAGCGCCTGCACCGGCCCGCTCAGGTACGGCCTCACCAGCGCCACCGCGGCGTCGTACACCTCGGCGGCCGGGACCACCCGGTCGGCCAGCCCGATCCGCAGCGCCTCCTGCGCGTCGACCATCCGACCCGACATGATCAGGTCCTTGGCGCGGGCCGGCCCCACCAGGCGGGCGAGCCGCTGCGTGCCGCCCGCGCCGGGGATGATGCCCAGCTTGATCTCCGGCTGGCCGAGCTTGGCGTCCTCGGCGACCACCCGCCAGTCGCAGGCCAACGCCAGCTCGCAACCACCGCCGAGCGCGTACCCGGTGATCGCCGCCACCACCGGCTTCGGGATCCGGGCGATCGCGCCGAGCGCGCTGGACAGGTCGGCGGCGCGCGCCGACATGTCCACGTAGGACATGTCGGCCATCTCCTTGATGTCCGCGCCGGCCGCGAAGACCTTCTCCCCGCCGTACACGATCACGGCCCGGACGCCCGGGTCGGCGGTGGCCGCCGTCGCCGCGGCGCGCAACTCCTCCTGCACCTGGGTGTTCAGCGCGTTCATCGGCGGCCGCTCCAGCCGGATGGTGCCGATGCCGTCCCCTGTCTCCAGCCGCACGAACTCGCCCACGCTGCCCCTCGCTTCCTCGTCGAAGTCGTGCCAACCTTACGGCGCGGGTCGTTGGGGTACGTAGTCTGGTGTCACCGCCGCCACCGGGAGTTCCGCGATGGTCACGTACTACGACGACAGGTCAGTCCAGGTCACCTCCGCCGCCGTCCGCGTGGACGGCCGGACCTTCCCCCTCGCCGAGATCAGCGCGGTGTGGCACCACCGGGGCGACCGGTCGTGGCGGGTGCTCGCCGGGCGGGGCGCGATCGGCGCCGCGCTTGCCGGTCCCCTGGTCGCCGCCGGGCTGGGCATCGCGTTCGCGCTCTGGCTGGACCGCTCCGCCACCGTCACCATCGCGGTCATCGGCGCCTCGGTGCTGGTCGGGCTGGCCGTCGGGCCGGTGGCCGACTTCCTCTTCGAACACCTCGACCGCTCGTACGCCCGGGGCAGCCGGCACCTGGAGATCTGGGCCCGGTGGCGCGGCCGTCCCGTCCGGCTGCTGGCCACCGGCGACGCGCTGCGGTTCGGGCAGATCTACCGGGCGGTTCAGCGGGCGGTCGAGGCCGGCCAGCCGGTCGCCCGGCGGCCCAGGGCGGTCGCGGCCGGTCGCGCCGGCCAGCACATGCCCGGCCCGCCGGGCGGCGGCCAGCACACGCCCGGCCCGCCGGGCGGCGGCCCGAGGCCGCGCAGCAGGCCGTAGGGCGCCCCCGGAACCGGCGCGCCGCGAGCACGCGCCGGGCGCTTCCGGGCGGCGCGGACGGCTGGCCGGACGGTTAGGCTGAGTGATGGCCGTCTATTACCGGGACGACGTGGTGCAGGTGACCTCCGAGTCCATCCGGGTCGGCGGGCTCACGGTGCGGCTCGCCGACGTGACGTACGTCTGGCACGCCAAGGGACGCACGACGCTCGCGGTCCGGGGGCGGGTCCTGGGCCGGGGCGTACTGGTGCTGCTGCTGTCGCTGCCACCGCTGGTCGCCGTGGTGTGCGCGCTCTCCCTCGCCTGGTCGGTGCCGGACCGCGGCTGGCAACCGGTGCTCCTCGCCCTCGTCGCGTGCGTGGTCGTCGCGCTGGCCCTGACCCCGTTCCTGGAACTCCCGCTCAGCTGGCTGGACCGCTCCTACGAGCGCGGCAACCGGGTCCACGAGCTGTGGGTGCAGGCGCACGGCCACGAGGTGCTGCTGCTGCGCACGCCCGACGCGCTCCGGTTCGGGCAGATCTACCGGGCGGTGCAGCGTGCCGTCGAGCGGCACACGGACGGCCGGTCATAACACCGCCATGATTGCCGAAACGGACTGTGCGCGGCGCGGTTGATCGATGCTCTCCTTGCTATTCCATGGAAAGTTGTCGATCGGAGTAACCGCCATGCTGAGAGGGCTCATCGTCGCCGGCGCGGCCGTCCTCACCCCGATGCTCCCCGCTCCCCTCGGTGCCAGCGCCGGCGCCGCCCCCGACCCTCATCGCCCCGCCGGGCGGCGCGGGCGCGGCCGACGCACACTTGGTCCCATGGCGATTCCCCTCCCCGTGCCCTCGTCGGTCGTCGGCCTCACCCGTTCCGCCCTCGACTCGGCGGCCACCGTCGCCGCCGTCCCGGCCCGGGCCTTCGCGGTCCTCGACGCGGTGGAGGCGCTGCTGACGCGCATCAACGGCGTGGTGGACCGGATCGAGGAGACGCTGGAGCGCACCGACCGCGTACTCACCGACGCCGAGGCCGCCGTCACCGAGGTGACCGTGATCAGCGCCGCCGCGACCACCGCCATCGACAAGGCCACCGAGGTCGCCGCGGCCGCGACCGTGGTCGTCGCCGAGGCGGAACGGGTGTCCCGCACGGCGGGCACGGTGGTCGGCACCGTCGAGTCGGTCGTCGAGCGGACCTCCGCCACCGTGGGCACCGCGGCGGAGGCCGCGGCCACGGCCGCCGAACTGCTGGCCGCGTACGAGCCGGCACTGCGCCGCGGCGCACCCATGGCGAACCACTTCGTCGAGCAACTCAGCCACGAGGAGGTCAACGCCGCCGTCCGGCTGGTCGACGAGCTGCCGAAGCTGCGGCAGCACCTCACCGCCGACGTCCTGCCCATCCTGGCCACCCTCGACCGGGTCGGGCCGGACCTGCACGACCTGCTGGACGTCACCCGCGACCTCAAGCTCGCCGTCGCCGGCATCCCCGGCCTCGGGATGCTGCGGCGCCGCGGGGAACGGCTCACCGACGAGCCGGAGTGAGGCCCTAGCAGTCGCAGGTGACCGCCGTACGCGGGGCGGTCCGGTCGTCGACCGGCCGCCGCACCGGCCCGGCCGCCGTGACGACCGGCAGGCCCTCCCGGACCCAGTACTCGTAGCCGCCGAGCATCTCCTTGACCGGGTAACCGAGCCGGGCGAACTCCAGCGCCGCGCGGGTCGCCCCGTTGCAGCCCGGCCCCCAGCAGTAGGTGACCACCCGCGACCCGGCCGGCACCAGCCGCGCGGCCCCGGCCGCGATCCGGGCGGTCGGCAGGTGCAGCGCGCCCGGCAGGTGCCCCTGGTCCCAGGCGGCGTCACCCCGCGAGTCGACCACCACCAGGCCGCCCACCCCCGCCTCCAGGTCGGCGTGGACGTCGCTGACGTCGGTCTCCACGGCGAGTCGGGCGCTGAAGTGGGCGGCGGCCACACCCGGCGCGGCGGCCGGCACGGCGAAGGTCTGCGTCATGCGCCGATCCTCCGGGGCCGCCGACCACCGGCACGAGTGGCACGAACGCCGTTTCCCGCTAACATTCCGCCATGTCCCTGCGAGCCCCGGCCGACCGCAGTGTCGCCGTGCTCGCGTACCCGGGCATGTCGGCCTTCGAGACCGGCATCGTCACCGAGGTGTTCGGGCTGCCCCGGCCCGAGTTCGACGTCGACTGGTACGCCCTCACCGTCTGCGCGGAGCGACCCGGCCCGGTTCCGCTGGTCGGCGGCGCCACCCTGCACACCCCGTACGGCTTGGAGGTGCTGGCCGGCGCCGCGACCGTCGTCGTCCCCGGGGTCGCCGACGTGACCGCCGAGACGTCGCCGGAGCTGGTCGCGGCCCTGCGCCGGGCGCACGCCGCCGGCGCCCGGCTGATGTCCATCTGCTCCGGCGCGTTCGCGCTCGCCGGCGCCGGACTGCTCGACGGCCGGCGCGCGACGACCCACTGGCGGTACGCCGACCTGCTCGCCCGCCGCCACCCGCGCGTCACGGTCGACCCGGGCGTGCTCTACCTGGACGACGGGGACGTCCTCACCAGCGCCGGCAGCGCCGCCGGTCTGGACCTCTGCGTCCACGTGGTCCGCCGCGACCACGGCGCGGCGATCGCCAACGCGGTCGCCCGGCGGCTGGTGATCCCACCGCACCGCGACGGCGGTCAGGCGCAGTTCGTCGAGGCCCCGGTGGCGGTCGACCCGGACGACGACCGGATCGCCGGCAGCCTGGCGTGGGCGCTGGCCCACCTCGCCGAGCCGCTCACCGTCGCCCGGCTGGCGGCACAGGCGCGGATGTCGCCGCGCACGTACCTGCGGCACTTCGCCCGGGCAACCGGGACCAGCCCGATCCGGTGGCTGGTACGGCAGCGGGTCCGCGCCAGCCTCACGCTGCTGGAGACGACCGACGCCCCGGTCGAGGAGGTCGGCGCGGCGGTCGGCTTCGACGCGCCGGCCACGTACCGGCACCACTTCGCCCGGGCCATGCGGACCTCGCCGTCGGCGTACCGGCGGGCCTTCCGCACCGGATCACCGGCACAGCGATGACCACCGGATCACCGGCACAGCGACGACCACCGGATCACCGGCACAGCGGTGACCACCGGGTCGCCGGCATCAGCCGGCCGGCGTGGCGACCGCCCGGTCAGCCCGGCTGGTACAGCTCGTCGATCTCGGCGCGGGACGGCAGCGCCACCGACGCGCCGAGCCTCCGGACGCAGGCGGCACCGGCCGCCGCCGCCCAGCGCACCGCGTCCACGAGGTCCCGCCCCTCGGCCCAGGCGACCGCGAGGGCGGCGGTGAACGCGTCCCCGGCGGCGGTCGAGTCGACCACGTCCACGGGCACCGCGGGGACGTACACGGAGGCGCCGTCCCGGTCGCCGTACCAGGCGCCGGCGGCCCCCAAGGTGAGCACCGCGCGGGACGCCAGGTCCAGCAGGGCCCGCGGTTCGTCCCAGCCCCGGCCGGTGAGTGCCTGCGCCTCGCTCTCGTTGACCACCAGGACGTCGGTGGCGTCGAGCAGTTCCCGGGGCACCGGCCGGGCGGGGGCGGCGTTGAGCACCACCCGCGTGCCGGCGTCGCGCGCCGCCAGCGCCGCCTCGGTGACCGTCTCCACCGGGATCTCCAGCTGCGCGACCAGCGCGTCGGCCTCGCGTACGGCGGTCAGCTCCGGCCCGGTCAACCCGGTCATGGCAGCGTTGGCGCCCGGGCTGACCAGGATGGCGTTCTCGCCCTCGGCGTTGACCATCACCAGCGCCACGCCCGAGGTGCCGTAGACGACCCGCAGGTGGCTGGTGTCCACCCCGGCCGCCGTGATGCGGGCGCGGAGGGTGACGCCGAACGAGTCGGAGCCGATCGCGCCGAGGAACACGCAGGAGGCTCCGGCGCGGACGGCGGCGACGGCCTGGTTGGCGCCCTTGCCGCCGGGCACCATGACGAAGTCCGTGCCGAGCCGGGTCTCGCCGGGCCGGGGCAGGGCCGGGGCGGTCGCCACAAGGTCCATGTTGGCGCTGCCCACGACGACGACCCGCGGCTGCCGCATCGGACGTCCCGCCGTCCCGGTCAGGCGGCGCGGGCGGTGAACCGGCCGCCGTGCCGCTCGACCACCAGTGGCAGCCCGAAGGTCTTGGAGAGGTTGTCCCCGGTCAGGGTCTCGCCCAGCAGACCCTGCGCCACCACGCCGCCCTCGCGCAGCAGCAGCGCGTGGGTGAAGCCGGGCGGGATCTCCTCGACGTGGTGGGTGACCAGCACCAGGGCCGGGGCGTCCGGGTCGGACGCCAGTTCGGCGAGCCGGGCCACCAGATCCTCGCGGCCACCCAGGTCGAGGCCGGCGGCGGGCTCGTCGAGCAGCAGCAGCTCCGGGTCGGTCATCAGCGCGCGGGCGATCTGCACCCGCTTGCGCTCCCCCTCGGAGAGGGTGCCGTAGCGGCGGTCGGCGAGCGCGCCGACGCCGAACTGGCCGAGCAGCGCCCGCGCGCGGGCCTCGTCCGCGCTGTCGTAACTCTCCCGCCAGCGACCGACGACCGACCAGGCCGCCGTGACGACCACGTCGGCGACCCGCTCGTCGCCGGGGATCCGCTCGGCGAGCGCGGCGGTCGACAACCCGATGCGGGTACGCAGCTCCGTCACGTCGGTGCGGCCGATCCGCTCACCGAGCACGTGCGCGGTGCCGGTGGTCGGGTGCAGCCGGCCGGAGGCGAGGTTGAGCAGCGTGGTCTTTCCGGCACCGTTCGGACCCAGCACGACCCAGCGCTCGTCCAGCTCGACCCGCCAGTCCACGTCGTGCAGCAGGGCCGAGCCGGAGCGGCGTACGCCGACGCCGTCGAGGCTGACCACCAGATCCTCGTCCACACTCACGAGCCCATCCAACCACGCACCGACGCGGTGCCCCCCACGGGCGGCAGCTGAGCCGTACGCTGAGGCGCCGTGTCGTTGATCACCCCTTCCAGAGGACAGCCGATGCGCGTTCGGAACACGGAGCCGCGCGGATGAGCGCGGTCATCGAGATCGACGGTCTGCGCAAGACCTTCCACAGCCTGCGGCGCGGGCAGCGGGTCGCGGTCGACGGTTTCGACCTGCTCGTGGAGTCCGGTCAGGTCCACGGCTTCCTCGGGCCGAACGGTTCGGGGAAGACCACGACGCTGCGCGCGCTGCTCGGCCTGGTGCGCGCCGACGAGGGGCGGATGCGCATCCTCGGGGAGGACTCGCCGGCGCACCTGCCGCGGGTCTCCGGGCGGGTCGGCGCCATCGTCGAGAGCCCGCAGTTCTTCGGCAACTTCACCGCGCACCGGACGCTGCGGCTGCTGGCCCGCGCGGGAGGCGTGCCGACGAGCCGGATCGACGAGGTGCTCGACCAGGTGGGCCTGCGGGACCGGGGCCGGGAGCGGGTCAAGGGCTACTCGCTGGGCATGAGGCAGCGACTGGCGGTGGCGTCGGCCCTGCTCAAGAGCCCGGAGCTGCTGATCCTCGACGAGCCGGCGAACGGGTTGGACCCGGCCGGCATCCGGGAGATGCGGGACCTGATGCGGTCGCTGGCCGACTCCGGCGTGACCGTGTTCGTCTCCAGTCACATCCTCGCCGAGATCCAGTTGATCTGCGACCACGTGACGATCATCTCGCAGGGCCGTCGGGTGGCCGCGGGGCGGGTGGACGAGGTGCTGGCGGGCTTCGACCGGCACGAGGTCCTGGTCCGGGTCGACGAGCCGGCGCGGGCGGTGGAGCTGCTGAGCGCGGCGGGGCTCGCGGTCACCGAGCACCCCGACCACCTGGTGGTGGACGGTGTGGAGGACGCCACGACGATCAGCCGCACCCTCGGCGAGCAGGGTGTCTGGGTCCGCGAGCTGACACCGCTGCGGCCCGACCTGGAGAGCGTCTTCCTCGAGCTGACCGGGCCGGGCGACGCGCCGGCGGTGCCCCGGCAGGTGGACGGTTCGCCGGGGGCCGGCGCCGAGCCGGAAGACGTGTCGATCGACCTGGACCGCGAAGGAGTGGACACGTGAACCTGGTCCGTGCCGAGCTGGAGCGCCTCGGGGCGCGGCGCTTCGTGCAGGTCATGCTGGTCCTGCTGGCGTTCGCGTTCGTCGTCACGGCCGCGACCAACGTGGCCGTCTCGCACCGGCCGACCGATGCCGAGCTGGTCCGGGCGCAGCAGCGGGCCGCCGCCGAGATTCGCGAGTTGGAGCTGTCGCACGAGCGCTGCCTGCAGCGGCTGCGGGGCGACTTCTCGGGCGGCTCGTTCGACGGCGGCTACTACGCCGACGACTGCAACGCCCTGGACCCGAACCAGCGGGAGCGGCTGCCGATCGCCGCCGACCATCTCACCGGGGTCTTCGTCTTCGGCGAGGCCACCGAGCTGCTGTACATCCTCATCGCCTTCCTCGTGCTCTTCGGCTTCCTGGTCGGTGCCTCCTACATCGGCGCCGACCTCACCTCGGGCGGGGTGGTGAACCTGTTGCTGTGGCGGCCCCGCCGGGTCGCCGTCCTGGCCGCCAAGCTCGGCACGCTGCTGGCGGCGGTGCTGCTGCTCGCCGTGGTGGCGACCGTCGCCTACCTGGTCACCTTCTGGCTGATCGCCCTCTTCGACGGTTATGTCGGCCCGGTGGACGGGGCGTTCTGGTCGGACCTGGCCGCCGTCTGGGGGCGGGGCCTGGTCGTGGTGCTGCTGGCGAGCGTCATCGGCTTCGCCATCGCCACGCTGGGCCGGCACACCTCGGCGGCGCTCGGCGCGGTCGCCGCGTACGTGGTGTTCTGGGAGCTGGGCGCCCAGGTGGTGCTCCAGATCCTGGACGCGCCCCGCGTCGACCAGTTGATGCTCTCCAGCTACGTGGGGGCCTGGCTGTCCGGCGGGGTGCGGTTCTGGGACAGCAGCGCCTGCACCGTTCAGTCCAGCGTGCCCTGTGACGCGACGTACCTGTTGAGCTGGCAGGCCGGGCTGGCGGTCCTGCTGTTACTGACCGGGGGCCTGGCGGCGGCGGCGTTCGCCGTCTTCCGCCGTCGCGACCTGGTCTGAGCGGGCGGCCGGCCGGACCCGGAGGCGGCAAGTCCTTGCAGCATCCGGGCCAGCGGTGAAATATTCCTTCACATGACGGACGTCGGCGGCACCCGGTCAGCCGACCGTGGAGCCGAACACCTCGTCCCGGACGGCCGTCAGGGCGTTGTGCAGGGCCCCGCGCAGGATCGGCTCCTCGGTCAGCCCGGTCGGCACCACCCGGGGCCGGACCAGGGTGATCGCCGCCACCTCGTGCTGCACCCGCTCGGCCAGCGCGGTGCCACCGGCCCGGCCGACCTCGCCGGCGAGCACCACCAGCGGCGGGTCCAGCACCACGCAGGTGCTCGCCACGCCGAGCGCGAGCCGGCGCGCCAGCTCGTCGAGCATCGGGCCGCCGACCGCGCCGTCGGCGACCGCCGCGCGTACCGCGCCGGCCGCCGTGTCGTCCGGGTAGCCGTGCTC
>JAEYGD010000488.1 GCA_023402505.1 Actinomycetes bacterium
GGTCTGACCCGGCCGGCGGGCGGGACGCTGACCACCCGGCGTGCGGCGCTGCTGCATCCTCACACCCCTCCCCCGAGGCTTCGCGTCCCTCAGGCCGAACGGTAACGCGGGAACGCGCCCGCACCGGCGTACCGCGCCGCGTCGGCCAACTCCTCCTCGATCCGGAGCAACTGGTTGTACTTGGCGACGCGGTCCGAGCGGGCCGGCGCACCGGTCTTGATCTGCCCGCAGCCGGTGGCGACGGCCAGGTCGGCGATGGTGGTGTCCTCGGTCTCGCCCGAGCGGTGGCTCATCATGCACTTGAAGCCGGCCCGGTGGGCCAGGTCCACCGCGTCCAGGGTCTCGGTGAGCGAACCGATCTGGTTGACCTTCACCAGCACCGCGTTGGCGGCGTTCTCGGCGATACCCCGGGCGATCCGCTGCGGGTTCGTGACGAACAGGTCGTCACCCACGATCTGGATCCGGTCGCCGATCGACGCGGTCAGCGTCTGCCAGCCCGACCAGTCGTCCTCCGCCAGCGGGTCCTCGATCGAGACGATCGGGTACGCGTCAGCCAGCTTGGTGTAGTAGGCGCTCATCTCCTCGGCGGTCTTCGCGGCGCCCTCGAACGTGTAGGTGCCGTCGGAGAAGAACTCGGTCGCCGCCACGTCGAGCGCGAACACGATGTCGGTGCCGAGCCGGTAGCCGGCCTTCTCCACGGCCTCGGCGATCAGGTCGAGCGCCGCGGCGTTCGTCGGCAGGTTCGGGGCGAAACCGCCCTCGTCGCCGAGACCGGTGGACAGGTCCTTCTTCTTCAGCACCGACTTCAGCGCGTGGTAGACCTCGGCCCCGGACCGCACCGCGTCGCGGAACGTCGGGGCGCCGATCGGCGCGATCATGAACTCCTGGATGTCGACGTTGGAGTCCGCGTGGGCCCCGCCGTTGAGGATGTTCATCATCGGGACCGGCAGCAGATGCGCGTTGGGCCCACCGAGGTAGCGGAACAGGCTCAACTGGGCGGCGCCCGCGGCCGCCTTCGCCACCGCCAGGCTGACGCCCAGGATCGCGTTGGCACCCAGCTCGCTCTTGTTGTCCGTACCGTCGATGTCGAGCATCCGCTGGTCGATGAGCCGCTGCTCGCTGGCCTCGTACCCGACCAGCTGGTTGACGATCTTGTCCTCGATGTTCGAGACCGCCTTCTCGACACCCTTGCCCAGGTAGCGGTCCTTGTCACCGTCGCGCAGCTCGATCGCCTCGAAGGCGCCGGTGGAGGCGCCGGAGGGCACCGCGGCGCGCCCGATCGTGCCGTCGTCGAGCCCAACCTCGACCTCGACCGTCGGGTTGCCCCGCGAGTCCAGGATCTCCCGGGCGAAGATTTGCTCGATCGTTGCCACTGAGTCGCTCCTCATGTGTGTATGCCGGTCCGTTATGGGCCGCGACGGTGCGGCTGAGGCAGGTGTTGCAACGCAGCGTATCGGGCGGCGACCGGACGCACCGTGTCGCCCGGCCCCTTGGGCGACCGGTGGGACGGTCACGCCCCGTGTCCGGGAGCCGGTCCCACGACGGACATTCCCGTATTCTCGTGCGTCAACCGGCAACGGGTTTGCGCGCGGTTGACCCGATCGGCGAGGCTGGGCGCCATGCCCGCCGCCTCGACCCGTCTCCGCCTGCTCGCCGCCCTGGTCGTCACGTCGCTCACGGTCACCGGCTGCCAGACCCTCGACGACGCCGGCCGGGCCATCGGCCACGCCGACCTGGTGAACGACCTCGCGAGCCGGCTGGACCAGGCGCTGACCCTGACCTACTCGGCCGACTACCAGCTCGCGGCCGGACAGACCGCCACCATCGCGCAGGCACAGGAGCCGGCGCGCTCGGCGTACACCTGGCCGGGCGGCAAGCTGACCGTGACCGAGGACGCCACGACCCGGTGCGAGACCACCGGCGGGCGGACGGTCTGCACGCTGGAGCCGCCGCCGGCCGGCACCACCAAACCGTCGGTGACGGTGTTCACCGAGGCCGAACGGCAGGGCCTGGTCACCCCGCCGGCGGTCGTCGGGCTGCTGACCGCCGCCGCCCTCGACCCGGACGCGTCGATAACCAGCGGCGACACCACCCTCGCCGGGCGGCACGCCACCTGCGTCGAGGTGAGCGGGTCGGCCGACGACTTCAACGCCTGCGTCACCACCGACGGGGCGCTGGCGAGCTTCACCGGCCAGGTGGACGGCAAGCCGGTCGACCTGGCCCTGACCCGCTACCGGGAGAGCGTCGAGAGCACGGCGTTCGACCCGCCGCCGGGCGCCGGGATGGTCGACCGCCGGCCCGCCGGCTCGTGAGCGGCCGGACGGAAGCGCACCCGGACGACGGGCCCCGCGACCGACCGGCCGGCGGGACGGGCCCCGGTGCGGAGGCGGCGACGTTCGTACCCGGCGCGGCGGTCACCACCCCCGAGGCCGGTGACCTGGCGCTCCCGGTGGCGGGACGCCGCCTGTTCACCGGCCCCGACGGCGCCTTCCCGCGCGTCGCCGACCTGCCCGCCGACACCGCCTGGGTCCCGCTGGGCACGCTCGACGGCCAACCGGTCTGGGCGGCCGACATGCCGTCGGAGGACGGTACGGCCGGCCGGTGGCAGAGCTGGCGGGCCCTGGCCGCCGCGATGCCCGAGCCGTACGCCACGCTCGCCGGACGGGCGCTGGCCGTGGTCACCTGGCGGCGTACGCACCGGTGGTGCGGTGCCTGCCGGGAGGAACTCGGCGACGTGCCCGGCGAGACGGCACGACGCTGCCCCGGATGCGAGCTGTACGTGCCGATGCAGCTCTCCGCCGCCGTCCTGGCCGCGGTGACCCGGCCCGGTGCCGCCGGCCGCCCCGACGAGCTGCTGCTGGTGCGGCACGCGTACGGGCCGACCGGGTTGTGGGCGTTGGTCGCCGGGTTCGTGGAGGCCGGCGAGACGCTGGAGGGGGCGGTCCGCCGGGAGGTCGGCGAGGAGGTCGGGCTGTCCGTCGACCGGGTGACCTACTTCGGCAGCCAGCCGTGGGCAGTGTCCGGGCCGGGCACGCTGCTGGCCGGCTTCACCGCCCGCGCGGCCGACCCGCTGGCCGAGCCGGTCGTCGACGGCAGGGAGCTGGCCGAGGCACGCTGGTTCCCGCTCGACGGGCTGCCGGCGGAGCTGCCGCCCGCGTACTCCATCTCGCGCTGGCTGATCGACGCGGCGGCGACGGCCGCGCGGAGCTGACGCCGCCCCTACAGCCCGAGCAGGGTGCGCAGGTGGCGCGGGGGCGGGCAGTCGTGGGCGAGCATGGCGTCGTGCCAGTCGCGGACCGGGACGCCGTCCGGGCGGGCCGCGGCGATCCCGGCGACCTCGCTGTAGCCGACGAAGTACGTGGACAGCTGGGTCGAGGTGAGCAGCGCGCGCCGCCACTTGCCGGCCGCCTCGCCCTCCTCCTGGAAGCCGCGCCCGGTCATCAGCGCCATCGCGTCCGCCTCGGTCATCCCGTCGCAGTGCACGAGCTGGTCGAGCAGGGCGTTGATGGTCATGCGCAACTGCATCTTGAGCTGTTGGAGGCGCACCGGCACGCCGCCGAAGCCGTGCTGGACCATCAGCTCCTCCGCGTACACCGCCCAGCCCTCGACGAACGGGCCGGAGCGGGTCAGCGCCCGGACCCGGGTGGTGCCGTCGTGCCGGCGGGCGTGCGCGAGCTGGAGGAAGTGCCCCGGCATCGCCTCGTGCACGGTGAGGTCGCGGACCATGTGGTCGTTGTATTCGCGGTAGAACGATTCGATCCGGTGCGCGGGCCAGTCCGCCGGCGTGGGCGCGATGCAGTAGAAGGTGGGCACGTCGGCCGTCTCCAGCGGCCCCGGAGAGTCGCAGTACGCGACGGCGACACCCCGCGCGAACTCCGGCATCACCTGGATGACGCACGGGTCGTCGACCAGGCTCACCAGGTCGTGGGCGCGGACGAAGTCGGTGGCCTCCTCCAGGGTGGTCGAGGCGAGGTCGACGATCGTGTGGTCGTCCGGGTGCTCGGCGGCGAGCAGGTCCAGCGCGCGGCGTACCGTCTCGTCGTCGGCCGGCCCTCCGACCAGCTCGACGGCCGCCGCGCGGATCTCCTCGGTGACCCGGTCCAGGTTGGCCCACGCGCGGCGCTGGATCTCGGCGGCGCCGAGTTCGGTGTCGAGCGTGTGCCAGAGCCGCGCCTCCCAGCGCCGGCGTCCCAGGCGCGGGTCCCGCCCGGGGCCGCCGTCCGCGGCGAGGCCGGTGCGGAGCCAGGCCACGAACTCCTCGATCGCGGCGGTCGCCGCGGCGGCGGCCGGGGCGACCCGGTCGTGCAGGCCGGGAGCCTGGTCGAGGAGCGCCGGCACCTCGTCGCGGATCAGGGCGGCGGTGCCGGTGAACTGCCCGACCGCGGTCTCGGCGTGGATGCGCGGCATGTCGCGCAGCGTGGCGCGGGCGGTGGCCACGGCATCCGGTACGGCCTCCAGCCGGCCGGCCAGGTGGGTGAGCCGGACGTCGGCGGGGGCGTACGGGCGGGCCACGAGCGCGTGCAGCAGGGCGCCCGGGTTGTGCCGCAGCGGGTCCCACTCGTGGGCGCGGATCTCGTCGCGCTCGAACAGCTCGCGGTCGACGAGGGCGGTCAGCAGGGCGTGGTCCACCCGGTCGTCGATGTCGAGCCCGTCGGGGTCCACCTCGGACAGGGCGTCCGCCGCGTCCCGGAGCATCGCCCGGTCGGCGGCGAGCGCATCGGTGCTGTAGTCGGGCAACCGGTCGTCGTACCGGTGATCTCCCGCGTCGGTGGCCACCCCCGGCCGCGCCGCCAGCAACGCCTCGGTGATCCGCTCCGCCAGCCCGGTGAACTCCTGCATACCGAAACCCTACCGACGCCCCCGTCCCCACCCGCCGTTGCCCGCCCGCGTCGATCATGAAGTTAGCCGGTCCCGGAGAGATCAACTCGCCCGCTGACTTCATGGTCAACGCGGGGGTGGGGAGGGTGCGGTGCCGGGTCAGGTGGGGGGTTCGGCGGTGCGGACGGCTTCGGCGTAGGAGAGCGCGGCGCGGCGGAGGGCGGCCTCCGGGTCGAGGTTGGCCTCGCGGGCGGCGGCGACCGTTGCCAGGAGGCTGGCGCCCAGGCGGGCCTCCGCGTCCACCTGGGACTCCGCCAGTGGAGGTGGGACCGCCAGGCCGACCCGGGCGGCCCGGTCCAGGATCTTCGCGGCCAGCGCGAGGGCGGGCTGGCTCAACGCGATGCCGTCGAGCACCGACTTGCGGGCCTTCTCGGCGCGCTTGATCCGCTCCCAGTTCTCCTCGATCTCCTCGATGGTCCCGGCCGGGCCCCCGGCGAAGACGTGCGGGTTGCGCCGGACCATCTTGTCGACCAGCCCACCGGCGACGTCGTCGACCGTCCACCGCTCACCCTCGGGCAGTTCCTCGGCCAGCCGCGCGTGCAGCAGCACCTGGAGCAGCACGTCGCCCAGTTCCTCGCGCAGCGCGTCGGTGTCGTCGGCGCTGATCGCGTCGTACGCCTCGTAGCACTCCTCCAGCAGGAAACCGGCGAGACTCCGGTGGGTCTGCGCCCGCTTCCACGGATCACCGCCCGGGGAGGCCAGCCGGTCCATCACCTCGACCGCGTCGAGCAGCCGGGCGCCGGGCGGGTCCCACGAGCCGTACATCAGCTCCAGCTCGGCGAGCCCCGGCTCCCGGGCCAGGCGAAGGCCCAACTCCCGGGCGAGGGACTCGTCGCCGGCCGGACCGGCCAACCAGACCGCCGTGCCGTGCGCGGCGACCGCGGCCAGCAACGCCTCGCTCGCCCCGCCCTCGACAACGGTGACCCCGGCGCCCGCCGCGCGGACCGCCGCCGTCAACTCGCTCTCCGCCCCGGCCAGCACCGGATGCCGGCGTACGACGTCCCAGGCCGCCGCCGTGAGCAGCCCGGCCGGCAGCCGGGGCGAGGTGACCAGCAGGACGATCCGTGCCGACATGCTCAGGAGGCGACCGGCTCGTCCGCCTCGGTCGGCTCGACCGTCGGAAGCGGCTCCGGGGTGGAGATGTCGGTGACCGCGTCCGAGCCCGGCTCACCGAGCGGCACACTCACCGCTGGGGCGTTGCCGGAGAAGCTGAGCACCGGGAACTCCAGCGGGCGGTACCGGGGGTTGACCGTGACGTCGTACGCCTCCACCGCCTCGGCCAGCGACTTGCGGGTGGCCAGCGCGGTGCGCAGCTGGGGGACGTCAAGCTGGCGGGCGGCGGCGTCGTCGGGCACGTCGGCCGGGATCACGCCCGCCTCCCGCCCGGCGGCGACCACGTCGGCCAGCTCCTGCTCGGTGGGGGCCGCCGGCTCACCGGCGGGCAGCCCGGACAGGCAGGTGTAGAGGTCGGCGACCTTCCGCACGTACTCCGATTCGGGGGCGAGACCGAGCTGGCTCGCGACCTGGGCCGGTTCCGCCTGGCCCTGCGGCCGGTAGCCCTTGTCGGCGGACACCCGCTGGCACACCTCGCCCAGCACGAGCGTGCTCACGACCTGGTTGCGGCCGGGCAGCTGCGTGGGCGGTGCGCCCGGCGCGGGGTCGGCCGTCGGCGCGGCGCTCTCCCGCAGCTCGTCGAGGACGCCGCTGACGGCGTCCTCGGTGATCCGCTGGTCGCCGACGTACGCGGCGACACCGGGCTGGGTACGGCAACCGGCGAGGGCGACGAGGCCGACCGCCACGCTGGCGACGGCGACTAGACGGCGAGCACGCATGACGGCAACTCTCTCACGCCCGCCACCGGCGTTGTGACGCCCCCCACGGCTCACCGCGCGGCCGCCACCAGCTCCTCGGGCTTCCCGGATCACCTTCCGCTCGCCACTGCGGGGCTGGCAGAACCGGCCAGCTCCTCGGGCTTCCCTAGGACGTCGGAGAGGAGCTGGGCGCACCACTCCAGCAGCGCCTGGTCGCGCAGCGGCTCGCCGCCGACCCGGCGGGTGCTCGGCCGGGGGACGCTGACCTGGTCCAGCGCCGACTTGTAGACGGCATCCGGGTGGTAGCGCTTGAGCCGCAGCTGCTTCGAGTCGGGCAGCGGCAACGGACCGAACCGGACGTGCCTGCCCTGCATCGACACGTCGCTGAGGCCGTAGCGGCGGGCGAGCAGCCGGAACCGCGCCACCGCCACCAGGTTCTGCACCGGGGCGGGCGGCTCGCCGTACCGGTCGGTCATCTCGGCGACCACCTCGCGCAGCCGCTCCTCGTCGCGGGCCTCGGCCAGCTTGCGGTACATCTCCAGGCGCAGCCGCTCCACACCCACGTAGTCGTGCGGCAGGTGCGCGTCCACCGGCAGGTCGACCTTGACCTCGACCTCCTCCTCCGGGCGCTCCCCCTTGAACGCCTGGACCGCCTCGCCGACCATCCGCACGTACAGGTCGAAGCCCACGCCCTCGATGTGCCCGGACTGCTCGCCGCCGAGCAGGTTGCCGGCGCCGCGGATCTCCAGGTCCTTCATCGCCACGTACATGCCGGCGCCCAGCTCGGTGTGCTGGGCGATGGTGGCCAGCCGCTCGTGGGCGTGCTCGGTGAGCGGCTTGTCCGGCGGGTAGAGGAAGTAGGCGTACGCCCGCTCCCGGCCCCGGCCGACCCGGCCCCGGATCTGGTGCAGCTGCGCCAGGCCCAGCAGGTCGGCCCGCTCGACGATCAGCGTGTTGGCGTTCGGGATGTCGATGCCGGACTCGACGATCGTGGTGCAGACCAGGACGTCGAACTCCTTCTCCCAGAAGCCGACCATCACCTTCTCCAGGGCCTCCTCGCCCATCTGGCCGTGCGCCACCGCGACCCGCGCCTCGGGCACCAGCTCGCGCAGCTTCCGGGCCGCCCGCTCGATCGACTCGACCCGGTTGTGCAGGTAGAAGACCTGGCCGTCGCGGAGCAGCTCGCGGTGGACGGCGGCGGCGACCTGCCGCTCGTCGTACGCCCCGACGGCGGTCAGCACCGGGTGCCGCTCCTCCGGCGGGGTGGCGATGGTGGACATCTCGCGGATGCCGGTAATCGCCATCTCCAGCGTCCGGGGGATCGGGGTGGCCGACATGCTGAGCACGTCGACCGAGGCCCGCATCGACTTGAGGTGCTCCTTGTGCTCGACGCCGAACCGCTGCTCCTCGTCGACGATCACCAGGCCGAGCGACTTGAACCGGGTGGACGCCTGGAGCAGGCGGTGGGTGCCGATGACGATGTCGGCGGTGCCCTCGGCGGCCATCGCGAGCGTCTGCTCGGCCTCCTTCGGCGTCTGGAACCGGGACAGCTGGCGGATCGTCACCGGGAACTGGTTCATCCGCTCGGCGAACGTGTTGTAGTGCTGCTGCACCAGCAGGGTGGTGGGCACCAGCACGGCCACCTGCTTGCCGTCCTGCACCGCCTTGAACGCCGCGCGTACGGCGATCTCGGTCTTGCCGTACCCGACGTCGCCGCAGATCAGCCGGTCCATCGGGACGGTCTGCTCCATGTCCCGCTTGACCTCTTCGATCGCGGCGAGCTGGTCCGGCGTCTCCTGCCAGGGGAAGGCGTCCTCCAGCTCCCGCTGCCAGGGCGTGTCCGGGCCGAAGTTGTGCCCCTTGGACGCCTTGCGGGCGGCGTACAGCTGGATCAGCTGCGCGGCGATCTCCCGGACCGCCTTGCGGGCGCGGGCCTTCGACTTCTGCCAGTCCGAGCCGCCCATCTTGTGCAGGGTCGGCTGCTCGCCACCCACGTAGCGGGAGAGCTGGTCGAGCTGGTCGGTGGGGACGAAGAGCCGGTCGCCGGGCTGGCCGCGCTTGCTGGGCGCGTACTCGATGACCAGGTACTCCCGGCTCGCGCCGTTGACCGTGCGCTGCACCAGCTCGACGTACCGGCCGATGCCGTGCTGTTCGTGCACCACGTGGTCGCCGGCCCGCAGCTCCAGCGGGTCGATGGTGTTGCGCCGCCGGCTCGGCATCTTGCGCATGTCCCGCGTCGAGGCGCCCCGGCCGCCGGTGACGTCGGCGCCGGTGAGCAGCACGAACCGCGCCGCCTCGTCGACGAACCCGCTGGTCAGCGACCCGCAGGTGACGAGCACCGCGCCGGGGGCGGGCGCGGCCGGCACCTCCTCGACCAGGCTGGCGCCGAGCCCCGCGTCGCGCAGCACCTCGACCGCCCGCTGGGCCGGGCCGTGCCCCTCGAAGACCAGCGCGATCGACCAGCCCTCGCCGGCCCCGCGCTTGAGGTCGTCGACCACCCGCGCGGTCTCGCCGTGGTAGAGCGGCGCGGGCTGGGCGGCGAGGGTCACCGCGATCGCGTCGTCGGGCGTGACGTCGACCTCGACCGGCGCGTCCTCCCACGGCTGCCGTTCCGGCGCGGCGGCCGGCTCGGCCAGGCCGAACGGCGACACCGTCCACCACGGCTGGCGCCGGGTGCGGGCGGCGGCGCGGACATCGGCGAGGGTGCGGAAGGCGGCGGCGCCGAGGTCGATCGGCGCCTGCCCGCCGGTCGCGGCCGCAGCCCAGCTGGCCTGGAGGAACTCCTCCGAGGTACGGACCAGGTCGTGCGCCCGGGTGCGGATGCGCTCCGGGTCGCACAGCAGCACGTGGGTGCCGGCCGGCATGGTGTCGACCAGCAGCTCCAGGGCGTCCGCGCCGATCAGCGCCGGGGCGAGCGACTCCATCCCCTCGACGGGGATGCCCTCGGCCAGCTTGTCGAGGATCTCGGCCAGCTCCGGGTGCTCGTCGGCGAGGACGGCGGCGCGCTTGCGCACGGACGGGGTGAGCAGCAGCTCCCGGCAGGGCGGGGCCCACAGCAGCGGGACCTGCTCGATGGTGCGCTGGTCGGCGACCGCGAACGTGCGGATCTCCTCCACCTCGTCGCCCCAGAACTCGACCCGCGACGGGTGCTCGTCGGTGGGCGGGAACACGTCGAGGATGCCGCCGCGTACGGCGAACTCGCCGCGCTTGGTGACCAGGTCGACCCGGGCGTACGCCATGTCGGTGAGCCGGCGTGCCACGTCCTCGAGGTCGGCTTCGTCGCCGGCCGCCAACCGCACCGGCTCCAGGTCACCGAGGCCCTTGAGCTGCGGCTGCAACAGGGAGCGGACCGGCGCGACGACCACCCGCAGCGGGCCGGTGCGGCCGTCGGCGTCGGCGGAGTCGGGGTGGGCCAGCCGGCGCAGCACGGCCAGCCGGCGGCCGACCGTGTCGGACCGGGGCGACAGCCGCTCGTGCGGGAGCGTCTCCCAGGACGGGAAGACCGCCACCTGTTCGGCCGGGAGCAGGCAGCCCAGCGCGGCGACGAGGTCGTCGGCCTCCCGGCTGGTGGCCGTGACCGCCAGCACCGGGCGGCCGGCGCCGCCCGCCGGCTCGTCGGCCGCGACGGCGGCGACCGCGAAGGGACGCAGCGCCGGCGGCGCGGTCAGGTCCAGCCCGTCCACCTGGGCGGCACCGGAACGCGCCAGGTCACGGGCCCGGGCGAGGGCCGGGTCGGCGAGAGCGGCGGCGAAAAGTCCGCTGAGCATGTGATCCACTTCTGCGAAGGCACGACGGTTCTGCGACGGGCACTACGGTCTTGCGACGGGCACTACGGTCTTGCGACGGCACTACGGTCTTGCGACGGCGCGACGATCTTGCGACGGCACGCCGATCACCCCTCGTCCGGGCTGGACGGGGGGTTGCCTCAGTCGACACTATCTCTCCGGGGTGACGATCGGCGTCCACGTGGCGGGGATCGCCCCCGGCGGCGCGCCGACTACGGGGAGGACGGATGCCGGAAGGTGTCGGCAGTGATCCACGCCAGCGAACCACACCCGCCCGGTGGCGGGTACTCGGCCACCCGAGCGGGATCCTGATCTACCAGGTGCGGTGCATCGTCGAACACCACGGCTGGTCGGAGCCCGCCGAGGTGCGGACGCACCGGGTCATGCTGGGCCGGTCGGGCGTCTACCGGCGCCGGGTCAACGGCCGGACCGCGCTCTCCGACGCCACGTCGGTGCTGCTCACCCGGCCCGGCGACGAGATGGCGGTGGCCCACCCGCTCGGCTGCGGCGACTCGTACACCTGCCTGGAGGTCGAACCGGAGGTGCTGGCCGGCCGGCCGGACGCCGCCCGCTGGCTGGACGAAGCCGGGTGGGAGGGCTCGTCCGACGCGGCACTGGACCTGGCACACCGGCTGCTGGTCGCGGACCTGCGGCGCGGGCTGGACGCGTTCGAGATGTCCGAGCGGCTGCACCGTTTTCTCGACCGGCTGCTCAGCCGGACCGACCCGGACGGCGACCGGCCCGGGGCCGAACTGGACCGCGCCATCGGCCGGCGTGCGGCCACCCTGGCGGCGCACCACCGCCTGGTCGACCGGGCGCGCGAGGTCCTGGCCACGGCGGACTTCTCGCTGACCCTCGACGACGTGGCCCGGGCGGTGGGCGCGTCCCCGCACCACCTGAGCCGGGTGTTCCAGCGCGTCACCGGCAGCAGCCTCACCGCCTACCGCAACCGGCTGCGGGTACGGGCGGTGCTCGACACGCTCGCGGAACCGGACGCGCTGCCGCTGCGCGTGGTGGCGTCGGAGTACGGCTTCGCCGACCAGGCCCACCTCACCCGGGTGGTCCGCGACCACGTGGGCCACCCACCGGCCCGCCTGCGCGCCCTCCTCGCCGCCTGAGCTGCGCGGCACGGCGGCCCGGCCGGTGCCGCCTCGGTTCGCGACTGCGGGGCTCGCAACCCCGGCTCACTCCTTGCGCTCACAACCGAGCAAGGATCTTCAAGACCCCACCACCGGACCGGCCCGAGGATGGAAGCTGTCGACCTGGGAGTCCAGGGGGTGGGCGGACCTGTTCGGGGAGGCCCGCAGCCCTCCGGCCCCGGGCGAATCGCCGGCGGCGACCGGCGCCGGTCCCGGAGGTGTCGCACCCCCCGCGGCACCTCCGGCCGGCGGCGATCTTGACCGGTTCGAGCGGTCGTGATCGGCTTGGGGGCATGAGCGGTCAGTGGCGTGTGCGGTTCGACGCGGAGGTCGACTTCGCAAACGGCGGCGGCCTCCGGGCCGAGGGCTTCCGGCTCGACATCCCGGGCCGGGACATCGACGACGCCGACCTGGCGGCGCTGTTCGTGCGGCACCTCGGGTTGCTGATGGTCGCCGAGGTGCGGATCAGCGGCAAGACCGTCATCGAGGAGCCGCACAAGGGCGGGCGCGGCGTGCCGGGCACCGCCGGCGGGTCGGGCCGCCGCCTGGTCGAGCTGAGCCACCCGGTCACCGACGGGATGGTCACCCTGCCCGGCTGGCCGGCGCCGCGGATCACCGACTGGCTGACCCGGGAGGACTCCCGCGCGAACTACGCGCCGGGCACCGAGTTCCACGTCGCCCGCATCGAAATGATCGCCAACACGGGCACGTACGTGGACACGCCCGCGCACCGCTACGCGGGCGGGCCCGACCTCACCGGTGTCCCGCTGGACCGGCTCGCCGACCTGCCCGGCGTCGTGGTCCGGGTGCCGGCCGGCAGCCGTGCGGTGGACCGGCTCCTGCTGGCGCCGTACGACGTGGCCGGCCGGGCGGTGCTGCTGCACACCGGCTGGTCGGCGCACTTCGGCACCGAGCGGTACGGCGCGCCCGAGGCGCCGTACCTGACCGGCGACGGTGCCCGCGCGCTCGTCGAGGCGGGTGCCGCGCTGGTCGGCATCGACTCGATCAACATCGACGACATGAGCCCGGCCGCGGCCGGCGAGCGGCCCGCGCACAGCACCCTGCTGGCCGCCGGGGTCCCGATCGTCGAGCACCTGACCGGGCTAGACGCCCTGCCGCCGGAGGGGTTCCGGTTCACCGCCGCGCCGCCGCGGGTGGCCGGCATGGGGACCTTCCCGGTCCGCGCGTTCGCCGTCGTGGCCGCCTGACCCGCGTTCCCCGGCCGAGGTCCGCGAGCCCGGGTGGTCAGTAGCGCACCGAGATGCGGCGCTCCACCGCGTCCACGCGGACGTCGCCGCCGTACGGGAGGATCAGCTGCGGGTCGGTGTGCCCGATGTCCAGGTCGAAGACGACCACCGCGTCCGGGTTGTAGGTGGCCAGCGCCCGGGTCACCGCCGCCCGCTGCTCCGCCGCGTACGCGGCTTTCTCGGCCGGGGTGAGCCGCCGGTCGAACTCCCACGCCTTCGCCCGGCCGACCAGGACCGCCGGGAACGTGCCGAGCAGACCACGCTCCCCCAGGTTGCGCAGGATCCGGAAGACCTCGGTGGCCGAGGGCAACTCCTCGGAGGTCTCCAGCACCAGCACCGACCCGGCCAGGTCCGGGGCGGGTGCGACCCGGTCGGCGGCGAGCAGCCAGTGCAGGATCTCCAGGTTGCCGCCCCACAGCGGGCCCTCGACCACCCGCTCCGGGCCGGCCCAGGTCCAGCCCGAGCCGGCGAACATCACCGGCTCGTCCGCCAGCGTGGCCGGATCGTTCCAGTCGTTCGGCTGGTCACCCCACTCGGTGGCCGGGGTCAGCTCGTACCAGCCGGAGGTGAACAGCGCCGCCCGCAGCGAGTCGAACGTCAGCGGGTGCGCGGCGCCGGGCCGGCCGAGGTGCACCAGCACCGACCCGCCGTGGTAGCTGACGACCCCCAGCCCGTGCAGGTGGTTGAGCACGTTCGTGTTGTCCGAGTAGCCGAAGTACGGCTTCGGGTTCGCCCGCAGCACCGCGTCGTCGAGGTGCGGCGTCACGGTGATCAGGTCGTCCCCGCCGACGGTGGCGAGCACGGCGGTGACCGTGGGGTCGGCGAAGGCCGCCGTCAGGTCGCGGGCCCGGTCGCGCGGGTCGGCGCCCAGCACCCGGGTGGTCGGATACTCGACCGGTTCCAGGCCGAACTCCTCGCGGAGCCGGCGCAGGCCCAGCTCGTACACGTGGGGGAAGAGACCCGGCAGCCCGGCGGAGGGCGAGACGACCGCGACCCGGTCGCCGGGGCGCGGCTTGGGGGGATAACGCAGCGTCGGCATGATCACACGCTACCGACCGGGGCCAGCGGTATTCCGCCCTGCGCCGGGGCGCGAAACGGCATGGGACGGCCGGATCGTTCCCTAGGCTGGCGGCGTGGAGCCGGCCGTCCGCCCCGACCGCGGGCCGCGGGAAGGGGCCCCTCCTTACCTCCGGGTCCGCGCGGATACGATCCAGGGAGTCGGACAGCGCTGTCCTTCGTACTCACGTAAGGAGCGCACAGTGACCGACCAGCACGATCACGACGGTCCCGATGCCGCGCTGCGCGCCGACATCCGCCGGCTCGGCACCCTGCTCGGCCAGACCCTCGCCCGCCAGGAGGGCCGGCCCCTGCTCGACCTCGTCGAGGAGATCCGCGCGCAGGTCCGCACCGACGCGCCGGCCGCGGCACAGCGGCTCGCCGGCCTGGACGTCACCACCGGCACCAAACTGGCCCGCGCCTTCTCCACGTACTTCCACCTGGCCAACATCACCGAGCAGGTCCACCGCGCCCGTGACCTGCGCCGCCGTCGCGCCGTCCAGGGTGGCTGGCTGGACCAGGCCGCGAAGATGATCGCCGAACGCGGGGTGCCCGCCGAGGAGATCGCGGCGGCCGCCCGCCGGCTCGCGGTCCGCCCGGTCTTCACCGCCCACCCCACCGAGGCGGCCCGCCGCTCGATCCTGTCGAAGCTCCGCGCGATCGCCGACGAGCTGGACACCGAGACGACCAACGCGATCCTCTACGGGGCCAGCGACGAGGGCCCGGCCAACCGCCGCCTCGCCGAGCTGCTCGACCTGATGTGGCAGACCGACGAGCTGCGGCTCGACCGGCCGGACCCGACCGACGAGGCCCGCAACGCCATCTACTACCTGCGCGACCTGCACGCCGAGGCGGCCCCGCAGGTCCTCGACGACCTCGCCGACACGCTGCGTACGCTCGGGGTGGAGACCTCGCCCACCGCCCGGCCGCTGACCTTCGGCACCTGGATCGGCGGCGACCGGGACGGCAACCCGTTCGTCACGCCCACGGTGACCCGGGACGTGCTGACGATCCAGCACGAGCACGGCATCGCGGCCACCGAGAAGGCCATGGACCAGCTCATCAACGAGGTGTCCGTCTCCCGTCGGCTGCGCGGCGTCTCGCTGGACCTGTCCGCCAGCCTCGCCGCCGACCTGGACGCGCTGCCCGAGGTGGCGCCCCGGTTCCGCCGGGTCAACGCCGAGGAGCCGTACCGGCTCAAGGCCCGCTGCGTGAAGGCGAAGCTCGCCAACACCCGGCAGCGGCTGCGGCAGGGCACCCCGCACGTGCCGGGGCGCGACTACCGCGGGTCGGCCGAGCTGATCGGCGACCTGGAGCTGCTGCGCGCCTCGCTGGCCCGCAACGCCGGCCAGCTCACCGCCGTGGGCCGGCTCGCCTCCACCATCCGTACGGTCTCGGCCTTCGGCCTGCACCTCGCCACCATGGACGTACGCGAGCACGCCGAGAAGCACCACGAGGTGCTCGCCCAGCTCTACGAGGCGGTGGGCGAGGTGGCGGACTACCCGTCGCTGAGCCGGTTGGAGCGCACCAAGCTGCTCGCCGACGAGCTGACCGGTCGACGGCCGCTGTCCACCCTCGACACCCCGCTCACCGAGTCGGCCCGCAAGACCTTCGACGTCTTCGCCACCATCCGCGAGGCGCAGGACCGGTTCGGCACCGAGGTGACCGAGTCGTACATCATCTCGATGACCCTCGGCGTCGACGACGTCCTCGCCGCGGTCGTGCTGGCCCGCGAGGCCGGCCTGGTCGACGTGCACAGCGGCCGGGCGCGGATCGGCTTCGTGCCGCTGCTGGAGACCCCCGCCGAGCTGAACGCCGGCGGTGACCTGCTGGACGAGCTGCTGTCGCTGCCGGCGTACCGGGCGCTGGTCGCGGCCCGCGGCGACGTGCAGGAGGTGATGCTGGGCTACTCCGACTCGAACAAGGAGGCCGGCATCACCACCAGCCAGTGGTCGATCCACCGGGCGCAGCGCGCGCTGCGCGACGTGGCCGCCCGGCACGGCGTGCACCTGCGGCTCTTCCACGGCCGGGGCGGCACCGTCGGCCGGGGCGGCGGGCCGACCCACGACGCGATCCTGGCCCAGCCGTACGGGACGCTGGACGGCGCGATCAAGGTCACCGAGCAGGGTGAGGTGATCTCCGACAAGTACACGCTGCCGGCGCTGGCCCGCGAGAACCTGGAACTCACCATGGCCGCGGTGCTGCAGGCCACGTTGCTGCACACCGCGCCCCGCCAGCCCGCCGAGATGCTGGAGCGCTGGGACGCGACCATGGACGCGGTCAGCGCGGCGGCCTACCGGTCGTACCGGTCGCTGGTGGAGGACCCGGACCTGCCGGCGTACTTCTGGGCGTCCACGCCCACCGAGCTGCTCGGGGCGCTGAACATCGGTTCCCGGCCGGCGAAGCGGCCGAACACCGGCGCCGGGCTGGCCGGGCTGCGGGCCATCCCGTGGGTGTTCGGCTGGACGCAGACCCGGCAGATCGTGCCCGGCTGGTTCGGGGTGGGCTCCGGCCTGGCCGCCGCCCGCGAGGCCGGCCACGCCGACGTGCTCGCCGAGATGCACCGCAGCTGGCACTTCTTCCGGACGTTCCTGTCGAACGTCGAGATGATGCTGACCAAGACCGACCTGACGATCGCCCGCCGGTACGTGGAGACGCTGGTGCCGGAGCAGCTGCACCCGATCTTCCACCAGATCGAGCAGGAGTACGAGCTGACCCGGCGCGAGGTCCTCGCCGTGACCTCCTCGCCGGACCTGCTGGAGAACTCGCCGGTGCTCCAGCGGACGCTCGCCGTGCGGGACACCTACCTGGAACCGCTGCACCACCTCCAGGTGGCGCTGCTGCGCCAGTACCGGGAGTCGGGGGCGGCGGGCCGGGCGGTGGCGACCGCACCCGGTGGCCGGCGCGCGCCGAGCGACGGCACGGCCCTGGAACGGGCGCTGCTCACCACGGTCAACGGCATCGCCGCGGGGATGCGCAACACGGGCTGAGCGACGGGTACGGGCCCCTGGTCACCGCCCGCGGCGGAGCAGGGGCCCGTCGGTCCCGAGCCGGCGGCCGGCCCTCACCAGTCGCCGCCGCCGAAATCGCCCCCGCCGAAATCGCCCCCGCCGAAATCGCCCCCGAAGTCTCCGCCGACGTCCTCGCCCCCGCCGCCGGCGTCACCCTGGTCGTCGTAGCCGGCGCCGTCCTGGAACCCCTCCTCGTAGCCGGCGCCGTACCCCGGGTCGCCCCACATCGGCGAGAAGAGCGCGTCGGCGATCAGCAGCCCACCGACCACCCCCGCGCCGGTGCCCAGCGCCGTCTTCCACCAGGGCGTCGAGTACCACCCGGCCGGGACCGGCCGGCCCTGGAACCGCCCACCGGGGTAGTAGTAGGGCGTTTCCCGGCCGGGCTGCGGACCGGCCCGGAAGGTCTGTCCCTGCACGTCCACCTCGCGCTCGCGGGTGAGCTGCCCGGCGCCCCGGGCCGCCGCGAGCGGTGGCAGGTCGGGCCCCGGGTCGATCCCGAGCGCGGTCCGGGCCGCCCGGATGTACGCCAGCCCCTCCAGCGCCGTCTCCCGGGCGAGCGCGAACTGGTGCGGGGTCCGCGCCTGCTCCAGCTGGGAGCCGGCCGCGTTGTACCGCTCCCCCGCGTCGGCCAGCGCCTGCCGCACCGCCGGGTCGTCGCCGTGCAGGTTCATCAGCTGCCCGCCAAGGCGCTCGTACCAGCGCTGGGCCTCCGCCCGCGCATCGCTCAGCTCGTCGCCCCGCCGGGCACCGGACTGGGCGTTGACGATCACGAAGGCGATCACCGCGCCGAGGGCCACGACGCCGAGGCACAGCAGAAGTTCCATGACGCGTACGTACCCACGCCAGCCCCGTCGTACCCGTTTGGCAAGCTCTGCGGCATGGACTTTCCGACGCTGGCCGTGGTGGTCGTCTGCCTCGCCGCGGGCGGCGCGGTGGGGTGGTACGCGGCCCGCGCCCGGTCCGCCACCCAGATCGCCCGGTTGGAGGCCACCCTGGCGGCCACCCGGGAGGGCGAGGGCCGGCTGGAGCAGTCCATGCGCGCGCTGAGCTACGAGGCCACCGCGCAGTCCCAGGAGGCGGTGGCCCGGGCGGTGGCGCCGCTGCACGACACCCTCCGGCGGTACGAGCAGCGCGTTGCCGAGCTGGAGCGCGACCGGGTCGACGCGTACGCCGAGCTGCGCGAGCAGGTCCGCGCGATGAGCACCGTCTCCGGGGAGCTGCGCACCGAGACGAAGCAGCTCGTCGCGGCGCTGCGGGCGCCCCAGGTCCGGGGCCGCTGGGGTGAGCACCAGCTGCGCCGCATCGTCGAGGCGGCCGGCATGCTGGAGCACTGCGACTTCGCCGAGCAGGTGACCGCCGCGACCGACCACCAGGGGGTCCGCCCCGACCTGGTGGTCCGGCTGCACGGGGGCCGGTCGGTGGTGGTGGACGCGAAGGCGCCGTTCGAGGCGTACCTGACCGCGATGGAGGCCCGCGACGAGCGCGGGCGGGACACCCACCTCGACGCCCACGCGAAGCACCTGCGCGGCCACGTCGACGCGCTGGCCGCCAAGTCGTACTGGGCCGCGTTCGACCAGTCGCCCGAGTTCGTGGTGCTGTTCGTGCCGGCCGACCCGTTCCTCGACGTCGCGTTGCAGCGCGACCCGACGCTGCTGGAGCACGCCTTCGCGCGCAACGTGGTGCTCGCGACCCCGGCCACCCTGGTCGCGCTGCTGCGCACCGTCGCCTACTCGTGGCGACAGGAGGCGCTGGCGCGCAACGCGGTGGCGGTGCACACGCTCGCCCGGGAGCTGTACGGGCGGCTGTCCACACTGGGCGAGCACGTCGGGAAGCTGGGGTCGGCGCTCGGCGGGGCGGTCACCGCGTACAACCGGGCGGTCGGCTCGCTGGAGGCGCGGGTGCTGGTCAGCGCGCGCAAGCTCGCCGAGCTCGGGGTCTCCGGCGACGAGCTGGCCGCGCCGGCGCAGCTGGAGGTGGCGCCCCGCCAGCCGCAGGCCCCGGAGCTGCTGGAGCCCGGTTCCTGAGAGGACGTTCACGGTCCGTCCACACCTGGCCGAAGATGTGACAATACGTGTCCGCACATGTCACGAGATGGTCACAACGAACTCCCCGGTAGTGACACCGGACATCGACACCGCGAAGGATTCGGTCACGCGTGCCCTGCATCTGAGGGCCCTGTTCTCTGGAGGAAAGAGAACGTGAGCAAACCCCGAAATCTGAGCCGGCGTACCTCCGCCGCGCTCTTCGCGTCGGTCATGGCCGCCAGTGCCGTGACCGTCGCGGGCGGAGCCGCCACCGCGAGCGCCGCACCTGCCGCACCCGGCACCGCGCCGGCAACCCCCATCGAGGCGCTGGGTTCGCACGACGCCAAGCTGCTCGCCGAGGCGGAGGCGAAGAAGGCCCCGACCGTCACCCTGATCGTCGCGACCGAGAAGGGCGAGACCAAGGGCGTCGCCGACGACCTGAAGGGTCTCGGCGCCGCCGTCACCGAGCGGTACGACACCATCGGCTTCGTCCTGGCGAAGGTCCCCACCGACAAGGTGGTGAAGGCCGCCACGCTGCCCGGCGTCTCCGCGGTCGACCTGGACGAGACGATCCAGCGCCCGGACCCGAGGCCGGATCGCGCCGCCGACGGCCGGAAGGCCGCCAAGCAGGGCACGACGCTGAGCGGTCCGGGCGCCGACACCCGCGCCGCCAACCCGTACATGCCGACCAACGAGACGGGTGCCGTCAAGTTCGTCGACCGGAACCCCGAGTGGGACGGTCGCGGCGTCACGATCGGCATCATGGACTCCGGTGTGGACCTCGAGCACCCGGCGCTCCAGCAGACCACCACCGGCGAGCGCAAGATCGTCGACTGGGTGACCGCGACCGACCCGTTCGAGGACGCCACCTGGCGTCCGATGATCACGGAGGTCACCGGCCCGACGTTCAGCGCCGCCGGTCTGACCTGGACCGCGCCGGCCGGCACCTACCGGTTCAACCGGTTCAGCGAGTCGGTCACCAACAGCAGCGACCCCGCCGGTGACGTCAACCGCGACGGTGACCGCACCGACGCCTTCGGCATCCTCTTCGACCCGGCCACCAACAACATCTGGGTCGACACCGACAACGACAACGACTTCACCGACGAGGCCGTGATGCGGCCCTACAAGGAGAAGTTCGACGTCGGCTACTTCGGCACCGACAACCCGGCGACCGCTGTCAAGGAGCGGATGTCGTTCGTCGTCGAGTACCGCAAGAACGTCGACACCGCCCCGGTCGGCGGCCCCGGCCTGGTCGACTACGTCAACATCGGCATCATCGAGAGCGCGCACGGAACCCACGTCGCCGGCATCACCGCCGCCAACGACATGCTGGGCAACGACGCGTTCGACGGCGCGGCGCCCGGCGCCAAGCTGGTCTCCGCGCGCGCCTGCTCGTGGGGCGGCGGCTGCACCTACGCGGCCCTCACCACCGGCATGGCCGACCTGGTGATCAACCGCGGGGTCGACGTCATCAACATGTCGATCGGCGGCCTGCCGGCGCTGAACGACGGCAACAACGCCCGCGCCGAGCTCTACAACAACCTCATCACCACGTACGGCGTGCAGATGTTCATCTCCGCCGGCAACTCCGGGCCGGGCGTGAACACCGTCGGTGACCCGTCGGTGTCGGCCAACGTGGTCAGCGTCGCCGCCAGCGTCAGCCGGGACACCTGGCTCGCGAACTACGGCTCGGTGGTCAAGAAGAAGAACGCGCTGTTCAACTTCTCCTCGCGCGGTCCGCGTGAGGACGGCGGCGCCAAGCCGAACATCGCCGCTCCGGGCTCGGCCATCTCCACCACCCCGGTCTGGCAGGCCGGCAGCCCGGTCCCCGAGGCCGGGTACGCCCTCCCGCCGGGCTACGGGATGTTCAACGGCACGTCGATGGCCTCCCCGCAGGCCGCCGGTGCCGCCGCGCTGCTGCTGTCGGCCGCCAAGGACAACGACCTGGGCGTCACGCCGGCCGGGCTGCGCCGGGCGATCTACAGCTCGGCCAAGCCGATCGCCGGTGTGCCGACCTACGGCCAGGGCTACGGCATGTTCGACGTGCCGGGTGCCTGGAAGCTGCTGCGCAAGGGTGTGACCACCCGGTCGTACGTCTCCGACGCGCCGGTCTGCACGGTGCTCTCCGGCCAGCTCGCCACCCCGAACCGGGGCACCGGCGTCTACAACCGCTGCGGCTCCGCCGACGGCGGCCACAAGGTCGGCCAGTCGAAGACCTACCAGGTCAAGCTGACCCGTACCAGCGGGCCGGCCGGCAACATCAGGCACAACGTGGGCCTGCGTGGCAACGACGGCACCTTCTCGGCACCGAAGTCGGTCACGCTGCCGCTGAACCGGACCGTCACCGTGAGCGTCACCGCCAAGCCGAAGAGCGTGGGCGCGCACAGCACGATCGTGACGGTCGACGACCCGGCCACCACCGGGATCGACTTCGAGGTCTCCGCCGTCGTGGTGGCCTCGAACGACGTCAAGAAGCCGGCCTTCGCGTACTCCGCCGAGGGTTCGGTGGACCGGAACAGCACCACGTCGTACTTCGTGACGGTGCCGCCGGGCGCCGGTGCGCTGCAGGTGAACCTGTCCGGCATCGCCACCGGTTCGCAGACCCGGTTCGTCGCCTTCAACCCGTACGGCGTTCCGGTGGACAGCACGTCCAGCCTGAACTGCTACACGAACTTCACCAGCCCGTGCAACGCGTACGAGCGGGACTACCAGAACCCGATCCCGGGCGTCTGGGAGATCGAGGTGGAGTCGCGGCGTACCTCGCCGGCGTTGAACAACCCGTACCAGCTCCAGGCGCGGGTCCAGGGCGTCACGGTCGAGCCGGCCGTGGTCGACCTGCCGGCGGTCGACGCCGGTGCGGCCACCCCGGTCACCTGGTCGCTGAAGAACACCTTCGGCCCGGTGTCGGTGACCGGTCAGGGCGGCCCGCTGTCCAGCGTGCACTCCGAGCGGCCGACGATCGTCGAGCTGGCCCAGCAGGAGTTCACCGTCGAGGTGCCGGCGGGGGCGACCAGCTTCACCGCCCGCATCGGCAACCCGTCGAACGCCAGCGCCGACCTGGACCTGTTCGTCTACCGGGGCACCACCCTGGTCGGGCAGCAGGCCGACGGTGACTCGGAGGAGGCGGTCACGATCGCCAACCCGGTGGCCGGCACCTACCGGATCGTCGTCGACGCGTACGCCGTCGACGGGGCCGGTGGCAGCACCCAGTACGACTACCGGGACTCGTTCTCGGCCCCGGCGCTCGGCACCCTGTCGGCGCCGTCCACCCCGCTCACCCTGGCGCACGGCGCCACCGGCACCCTCACGGGCACGGTGACCGCCCAGTCCACCCCGGCCGCCGGCCGGGCGCTCTACGGTGAGCTGGCCGTCGTGACGTCGGAGGGCGCGGTCGTCGGCCGCGGCGCCGTCGCCATCGGCGCGGTGAACTGACCCACCCGTTACACGGCAGGAGCCCGTCCCCGGTGTCCCGGGGGCGGGCTCCCGTCGTCTGCCGGGACCGCGCGGCGGGTCAGCCCCGGCGGGCGGTCTCCACCATGAAGGGGATGCCCTCCTGGCAGGTGGTCAGCACGTCGGGCTGGATCTTGCCGGTCACGACCACCGACGCGCCGGACGCCAGCACATCGCGCGGGCCGCCGAGCAGCAGGTACCCGTCGAGCAGCAGGCACCCGGGCTCGACGCCCGACTGGACCTGGCCGGTCAGGGTGGTGGCGCCGCCGGGCGGCGGCTTGGACGGTCCACCGGGCCGCTTCGTGGGCGAGGGCGGGACGACGGGCGCCGTCTTGTCAGCCGGGTCACCGGGCGTCGTCGGCGGGCCGGCACCGGGGGTGGTGGGCTCCGGGATCGGCGAATCGGTCACGGGGGATGCCCCCGTCGGGGTCGGGGTGCCGCCGCCGGTGTCCGCGCCGCCGCAGGCGCCCAGCGCCAAACAGGCGGCCAACGCCGGGACGGCGAGCCGAAAGGTCCTCATGCCGGTATCTGACGCAGCGAGGTCGCCGGGCGTTCCCGGTCAGCCCCGCGCCGCCGCGGCGGCCTTCATGTCCCGCTTGAGCTCCTGCGGCAGCGAGAAGGTCAGCCGCTCGTTGGCGGTCACCACCTCCTCGACGTCGGTGAAGCCACGGGCCGCGAGATGGGTGAGGACCTCCTGCACCAGCTCGTCGGGGACGCTGGCGCCCGAGGTCAGGCCGACGGTACGCGCGCCGTCGAGCCAGGCGTCGTCGATCTCGTGGGCGAAGTCGACCAGGTGACCGGCGCGGGCTCCCGCGTCGAGGGCCACCTCGACCAGCCGGACCGAGTTCGACGAGTTCCGCGAGCCGACGACGAGCACCACGTCGCAGTCGGGCGCGATCTCCTTGACGACGTGCTGCCGGTTGCTGGTGGCGTAGCAGATGTCGTCGCTCGGCGGCGACTGGAGCATCGGCAGCCGCTTCTTCAGCCGGGCCACCGTCTCCAGCGTCTCGTCCACCGACAGGGTGGTCTGGGACAGCCACACCACCTTGTTCGGGTCGCGCACGGTGACCCGGTCGGCGTCCTCCGGGCCGTCGACGAGCTGGATGTGCTCGGGAGCCTCGCCGGAGGTGCCGACGACCTCCTCGTGCCCCTCGTGGCCGATCAGCAGGATGTCGTAGTCCTCGGCGGCGAACCGCTTGGCCTCCTGGTGCACCTTGGTGACCAGGGGGCACGTCGCGTCGATCGCCTTCAGCGAGCGGGCCTTCGCCTGCTCGTAGACCTCGGGGGCGACGCCGTGCGCGGAGAAGATGACGGTGGCGCCCTCGGGCACCTCCTCGTTCTCCTCCACGAAGATCGCGCCCTGGGCCTCCAGCGTGCGCACCACGTGCTTGTTGTGCACGATCTGCTTGCGTACGTAGATCGGCGCGCCGTAGAGCTTGAGCGCCTCCTCGACGGTCTGCACCGCCCGGTCGACGCCCGCGCAGTAACCGCGGGGCTTGGCCAGGAGCACGCGCTTGCCGGTCCGAGTCGCTTCAGCCTCAGTCACCCGCCCATCGTACGTGCCGGCCCGCCAGGACATGAGTCGATCATGAAGTTGGCGGGTGAGTTGATCTCGTAACCACCCGCCAAGTTCATGATCAACCGGGGTGGGTCGGGGGTGGGAACTAGGGTGGGCGGATGAGCGCAGGGGGAGAGGTTCCGCGGAGCACCTCCGAGGAGCCGTGGCCGGTCCGGGTGGTCAGCCAGAAGGTCGGCGCGTGGATCGCGCGCCTGGGCTGGGTGTGGGTGGACGGCCAGGTGGCGCAGATCAGCCGCCGGCCCGGGGCGACCACGGTCTTCCTCACCCTGCGGGACCCGTCCGCCGACCTCAGCCTCACCGTCACCACCAACCGCGACGTGTTGGACACCGGCGCGCCGGAGCTGCGCGAGGGCGCCCGCGTGGTGCTGCACGCCAAGCCGGAGTTCTACGCCGCCCGGGGAACGCTGAGCCTGCGTGCGGACGAGATCCGGCAGGTGGGGCTCGGCGAGCTGCTGGCCCGGCTGGAGAAGCTCAAGAAGCTGCTGGCCGCCGAGGGCCTCTTCGACCGGGCGCGCAAACGTCGTCCGCCGTTCCTGCCCAACCGGGTCGGGCTGATCA
>JAEYGD010000509.1 GCA_023402505.1 Actinomycetes bacterium
CCGGGCGGGCGGGGGCCCGGCGGGCGGCGCGGAGGCGCCGCCGGCGGGGAGCCGGTTCTGGTCGGTGTAGGTCACTTGCTCGCGGCGGCCTTCATGGCCGAGACGACCTTCTCAGGCGTCCCGTTACCCGCGAAGATGGCGACGATCGAGTCGTTCATCGCGGTGCCGACGGTGCTGCCGTACGCCGTGTCCAGCCAGAGCTGCACGTAGCTGGCCTCCGACGTCGCCTTCAGGATGGACTGCAGGGCGGGATCCTGGATTCCGGCCTCGGCACCCTTGACGACGGGCAGGCCGGTGCCGGTCTCCGCGTAGCCCTTCTGCACCTCGGGGCTCGCGATGTACTTGAGGAACTCGACGCACTCGGCCGGGGCGTTCTTGGCGCAGGCGAACCCGTCGCCGCCGCCGAGGGCCGCCTTGGGGTCACCGGCGGACCCGGAGATCGCCGGCACCGGGAACCAGCCGAGGAACTTGGCGAGCTTGGCCTTGTCCGTGGCGACGTTGTCCAGCGTGCCCCGGTTCCAGTCACCCATCAGCTCCATCGCGGCCTTGCCGTTGGCGAGCAGGCCGTTGGCGCTGGTCGGGTCGTTCTGGCCCGGGGTGGCGATGAAGTTGTTCTGGAACGGCTTGGTGTCGATGAACGCCTTCAGGTCCTGGCCGGCCTTCACGAAGCACGGGTCGTCGAAGACCTTGTCCTTGGCGGCCTTCTTCAGGGTGTCGACCGAGCAGGCACGCAGGGCGAAGTTGTACCACCAGTGCGCGGCGGGCCACTTGTCACCGGCACCCACGGCGATCGGGACGACGTTGATGGCCTTGAGCTTGGTGACCGCTTCGTTGAGCTCGTCGAAGGTGGTCGGCGGAGCGGCGATGCCCGCCTGCGCGAACATGTCCTTGTTGTACCAGATGCCCTCGATGCCCATCCGGAACGGCAGACCGTACTGCTTGCCGTCCACCTGCCAGATCTCGGCCGCGCTGCCGATGTTGGCGACCTCCGTCTTGACCTGGTCGGTGATGTCCTTGAGGTAGTCGGCCTCGACCTGCTCGACCAGCTCGCCGCCACCCCACGACATGAAGACGTCCGGCGGGTCGTTGCTCAGCAGCGCGGCGGGGATCCGGGTGCGCTGGAGCTGGTTGGTCTCGATCGCCTCGATCTCGATCTTGACCGTCGGGTGGAGTGCGGAGAAGTCCTTGGCGACCTTCTCCCAGTAGGCCTTGCCGGGACCGTCCTGTGGCGCGTTGTGCCACCAGGTCAGCGTCACCGGGTTCTTGAACAGCTCGCTCTCGGGGGGAGCTTCGGACTCACCGCCGCCGCCACATCCGGCGGCAAGCAGCGCGGTGGTGATGGACAGGGCTAGGAAGGTGCTGGCGCGGCGCTTTATCGCCATCGGTGTCTCCTCGACTAGTCAGTCGCGGTGCTCGGCCTGCGGGGGAGTTTTACAGCCGTGTAACGCAGAGTCAATCGTTGTCGATAACGTTTTCGACTCGCCGTCGGCGGGGCTCGTCGAGCGCTCTATCATCGTCGGCGTGGCGTTCCCGCAGCGTGTCAACATGTCGGACGTGGCCCGCGCGGCCGGCGTCTCCGTCGCAACCGTGTCCAAGGTGGTGAACGGTCGGTACGGCGTGGCCCAGGCGACCGTGGAGCGCGTCCAGCAGATCATCCACCAGCTCGGCTACGAGGCCAGCCTCGGTGCGCAGAGCCTGCGCAGCCACCGTACGAACGTCCTCGGCATCCTGGTCGCCGAGTTCGAACCCTTCTCCACCGAACTGCTCAAGGGCGCGTCCTCGGAGGTGACCGGCACGGGATACCAGTTGCTGGCCTACTCCAGCGGCGACGGCGCGGGTGCGGCCGTGGGCTGGGAGCGGCGGTCCCTCGCCCGCCTGTCCGGGACGCTCATCGACGGAGCCGTGATCGTCACCCCGACCGTGGTGGAGACCAAGCCCGGCTTCCACGTGGTGGCGGTCGACCCGCACACCGGCCCGTCCGGCCTGCCGACCGTCGACTCCGACAACTTCGCCGGTGCCGTGCTCGCGACCAACTATCTCCTGTCGCTCGGCCACCGCCGCATCGCGCACATCAGCGGCCGTCCCGACCTGGAGTCCGCGCGCCTGCGCGAGGCGGGCTTCCGCAGGGCCCTGGCCGACGCCGGTGTGGCGGTCGACGAGACGCTCGTGCGCGTCGGCGGGTTCCGGACCGAGAGCGCCGCCGGCACGGCCGCCGAGCTGCTCACGCTCCCCGAACCGCCGACCGCGATCTTCGCGGGGAACGACCTCTCCGCGATCTCCACGATGGACGTGGCCCGGGGCATGGGGCTCACCGTGCCGGACGACCTGTCCGTGATCGGCTTCGACAACATCCCGGAGTCGGCGCTGGTCGACCCGCCGCTGACGACGGTCATGCAACCACTGCAACGCATGGGCGCCGAGGCGTTGCGCCTGCTCGTCGACCTGATCGGCGGCGTCGAACGCGACACGCACATCCGGCTGCCCACCGAACTGGTCGTCCGCGCCTCCTGCCGCACCTACGTCCCTCCCCCGCGCCGGCCGTCGGCCGACCGCGCCGCGACGACGACGGGCGGCTGACCTCGCGGCTGGCCGTCCCGGGTGTGACCCGGGACGGCCACCCGGTCAGAAGAACAGGCCCCGGCGCTGGAGGGACTGACGCAGCCAGGCGTCGAGCTGGGCGGTCCAGTCGGTGCGGTCGGCCGTGGCGTGCTCGACGGTGAACCGGCCGAACGCGTCCCGGCCCTCGGTGAAGACACCACCCCGCTTGTCCAGCTCCAACACGACCTGCACCTGGCGCGGGTCGGTCACGAAGGTGACCTCCAGCTGGTTGATCGAGCGGGCGTACTGGGGCGCCGGGTAGAACTCGATCTCCTGGTAGAACGGCAGCGTCTGGTGCACGCCGTAGATGTGGCCCCGCTCGACGTCGGCGCGGGCGAACCGGAAGCCCAGCCGGAGGAACGCCTCCAGGATCCGCTCCTGCGACGGGAGCGGATGCACGGCCACCGCGTCCAGGTCGCCCTTGTCGACCGCGCGGGCCACCTCCAGCTCGGTACGCAGGCCCATCGTCATGCCGTGCAGGTGCTGCCCGTACAGCTCGGTGAGCGGCGTCTCCCAGGGCACGTCGAAGCGGAACGGGACGTCGTACCGCTGCCCGGGCTCCAACCGGAACGCGCCGGTGGCCTGCTGGCGCTGGAACTCCTGGTTGCTCTGGTACTCGTTGTCGCCGCTCTCCACCTCGACCCGGGTGACCAGACCCAGCGCCACGTACGACACGTCCACCGGGTGGTCACCGCCCGCCACGTGGACGATCCCCTCGAGCTGGCCCCCCGGTCGGCAGTTCGGATTGGCCAGGACGGTTTCCACCGATGGGCCACCGACTCCCATCGCCTGCATGAGCCGCTTGAAGACCACGACGCCCTCCATCACCTGTGCCCGGCTTCGCCGGCGGTCGCCGGCGGCGGCCGGCCTCCACCGGGCCGACCGCTGGCACGGTAACCGCCGCCGGCAAGGGCCCTCCGTCGGCGACACGCCCACTGGGATTCCTGTCGGGTCCCCGATCGCCTCACTCCCGTTTTACGCCCGGCCCGCCAAGCTGTGAGTCAACCGGCACCACCGCGCCGGAATTCGCGGCACCGACGTGGACACGGGGAGAGACGAAAGATGGCCTTGCAGATGATGGAGCACCGGATGCGCCCGGCCACCACGGCCGATAACGACCACGGCACCGACACCCTGACCGACCTGGACGCCACCGACGAGCGCGGCGTCTCCACGGATCTGGTCCGGGCGTACCTCAACGGCATCGGCAAGACGAAGCTGCTGACCGCCGCCCAGGAGGTCGAGCTGGCGCGCCGGATCGAGGCCGGGCTCTTCGCCGAGGAGAAGCTGGCCACCTGCACGCCGGTCTCCGCCGAGCTGCGGTCCGACCTGGAGGTCGTCGCCGCCGAGGGGCGCGCCGCCAAGGACCACCTGCTCGAGGCGAACCTGCGCCTGGTCGTGAGCATCGCCAAGCGGTACACGGGTCGCGGCATGGCCTTCCTCGACCTGATCCAGGAAGGCAACCTCGGCCTGATCCGCGCGGTCGAGAAGTTCGACTACACCAGGGGCTACAAGTTCTCCACCTACGCCACCTGGTGGATCCGCCAGGCCATCACCCGCGCCATGGCCGACCAGGCCCGCACCATCCGCATCCCGGTACACATGGTCGAGCAGGTCAACCGCATGGTGCGGGCCCGGCGGGAGCTGTCGGTCACGCTCGGCCGGGAGCCCACGGTCGCCGAGGTGGCCCGGGCACTCGACGTCCCGGAGTTCCAGGTGATCGAGCTGATCTCGTACGACCGCGAGCCGGTGAGCCTGGACCAGGCGGTCGGCGAGGACGGCGAGAGCGCCCTCGGCGACTTCGTCGCGGCGGTGGACCCGGCGGCCGGCCCCGACGACGCCGCCGCCCACGGTGAGCTCCGGCAGGAGGTGAGCATCGTGCTCGCCACCCTGTCGCAGCGCGAGCAGGCGGTGATCCGGCTCCGGTTCGGACTGGACGACGGCCGGCAGCGCACGCTGGACGAGGTCGGGCGGGAGTTCGGCCTGTCCCGGGAGCGGATCCGGCAGATCGAGAAGGTGACGCTGCTCAAGCTCCGGGCTCCGGAGCGCGCGCAGCGCCTGGAGGCGTACGCCTGCTGAGGTGGGTGTGCCCGACGACGGCCCCGGCGGTTCGCCGGGGCCGTCGTCGTCGTGTGGCCTTGACGCCGCGCCGCCGCACAAGATAGAAACCATCTGGTTATTGAACCGGGAGGTTATGTAATGGCGATGGACCTGGATGCCACGTTCGCGGCCCTGGCGGACCCGACCCGACGCGCCATCCTCGCCCGGCTGGCCGCCGGAGAGGCGACGGTGACCGAGCTGGCCGCACCGTTCACGATGAGCCAGCCGGCCGTCTCCAAGCACCTCCGCGTCCTCGAACGGGCCGGCCTGGTCAGCCGTGGCCGCGACGGGCAGCGACGGCCCTGCCGGCTGGAGGCCGGGCCGCTGCGGGAGGCCACCGCCTGGCTCGCCGACTACCGCGCCTACTGGGCGGAGAGCTACCAGCGTCTCGACGCCCTGCTCGACGAGCTGAGCCACACCGAGGACCGCCCGCGATGAGCACACCCGACGACCCGCTGGTCGTGCACGTCCGAGGCGACCGGGAGATCGTGCTGAGCCGGCTGTTCGAGGCGCCGGCGCACCTGGTGTTCGCCGCGTTCACCCGCCCCGAGCTGCTCCCCCGCTGGTACGGCGCCCGGGGCTGGCGGTTGGTCGAGTGCACGGTGGACCTGCGCGTCGGCGGCCGGTGGCGGTTCGTGTCGCAGGGCCCCGACGGTGACCGGATGGGGCAGGGTGGCGTGTACCGCGTGGTCGAGCCACCGCACCTGCTGGTCTGCACCGAACTCTTCGACGACCAGTCCTATCCCGGCGAGACCCTGGTGCGCCACGACTTCACCGAGCTGGCCGGGCGGACCACCGTCACCACCACCCTGCGGTACGCGACCACCGAGGGCCGCGACCGCGTGCTGCGCTACCCGATGGCGCGCGGCGTCGGCGAGGGCTACACCCGGCTCGCCGAACTGCTCGTCTCGACGACGTCAGGAGAGAAACCGTGAACTGGACCCTGGAAGTGGTGATCGTCCCGGTCTCCGACCTGGACCGGGCCAAGGCGTTCTACGCCGACCAGCTCGGCTTCACCGTCGACCACGACACCGCGCTCGGCGACGACATCCGGATCGTGCAGTTGACCCCGCCCGGCTCCGGCTGCTCCGTCGTGATCGGCAAGGGCGCCGTCCCGCACATGCCGCCGGGCTCGCTCAAGGGGCTCCAGTTGGTCGTGCCGGACCTGAACCGGGCCCGGGCGCAGCTGGTCGAGCGCGGCGTCGAGGTCAGCGAGATCCAGGTCATCGGGACGAACCCGCGCCCCGTGCCGGACCCGCTGGACAACGTCGGCTTCGTGTTCTTCGAGGACCCGGACGGCAACTCCTGGGCCGTCCAACAGATCAGCAGCCGCGCCTGAGGCGCCCGGTCACAGGCGGCGCGGGCCGGTGTCCGGGCGGGTACCGGCCGAGCCGATGCGGACCGTCGCGTGCAGCACCGACAGGCCGTCCGGACGCACCAGCACCGGGTTCAGCGTCAACGCGCGGACCCGGGGCTGCTCGTCGGCGAGCCGCCCCACCCGCAGCAGCAGCTCGGCCAGGGCCGCCCGGTCCACCGGCGCCGCACCGCGATGACCACGCAGCAGCGGGGCGGCGCGCGGCTCGTCGACCAGCTCCGCGGCGTCGAGGTCGGTCAACGGCACCGCCCGCCAGGCCCGGTCACCGAGCAGCTCGGTCGCGACCCCACCCAGGCCGAAGCCGACGACCGGCCCGAACGCCGGATCCTCCACCAGCTCGACGACGCAGGCCACGCCGGGCGGGACCATCGGCTGCACCAGGACGTCCGCGCCGAACTCCGCCGACATCTCGGCGTACGCGCGCCGCACGGCCGCCTCGTCGGGCAGGTCGAGGCGGACCGCACCGAGGTCCAACCGGTGCCGCAGGGCCGAGGCGGCCGCCTTCACCGCCACCGGGTACCCCAGCAGCCGCGCCGCCTCGACGGCCGCGTCCCCGGACGCCGCCGGCACCGACTCGACCACCTCGATCCCGTACGCGGCCAGCAGCCCCGCCGGGTCGAACGACTCCGGGCGCAGCGCCGCCTGGGCCGCGTCGCGGTCCACCCCGGACAGCTCGGGCAGCGTCCCCGCCGGGCGGCGCAGCCACCCCGCGTACGCGGCCACCCGGCCCAGCGCGCGCACCGCCTCCTCGACGCTCGGGTACGCCGGCACCCCGGCCGGGGCACGCCCGGCCAGGAACGTCGCCACCGTGGGCTTGCCGCCGGCCAACGCCGCCGGCAGCGCCGTGCTGAAGTCCGTCTCGGCGTCCGGCAGCTGACCCGGCAACGGCGGCGCGAACACCGCCACCAGCGCGTCCACCGAGTCGTCGGCCACCGCCGCGGCGAGGGCGGCGGCGAACTCGGCGGCACCCGCACGCGGCCCGACGTCACGCGGGTAACCGTCGGCCAGGGTGAGCCCCTGGGTCGCGCAGGCCGTGGCGGCCAGGCCGGCCAGCGCGGAGGAGTTACCGACCACGGCGACCCGGTCGCCGGCCGGCAGCGGCTGGTTCGCCAGCAGCACACCGACGTCGAGCAGCTCGGCGACGGTGTCCACCCGGATCACACCCGACTGGGCGAACAGCGCGCTCACCGCCACCTCGTCCGGCCCGACGGAGGCACCGAGACCCGGCGGGCGGGCCGGCGAGGCCAGCGCGACGATCGGTTTCTCCCGGCCGATCCCCCGGGCCAGCCGGGCGAACTTGCGCGGGTTGCCGAAGGTCTCCAGGTACAGCAGGATCACGTCGGTACCGGGGTCGTCCTGCCAGTACTGCAGCAGGTCGTTGCCGGAGACGTCGGCCCGGTTGCCGGCCGAGACGAAACTGGACAGGCCCAGCCCCCGCCGGTCCGCCTCGGCCAGCAACGCCACCCCGAACGCGCCGGACTGGCTGAACAGGCCGACCCGGCCGGGCACCGGCAGCCGCGGGGCCAGCGTGGCGTTCAGGCGTACCTCGGCCGCGGTGTTCGCCACCCCCAGGCAGTTCGGGCCGACGACACGCATGCCCGCGGCGTGGGCCGCGCGCACCAGCCGGCGCTGCGCGGCGGCCCCCTCGGCGCCCGCCTCGGCGAAGCCCGCGCTGATGACGACCAGGCCGTGCGCCCCGGCGGCGGC
>JAEYGD010000146.1 GCA_023402505.1 Actinomycetes bacterium
CGCCACCCCTGGCGGGGTTTTGGGGGGCGCGGGGGGGCGGCCCCCGGGGCTCCCGTCCGTACCGGGGTGGTTAGCGGGTTGCCCGACCGGGGCAGGATGGTCCGGTGCCGACCCCACCTCCCGCGGACGTCATCGAGCCGCACATCTGCACCGACGAGGTCGAGACCCGGGCGGAGTTCGACCGCCGGCTGGCCACCGGCAGTCTGGCCGGGCTGACCGTGCAGGGCCTCCGGCTCGACCTCGACCCGCCCGACCTGACCGGCGTGGCCGTCGCCGGCACCCTCTTCGTCGGCTGCCGGTTCGCCTCCCGGGACGTCGGGGCCGACCTGGTCCGGCGCGGCGCGAACGTGGTGCCGCCGTTCTCCGGGCTGCCGTACCCGACGCAACCGTCGCACCTCTACACCCCGGAGGACCTCGCCGCCGGGTTCGCCGAGGCGGGCTTCACCGGCATGTACGACACCCGCGTCTACGCGCACTTCCGCGCGCACGGCGGTGCGCTGCCGGACGTCCGGGAGGCGCTCGGCCAGCGGCTGCACGACCACGGGGTGGACAACGCCCTCGCCGACGCCACCCGCGCCTGGCTCGCCACGCACGGCCCCCAGTCGGTGGTCGGCATCATGGGCGGGCACGCGGTACCGCGCGGCGGCACGCCGTACCGGATGGCGGCGGTGCTGGGCCGGGAGCTGGCCCGGGCCGACCGGCTGGTGGTCACCGGCGGCGGGCCCGGGGTGATGGAGGCGGCGAACCTCGGCGCGTACCTGGCGCTGCGACCGGACGGTGACCTCGACGCGGCGATCGACCTGCTCTCGGAGGCGCCCGACTTCACCGACCACGACCGCTACACGGCGGCGGCGCTGCGCGTCCGGGAGCTGTTCGGGCCGTCGCTGCCGCCGCCGGGTGGCGGGGAGCCGGCCGACCGGTCGCGGGCGGACTCGGCCGCCCTCACCACCGGGGAGCTGGACTGGGCGCGCAGCGGTGGGCTCGCCATCCCGACCTGGCTGTACGGGCACGAACCGGCGAACCTGTTCGCCGGGCGGATCGCCAAGTACTTCTCCAACGCCATCCGCGAGGACACGATCCTGCGCCTGGCCCGTGGCGGGATCGTGTTCGCGCCGGGCCGGGCGGGCACCGTCCAGGAGGTGTTCCAGGCGGCGACGAAGACCTACTACGGCACCGACGGGGCGAGCGGGGCGTACGTGTTCCTGGACCGCTCGTACTGGACCCGGGAGCTGTCGGTGGAGTCCCTGCTGCGGCCGCTGCTGGCCGCCTCGCCGTTCGGCGACCTCTCGTCGACGGTGCACCTGACCGACGACGTGCACGAGGCCGTACGCCTGCTCACCGCCGCCTGAGACACACCGACGGCCGGCCCCCGGGAGCGGGAGCCGGCCGTCGACAGCCGGTCAGCCGGTCACTTCATCTTCGTACCGGTGGAGCGTAGGGCCTCGCAGGCCTCGACGACGCGGGCGGCCATGCCGGCCTCGGCGGCCTTGCCCCAGACCCGCGGGTCGTACATCTTCTTGTTGCCGACCTCGCCGTCGACCTTGAGCACCCCGTCGTAGTTGCGGAACATGTGGTCCGCGACCGGGCGGGTGAAGCAGTACTGGGTGTCGGTGTCGATGTTCATCTTCACGACGCCGTAGTCCAGCGCCTCGCGGATCTCCGCGAGCAGCGAGCCGGAGCCGCCGTGGAAGACCAGGCTGAGCGGCTTGTCCTTGCCGTACTTGGCGCCGACGGCCACCTGGATGTCGTGGAGGACCTGGGGGCGGAGCTTGACGTTGCCCGGCTTGTAGACGCCGTGCACGTTGCCGAAGGTGAGCGCCGCCATGTAGCGGCCCTTCTCGCCCAGGCCCAGGGCGTCCACCATGGCCAGACCGTCCTCGACGGTCGTGTAGAGCTTCTCGTTGATGGCGTTCTCGACGCCGTCCTCCTCGCCGCCGACGACGCCGACCTCGATCTCGAGGACGATCTTGCCCTTGGCCGCCTCGTCGAGGAGCTGCTCGGCGATCTCCAGGTTCTCGGCCACCGGCACGGCCGAGCCGTCCCACATGTGCGACTGGAACAGCGGCTCCTGGCCCGCCTTCACCCGCTCCTGCGAGACGGTCATGAGCGGCCGGACGAACTTGTCCAGCTTCTCCTTCGGGCAGTGGTCGGTGTGCAGGGCGATGTTCACCGGGTAGTTCTTCGCGACCTCTCGGGCGTACAGGGCGAACGCGGTCGCACCGGTGACCATGTCCTTCACCGAGGGACCGGACAGGTACTCGGCGCCGCCGGTGGAGACCTGGATGATGCCGTCGCTCTCCGCGTCCGCGAAGCCCTTCAGCGCCGCGTTGAGGGTCTGCGAGGAGGTCACGTTGATCGCGGGGTACGCGAACCGGCCTGCCTTGGCGCGGTCCAGCATCTCCGCGTAGGCCTCGGGGGAAGCGATGGGCATGTCGAACGCTCCTTACTTACCGCTCTCGGCCGTCACCGGCCGCTGTTGTCCTTGGGTGCGCCGGACCGCGCTGTCCACCGCCGGCAGTATCCCGTAGTCGGCGGCTCCCGGCACAACCGGCCCGGCGCACGGTCACCTCCGGTCCAGGCGGTCCGGCACGGCGACGCTGATCAGCCAGGTCACCACGGCCATCACGATCGCGCCCCAGAAGGCCGCCCAGAAACCGTCCACCCGGAACGGCAGGTCCAGCGCCCGGGCGATCCGGTCGGTCAGCAGGAAGAGCAGGGCGTTCACCACCAGGGCGAACAACCCCAGGGTGAGCAGGTAGAAGACGCAGCCCACCACCTTGATCACGGGCTTGAGCACGGCGTTGACCAGGCCGAAGATCACCGCCACGACGACCAGGGTCAGCACCGTGTTCGCGCCGGACCGGCCACCCACCTCGACGCCGGGCACGACGAGCGTCGTGATCCACAGCGCGACCGCGGTGATCGCCAGCCGGATCAGGAAGCCCATGTCCCCATCGTGGCATCGGGCCGCCGGGCCGGGGGGCCATTCCCGGTTCCCGGCGCGCGGCGCGGTTCGCACCGGCTCCGAGCGGGGACGGGGTCCAGCCCGTACGGTGTGTGGGTAGCTGTCCGCAGGAGATCCAGGGAGGGACGATGGGTCAGCCCGACGAGGACTTCACCCCGAGCGACCACCTCGCTCCGGAGGAGCGGGACCTGGAGGCGGAGCCGGCCGACGCGGTGGAGCAGGCCGCCGTGGTCGACCCGGGTGAGGTCGATGTCGAGCCGCACCGCGGCCTGGAGGTCGACGACTGGGACGCGATGGAGCAGGCCCGCGTCGTGGCCGGCGACGAGGACGACTACCGCTGAGCACGCCGCGTTCCGGCAGATGGTCGCCGGTGCGACAACGAATACATCCGCGGCACTCCCCGCAATGGTCGGCCTGACCGTTACGGCGGTCTCGGATCGGCCGTTCGGAGCATGTTGCCCAGGCGACCGGGTGCGGGGCAGCGAACGACTTAAGGGTTGCTTAAGATCCGCTGGCCGTTCTTGGTGACCCCCACCCGAAGGACCCCCATGCTCAAGCAATCGACCCGGCGCTGGCTCGCCGGGCTCGGCGTCGCAGGCGCGTTCGTCGCCGCCTCCGCCACCCCCGCCTCGGCCGCTCCGGCCGACGACCTCGACCTCTACGCGGACAACGCGATCATCGCTCCCGGCGGCCCCGAGAAGTGGGTCACGCTCTTCGGGCTCACGACCGAACGGGGGGACGACTTCACCGTGACGGTGGACCGGAGCAAGGTTGCCGGCTTCGCCGACGTACAGGCGACGTTCCCCGAGGAGTGCACCGAGTCCGGTGCGATCCTGACCTGCGCCGTCCAGGACAACGACGACGACGACAGCTACCTGAACCTGGTCGAGCTGGTGGTGCGGGCGAAGGACGACGCCGAGGCGGGCAAGCAGGGCGAGCTGAAGTTCACCGTCACCGGCGCCGAGGGCGGCTCGGGCACCTTCAGCTCGACCGTCACCATCGGCGAGGGCGTGGACCTGGCCGCCGAGGAGATGCTGGAGCTGACGGGCACCCCGGGTGCCACCGTCAAGGCCCCGCTCCAGGTGCAGAACCGGGGCGAGAAGGCCGCCCGTGGCGCGGTCCTGCTGTTCCAGGGCTCCTACGGTCTCACCCCGACCAAGCGGTACGAGAACTGCGAGTACTGGCCGGTCGAGTTCAGCTACCACCAGTTCGCCTGCACGTTCGACACGACGATCGGGACGGACGAGATCGTCCGGCTCGACTCCGGCTTCGGCTTCACCGTGCCGGCCGACAGTTGGGCTCCGGACACCCACTTCGGCGCCGCGATCTGGTTCACCCCCGCCGACTGGCAGGAGTACAACTCCCGCATGGAGTTGCCGCGCGGGACCAAGGGCGACCAGGGCGAGCTGAAGCTCGCGCCCGTCAAGACCCGCGGTGCGCCCCAGACCGACATCGACGAGTACAACAACTTCACCTTCGTCCAGCTCGAGCTGGCCGGCAGCCAGAAGGCGGACGCCGCGGCGATCGGGGCCAGCGTGAAGGGCGACGTCGGCAGCACCGTCCCGCTGACGGTCGGTTTCGTCAACAACGGTCCGGCCGCCTTCAACGGTGGCGGCAGCAGCGGCCTCTCCGTACAGGCCACCGTCACCCTGCCGAAGGGCGTCACCGCGACGGAGGCCCCGGACACCTGCGTCGACCCGGACAACGACGAGTGGGAGCCGGGCAAGCCCGGCGCCCGGGTCTACTCCTGCTACCTGCCGGAGCCGCTCGGCAAGGGCGCGAAGGCCGAGTTCGAGTTCGAGGTGCGCATCGACCGGGCCGGGAGCCAGACCGGTGAGGTGAAGCTGCGCACGGGCAACGAGGACGCCGACATCAAGGACCTCAACCCGGCCAACGACACCGCGAAGATCCTGGTCAACGCGGCCGGTGGCGCCGGCGGTGGGGACGGCGACGACCCCACCCTGCCGATCACCGGTGACTCGACCACGCTGGTGGCCGGCATCGGCGGTCTGCTGCTCGCCGCCGGCGCGGCCGGCTTCGTGGTGGCCCGCCGCCGGAGGACCCGCTTCGTGTCCTGACCTGGCACACCGCCACCCGGTGCCCCGCCGACCCTCCGGTCGGCGGGGCCCCGCCGGCTG
>JAEYGD010000100.1 GCA_023402505.1 Actinomycetes bacterium
GCCCGGCGCCGCGGCCGCGTACGCCGAAGCCCTCGCCGCCGCCGAGGAGCTGGACGCGTGGGACGCGGACCGCCGCGTCGACGTCGCCCTGGCAGCCCTCGGGGCGGTGACCGACCGGGGCCGCCCCCTGCGCTCGCTCTCGGTCGGCGAACGCTACCGGGTCCGGCTGGCCTGCCTGCTCGGCGCGCGACCCGACTTCCTGCTCCTCGACGAGCCGACCAACCACCTCGACCTCGCCGGCCTGGAGTTCCTCACCGCGCAGCTGCGAGCCGCCCGGGGCGGCGTCGTGGTGGTCAGTCACGACCGTGCGCTGCTGTCGGACGTCACGACGAGGATCATCGACCTGGACCCCTCGGCGGACGGCCGGCCCCGCGTCTACGGCGGCGGTTACGCCGGTTACCAGGCCGGCCGGGTCGCGGAGCGGCAGCGCTGGGCCGACGAGTACGAGCGGCAGCGCGCCGAGCACACGCGGCTGGCCGACGACCTGTCCGCCGCCCAGAACCGGCTGGTCACCGGCTGGCGGCCGGACAAGGGAACCGGGAAGCACCAGCGGGCGACCCGGGCGCCCGGCCTGGTGCGGGCGGTACGCCGACGGCAGGACGACCTGGCCCGGCACGCGGTGACGATGCCGCCACCGCCCATGCGGTTCCAGCTGCCCGTCCTGCCGGCAAGGCCGGGGGTCGTGCTGGTGCGCGCCGACCGGCTCGCCGTCGACGGCCGCCTGGCCGGACCGGTCGACCTGTCGCTCACCTCCGGCGAGCGACTGGTGGTCCGCGGGGGCAACGGCTCCGGGAAGTCGACGCTGTTGTCCCTGCTCGCCGGGGACCTGACACCGACGCACGGATCGGTCCGCACCGCCCGCGGCGTCCGCGTCGCGCTGCTGCGCCAGGAGTCACCGGCGGCGACCGGCGACCGGGTACGCGACGTGTTCGAGCGGCGCGTCGGCGAACTGGTCACCGGCGGCGTGCTCGGCGAGCGCGAGGCCGTCGGTCTGGCGTCGCTCGGGCTGCTGCCGCAGTCCGCCGTGAACCGGCCCGTCGGTGAGCTGTCGATGGGCCAGCAACGCCGGCTCGACCTCGCGCTGGCGTTGGCCACCCGACCGCACGTGCTCCTGCTGGACGAGCCGACCAACCACCTGTCCGTAGCCCTCGTCGACGAACTCACCGAGGCCCTGCGGGCCACCCCGGCCGCCGTCGTGGTGGCGACGCACGACCGGCAACTCGCCCGGGACCTCGCCACCTGGCCCCACCTGGACCTGGCGCGGACGACCGCGATCACCGTCGGGTGACCCGGTACGGGCCGGACTGCGTCAGTGCGGACCGGACGCCGGAACCGGACCGGGCGTCCGAACCGGACCGGACGTCGGAACCGGACCGGACGTCGGAACCGGGCCCGGCGTCGGAACCGGACCCGGTGTCGGATCCGGACCGGGCGTCGGACCGGGACCGGGTCCGGCCCGGGTCAGTCGCCGTCGGGCGGCCCGGTCTCCCGGAGCCGCCCGTCGGCGAGCCGCAGCCAGCGGTCCACCCCGATCTCGGCGAGGAAACGCTCGTCGTGGCTGACCACCACGAACGCCCCCCGGTACGCCTTGACGGCGCTCTCCAACTGGCTGACGCTGACCAGGTCCAGGTTGTTGGTCGGCTCGTCCAGCAGCAGCAGCTGCGGGGCCGGCTGCGCGTACAGGACACAGGCGAGGGTGGCGCGCAGCAGCTCGCCGCCGGACAGCGCCGCGACCGGCAGGTGGGCGCGGGGACCGCGGAACAGGAAGCGGGCGAGCAGGTTCATCCGCTCGGCCGGCGGCCGGTCCGGCGCGTACGCGGCGAGGTTCTCCGCCACCGTGCGCTCCGCGTCGAGCAGGTCGAGGCGCTGCGACAGGTACGCGACCCGGCCGTCGGCCCGCCGCACCGACCCCGAGTCGGGGGCGAGGGAGCCGTCGAGCACGCGCAGCAGGGTCGACTTGCCGGCACCGTTCGGGCCGGTCAACGCGATCCGCTCCGGTCCCCGGACGGTCAGGTCGATCCCGTCTGCGGCGAAGAGTTCCCGCACCCGCAGTCGGTCGCCCTCGAAGACGGTGCGGCCGGCGGGCACTGTGGTGTCCGGCAGGTCGAGGGTGAGGGTGGCGTCGTCGCGCAGCGCGCGGCTGGCCTCGTCGAGGCGGGCGCGCGCCTCGCCCAGCCGGTTGGCGTGGGTGTCCTGCGCGCGGCCGGCCGACTCCTGCGCGCTGCGTTTGAGTCCGCCGGCCACGATGCGGGGCAGGCCGGCGTTCTTCAGGTTCCGCGCGGCGTTGCCCGCCCGCCGCTCGGCCCGCTCACGTGCCTGCTGCATCTCCCGCTTCTCCCGTTTGACCTCCAGTTCCGCGCTGCGGACGGTCCGCTCGGCGGCTTCCCGGGCGACCTGCGCCGCCGCCTCGTACGCGCCGAAGTTCCCGCCGAAGAAGGTCACCTCGCCGCGGTCGAGTTCGGCGATGCGGTCCATCCGGTCCAGCAGCGCCCGGTCGTGGCTGACCAGCAGCAGGCAGCCGGGAAACTCGTCGAGCGCCGCGTAGAGCCGGTGCCGGGCGGGCAGGTCGAGGTTGTTCGTGGGCTCGTCCAGCAGCAGCACGTCGGGCCGCCGCAACAACTGGGCGGCGAGGCCGAGGGAGACGACCTGGCCGCCGCTCAGGGTGGCCAGCCGGCGGTCGAGCGTGACGTCGGCGAGGCCGAGCCGGTCCAGCTCGTTGCGGCTGCGGTCCTCGACGTCCCAGTCGTCGCCGACGGTCGTGAAGTGCTCCTCGGCGGCGTCGCCGGACTCGATGGCACGCAGGGCCCGCAGTACGGCGTCGACGCCGAGCACCTCGGCCACGGTGCGGCCGGCGGTGAGTGGCAGGGTCTGCGGCAGGTAACCGAGGACGCCGTCGACGGTGACGGTGCCGCCGGTCGGGGCCAGGTCGCCGGCGATCAGGCGCAGCAGGGTGCTCTTGCCGGCACCGTTGGGTGCGACCAGGCCGGTGCGGCCGGGCGGCACGGTGACGGAGAGGTCGGTGAAGACCGGGGTGTCGTCCGGCCAGGAGAAGGAGACGTGGGAGCAGACGACGCAGGCGTCGGACATGGATCTGATCCTCGGGGAGCGAGCGGACGGGCGGTGATCACCCGATGACGACAGGGGCGGGCGCGGCACGCGCCCAGGGTGTGGTCACCCGGAGATGTCGTCGTCCCCGCTGAGCATGTCGTACTCCTCGATCAGGTCGGTGCGCCAACCCTAACAGGCCGGACCCGGACCGGCGCGGCTCAATTGCCCGCCGCGCGCAGGTACCGCTCGCCGAGCGTCCGCAGCGTCTCGGCCAGTTCGGGAGGGTCGGTGACGGTGAAGTCGACGTCGAGCAGGCCGAGCCAGACCGCGATGGTCTCCGGCCGGTCGGCGCCGGTGTGCAGCACGCAGGTGTGCGCGTCCACCGCCTCGACGGTGCCGACGGCCGGGTTGATCCGGGCGCTGACCACGTCGGCCGGCGCCTGCACGGTGACCCGGGCGCGCACCCGCCAGGCGGCCGACGAGACGCCGTGCCGGACCCGGTCGACCAGGTCGCCGGGAAGCTCCCGGGCGGGCGGTCGAGCTCCGGTCGGGGCCGGCGCGGTGATCCGGTCCACCCGGAAGGTGCGCCAGTCGGCGCGCTCCGGGTCGTAGGCGACCAGGTACCAGCGACGTCCCCAGTTCACCAGCCGGTACGGCTCGACGGTGCGCCGGGTCGCGGTGCCGTCGTGCCTCGCGTACTCGAACCGGAGCTGCTCCCGGTCGCGGCAGGCGGCGGAGATGGTCGCCAGCGCGGCGGCGTCGACGCGCGGCCCGGGTTCGTCGTGCGGGACCCGCACGGTGTAGGCGTGCAGCGCGGTCAGCCGGCGGCGCAGCCGGGCCGGGAGCACCTGCTCCAACTTGGCCAGCGCCCGCAGCGAGGTCTCCTCGATGCCGGCGACGCTGCCCCCGGCGGCGGTGCGCAACCCGACCGCCACCGCCACCGCTTCCTCGTCGTCGAGCAGCAGCGGGGGCAGGGCGGCGCCGGCACCGAGCCGGTACCCGCCGACCGGACCGCGGGTGCCGTGCACGGGGTAGCCGAGGGCACGCAGCCGTTCCACGTCGTTGCGCACGGTCCGGGTGCTCACCGCCAGGCGCTCGGCGAGTTCGGTGCCGGTCCATTCGCGCGGGGACTGCAGCAGCGACAGCAGGCGCAGCAGCCGCGCCGAGGTCTCCAACATTTCCCGGATTCTGCCAGCCGATTAGGAACGGACTCTTCCTAATTGATTCCTACGCTCAGGACATGGCTACGAACACCGCGATCGTCCCGTTCCGCATCGACGTCCCGCAGGCCGACCTCGACGACCTCGTCGACCGGCTGGCCCGGACCCGGTGGGCCGAGGAGCTGTCCGCCGACCCCGTCCCGGCCGACCCCGCCAGCCCGATCCAGCCGGGCTGGGAGTACGGCGTACCGCTGAGCTACGTGCGGCCTCTGGCCGAGCGCTGGCGCACCGCGTACGACTGGCGGGAGTGGGAGGCGCGGCTCAACGCCTACCCGCAGTTCACCACGGAGATCGACGGGCAGCGGGTCCACTTCCTGCACGTCCGCTCGCCCGAGCCGGACGCCACCCCGCTGGTCCTCACGCACGGCTGGCCGACGACCGTCGTCGAGTGGCTGGACGTGATCGGTCCGCTGACCGACCCCCGGGCGCACGGCGGCGACCCGGTCGACGCCTTCCACCTGGTCATCCCGTCGGTGCCCGGGTTCGGCTTCTCCGGGCCGACCCGCGAGCGCGGCTGGAACCGCTTCCGGGTCGGCCGTGCCTGGGCCGAGCTGATGCGCCGCCTCGGCTACGAGCGCTACGGCGCGGCCGGCAACGACCTCGGCGCGTTCGTCTCCCCCGAGGTGGGCCGGGCCGATCCCGAGCACGTGCTCGGGGTGCACGTCACCCAGATCTTCTCGCTGCCCTCCGGTGACCCCGCGGAGCTGGCCACGCTCACCGAGGAGGAGCGGGGCAAGGTGGCGTTCGCCGACTGGTTCGTGCAGCGGCAGGGCGCCTACGACAGGCTGCACTCGACCCAGCCGCAGACCGTGGCGCACGCGCTGGCCGACTCGCCGGTGGGCCTGCTCGGCTGGCTGGGCCAGCTGATGGGGGATCAGCTCGACGTCGACCGCGTACTCACCAACACCACCATCTACTGGCTGACCAACACGGCGGCCTCCGCGGCGCGCTATTACTACGAGGACGCGGAGGCGGTGCACCCGACGCAGAAGGTCAACGGGCGGGGATCAGCGGTGGAACCCACCACGGTGCCGCTCGGCCTGGCCAACTTCGCCTGGGACTTCCAGTCGATCCGCACGCTCGCCGAGCGCGACCACAAGAACATCGTCTCCTGGCACACCTACGACCGGGGCGGGCACTTCGCCGCCCACCAGGTGCCCGACCTGCTGGTGGCGGACCTGCGGGAGTTCTTCGCCGCACTGCGCTGAGTCCGCCCCCGCCGGCCGGCCCGCTGC
>JAEYGD010000127.1 GCA_023402505.1 Actinomycetes bacterium
CTCACGCACGGCGCTCCGCCGTGCCCGACGGGTCCCCCGCGCCGCCGCCCCACCCGCCGCTCAGGCGAACACGAGACCGGCAACCCACAGCGCGGCCACGGTCAACCCGGCGAGGAACTCCACCAGCATCGAGAGCCCGGCCGCCTTGAGCGCGTGTACCGTCGACGGCCAGGCGAGCCGGTGGCTGCCCAACCGCAGCCGCTCGGCGCCCCACACACCGCCCACGAAACCGAGCACCAGCCCCACCACCGGCACGACGAAGAAGCCGACCAGGCCGAGCAGCCCGCCGGCCAGCAGCGACGACGTGGGCACGCCGCTCTGCTTGAGGTTGCGCCCCGGCCAGGCGTACTTGACCACCGCACCGCCAGCCGCGACCACCGTGGCGAGGCCGAGCACCAGCCACCGCCCCGGACCGGTGCCGCCGAACAGCGCCCAGACCAGCACCCCGCCCCAGCACAGCGGCAACGCCGGCAGACCGGGCACCACCACGCCCGCCAGCCCGGCCACGATGGCCAGCCCGGCCACCAGCGACACCAGCGCCTGACTGTCGTTCAGCCCCACGTCGACCACCCCTCGCCGGCCCGCCGGCCGTCTCCCCGCACCACGCCGGCGGCCACCTCGTACGCCCTCACGTCGCCGTACCCCGCAGGCGGGCGGTGATCTCGGCGGCCGGCACCGGGGGGCCGAACCAGCGGCCCTGGCCGGTGTCGCAGCGCAACGCCCGCAGCCGCTCGGCCTGCGCCCCGGTCTCCACCGCCTCGGCGGTGACCCACAGTTCAAGGGCGTGCGCCAGCCGCACCAGCGCGTCCACGATCCGCTCGTCCCGGTGGTCGGTCACCGCCTCCGGACCGTCCTCGCGGATGCCCTCCACGAACGGCCCCGCCAGTTTCAGGCAGTGGATCGGCAGCCGGCGCAGGTACGCCAGGTTCGAGTACCCGGTGCCGAAGTCGTCGATCGCCAGGCGCACCCCCAGCCCCGCGAGCTGGTACAGCGAGCGCAGCGGCTCCCCCGCCGTCCCCATCACGGCGCTCTCGGTCAACTCCAGTTGCAGGAGGTCGGCGGGGAGCCCGGTGCGCGCCAGCGCGTCGGCCACGGTGTCCACGATGGCCGGGTCCTCCGCCTGCCGGGCGGCCAGGTTGACGCTGACGACCAGGCGGGCGTCCGGGAACTCGCGCCGCCACGCCTCCGCGTCCCGGCACGCCTGCCGCAGCACCCACTCGCCGAGCCGGACGATCAGGCCGGTCTCCTCGGCCAGCCCGATGAACCGGTCCGGACCGACCAGCCCCAACTCGGGATGCTGCCAGCGGACGAGCGCCTCGACGGCCAGCGTCCGCCCCTCCAGGAGGGAGACGATCGGCTGGTAGTGCAGCACGAACTCGCCCCGGTCCAGGGCCGCCGGCAGCCCGGCGACCAGCGCCGCGCGGGCGATGTCCTGCGCGCTGCGCTCCGGGTCCCACACCGCCCACCGGCCCCGGCCCTCGGCCTTGGCCCAGTACAGCGTGGTGTCGGCGGCCTTCATCAGCTCCGAGGCGTCGGTCGTGGCCACCGGGCACTCGACGATGCCGACGCTCGCCGAGACCGCGATCTGGTGGTCGCCGACGCGCACCGGCGCGGAGACGGCCGCCAGCGCGGCCTCCGCGACCCCCACCACGTCGTCGATCTCCTCACCGTCGTCGACCAGGATGACGAACTCGTCGCCGCCCATCCGGGCGACCAGGTGACCCCGCCCGGCCACGCAGTCGGCCAGCCGGCCGGCGATCGTCACGAGCAGCCGGTCGCCCAGGTCGTGGCCGAGGCTGTCGTTGACCGCCTTGAACCCGTCCAGGTCCAGGAAGCAGACACCGATCCGGCGCTCGGCGTCGGCGCTCGCGAGGACCAGGTTCAGCGTCTCGAAGAACAGGGTCCGGTTGGGCAGGCCGGTGAGCGGGTCGTGCAGCGCCTGGAACCGCAGCCGCTTCTGCAGTTCGTGCCGCTCGGTGATGTCCTCGATCACCGCGACGGTGAACCGGGGACGCCCGTCGTCGTACCGGATCAGCGAGACGGCCAGGTCGGTCCAGACGACGCTGCCGTCCTTGCGGTGGTAGCGCTTCTCCACCCGGGCCGAGTCGTGCTTGCCCTCGATCAGCTCCTGGTAGAGCTCCCACATCCCGGCCGCGTCGTCCGCGTGGAACAGCGACGCCACGTTGATCTGCCGCAACTCCTCGATCGAGTAGCCGAGCATGTCCGCGAAAGCCTGGTTGACGTCGAGGACCTGGCCGTCGACCCCCGCGATGCCGATGCCGATGGCCGCGCCGCTGAACACCGCCCGGAACCGCGCCTCGCTGTGCCGCAGGGCCTGCTCCACCTCGTCGCGCGCCTGCCAGGCCGAGCGGGCGATCCGCTCCTGCTGGGCGAAGGTGCGGTCGCGCAACGCCCGGGCGAACGCGGCGGCGAGCGCGCCCTGCAGCGCCGCGACGCGCTGCGCCGTCTGCTCCGTACGCGCAAGATCCGGCAGCACCCGGTCGAGGAAGCGGTCACCGAGGGCCTGCACCGACCAGTCGAGCACCCCCGGCTCGGTCAGGTGCGCGTCGACCAGCGCCCGGCCGACCTCGGCGGCCGGCAGGGCCGAGAACGGCTCGGCGAGCAGGGCCTGCGCCAGCCGCACGGTGTGCAGGTGCAGCAGCCGCTCCGTCTCGCCAGCGCTGAGCGGCACGAAACCGAGCCGGCGCACCGCGCGGGTCCACTCCGCCGCGTACTCCTGGGCGCCGCCCCGGCCGACGTCGCGCCCGCTCGGCTCCCGGACGGCGACCACGTCGATCAGCCGGCCGGTCGCTCGTACCGGGCCACGCCGCCGAAGGCGCCGAACTGCTCCGGCTTGTCGTCCACGTCGGACGGCGAGTCGGGCCGCCACAGCGGCATGTGCACGACGCCCGGCTCCAGGATCGTCCAGTCGCCGAAGAAGCCGGTGATCTCGGCGCGGGAGCGCAGGGTGATCTCGGTGTCGGTACGCGCCGACAGCCGCTGGGCGTCGAGCATCTCCTGCGGCTGGTCCTCGTACGTCGAGTGGGAGATCACCAGGTGGCTGCCGGGAGCGGCGGCCGCGCGCAGCGTGGCCAGGAGGTCGCCGGGGCGGTCGGCGTCCGGGATGAAGTGCACCACCCCGGCGAGCAGGATGCCCAGCGGGCGGTCGAAGTCGATCAGCCCGGACTCCCGGGCCTCGGCGAGGATCCGCTCCGGCTCGCGCAGGTCGGCGTGGATGACCGCGGTCAGGTCGTTGCCGGTCAGCAGCTCCCGGCTGTGGGCCACCGCGACCGGGTCGATGTCCACGTAGACCACCCGCGCCTTCGGGTTGGCGGCCTGGGCGACCTCGTGCACGTTGCCGACGGTCGGGATGCCGGACCCGATGTCCAGGAACTGGTCGACCCCCGCGTCCAGCAGGGCCCGTACGGCGCGGCGGAGGAACTCCCGCCCGGCGCGCATGGTGGCGGCCAGGTTCGGGGTCATGCTCGCGATCTGCTCGGCGAGCTGCCGGTCGATCTCGAAGTTGTGGGCTCCGCCGAGGAAGTAGTCGTACACCCGGGCCGCGCTCGGCCGGGAGAGGTCGATCTCGGTGGGAAGGCCGTCCGGCATCTGCACTGTGCTGCACCCCAAGTCGTCGCCGCGGTGCGGGAAGGGAACCGGTGTCGAGGGCGTGCGGACACGCGGAGGCGTACCGGCCGACCCGCGGATCGTGTGGTCCACACCACTCTAAGCGCGGCTCAGCGCGGACGGGAGGGTCGAGCGCCCCACTTCCGCCCGGTCGTCGGATCGCCGACGATCACCGTCACGGTGCGGAGTCGACCGGCCACAGTGGCCGGTCGGGCCGCTCCGGCGGCCCGGGTCGCGCGGGGCGGCGAAGCCCGGCGCGCGGCGGCGTCAGGCGCCCGTGCCCGGTGCCCGGCGTCAGGCGGCGGACTCCAACACCAGCGAGATGCCCTGACCGACACCGACACACATCGTGGCCAGCGCCCGCCGGCCGCCGCGGCGGCGCAGCTCCAGCGCGGCGGTCAGGGCCAGCCGGGCCCCGCTCGCGCCGAGCGGGTGCCCGAGCGCGATGGCCCCGCCGTTCGGGTTGACGTGCTCGGCGTCCTCGGGCAGGCCCAGCTCACGCAGCACGGCCACGGCCTGCGCCGCGAACGCCTCGTTCAGCTCGATCACGTCGACGTCGCCCAGCCCGAGACCGAGGCGGTCCAGCAGCCGCCGGGTGGCCGGCACCGGGCCGATGCCCATGACCCGCGGCGGGACGCCGGCCGCCGCCGCGCCGGCCACCCGGGCCAACGGGGTCAGGTCGTACCGTGCGACCGCCGCCTCGGACGCGACCAGCAGGGCCACCGCACCGTCGTTGACGCCGGAGGAGTTGCCGGCGGTCACCGTGCCGCCCTCCCGGAACGGGGTCGGCAGGGCGGCGAGCTTCTCCGGCGAGGTCTCCCGCGGGTGCTCGTCCACCTCGACCAGCTTCGTCTCCCGGCGGCCGGCGGGGACGGTCACCGGCACGATCTCCTCGGCGAGCCGGCCGTCGGCCTGCGCCTTCGCCGCGCGCTGCTGGGACCGGTACGCGAACGCGTCCTGCGCGGCCCGGTCGACACCGTGCTCGGCGGCCACGTTCTCCGCGGTCTCCGGCATCGAGTCGGTGCCCCACCCCCGCTTCATCAGCGGGTTGACCAGCCGCCAGCCGATCGTCGTGTCGTAGATCTCGGCCGTACGCGAGAAGGCGGTCCCGGCCTTGGGCAGGACGAACGGCGCCCGGCTCATGCTCTCCACACCGCCGGCCACGACCAGGTCGGCCTCGCCGGCCACGATCGAGCGGGCGGCGGTGGCGAGGGCGTCGAGACCGGAGCCGCAGAGGCGGTTGACGGTGCTGCCGGGCACCTCCTCGGGCAGGCCGGCGAGCAGCGCCGCCATCCGGGCCACGTTGCGGTTGTCCTCGCCGGCCTGGTTCGCGCAGCCGAGGATCACGTCGTCGGTGCGGGCCCAGTCCACCGACGGGTGCCGGGCGACCAGTTCGCGGACCACGTGGGCCGCCAGGTCGTCGGGCCGGACGTTGGCGAGCGCGCCCGCGTACCGGCCGATCGGGGTGCGGACACCGGCCACCAGGTATGCCACGGTCATCGCGAGTCCTTCGGGGGTGGAAGGTCGGGGTGGATGCGCCCGCCGGGTCCCGGGTGACGCTTCGACGACAGGATATCCGCGCCCGGAGCGGATAGGTTGGCGGCATGGCCGGGGCCCAGTTCACAGCAGAGACCAGCGGCAGGGGCGAGTTCGTGCGCCAGCCCAACCGTTTCACCGGCCGGGTCACCCCGGATTCCGACTCCCCGCCCGGTGGCGGTCCGGACGCGCAGGGGCGGTGGCCGCTGGAGGCCGGCCGGTACCGGCTGATCTGGTGTCGGGCCTGCCCGTGGGCACACCGGGCCCGGATCGTACGCGGGTTGCTCGGGCTGGACGACGCGATCTCGCTCGGCACCGTGGACCCGATCCGGGACGAGAAGGGCTGGCGGTTCAGCCTCGACCCGGACGGGTTCGACCCGGTGCTCGGCATCGGCTACCTGTCCGAGGCGTACCTGGCGACCGATCCCGACTACACCGGTCGGGTCACCGTCCCGGCGCTGGTCGACACGCTCACCGGCCGGGTGGTCACCAACGACTACCCGCAGCTCACCCTCGACCTGTCGACGCAGTGGCGGTCGCTGCACCGCCCGGGCGCACCCGACCTCTACCCGGAACAGCTGCGGCCGGAGCTGGACGCGCTGATGGCGGAGATCCACCGGGACGTCAACAACGGCGTCTACCGGTGCGGCTTCGCCACCTCCCAGTCCGCGTACGACGACGCCTTCCGGGCGCTCTTCGCGCGGCTGGACGCGCTGTCCGAGCGGCTGGCCGGCCGCCGCTACCTGATGGGGGACTCGATCACCGAGGCGGACGTGCGGCTGTTCACGACGCTGGTCCGCTTCGACGTGGCGTACCACGGGCACTTCAAGTGCAACCGGCACAAGCTGACCGAGCTGCCGGTGCTGTGGGCGTACGCGCGGGACCTGTTCCAGACGCCGGGCTTCGGCGAGACGGTGGACTTCGACCACATCAAGCGGCACTACTACGGCACCCACCAGATGATCAACCCGACCGGGATCGTCCCGCTCGGCCCGGACCTCGCCGGCTGGACCACGCCGCACGGGCGTGGCTGACCCACGCCACCCGGCCGGTCCCGACCGGGCCGCCGGCCCCGCACACCCGGCCGAGGGAGGATCGCGCCGGCCCGCCGGACGCCGGGCCGCCGGGGCAGGACCGCGGGCCGCCGGGGCAGGAC
>JAEYGD010000154.1 GCA_023402505.1 Actinomycetes bacterium
ACCGCCGCCACCGCGCCCGTCCCGGTCCGGGCGGGTGCTGCTCATCGTCCTCCTGGCCGTGCTGGTGGTGGTCTGCTCCGGCGTGATTTCCTACTCCCTGCGGGAGTCGACAAGAGCCGGGGCCTCCGGCACGCCGGCGCCGCTGACGGTGACGTCCAGCGCGCTCCGGCTGGACGGACGCGACGTTCCGGCTGGAACGTCGTACCGTCGACAGCAACTGCCCCCGGGCGGCGACGAGACGACGACGAGCGAAGGACGACAGACGCGATGACAGCGCAGGCCCGCCTGCTCGGAGGCAGGTACCAGGTCGGCGAGCTCCTCGGCTACGGCGGCATGGCCGAGGTGCACCGCGGTCGCGACCTGCGGCTCGGCCGGGACGTCGCGATCAAGATGCTCCGGACCGACCTGGCCCGGGACGCCACCTTCCAGATGCGGTTCCGCCGGGAGGCGCAGAACGCCGCGTCCCTCAACCACCCGGCCATCGTCGCTGTGTACGACACGGGCGAGGAGCACGCGCCGACCGGCGAGACCCTGCCGTTCATCGTCATGGAGTTCGTCAACGGGCGCACGCTCAAGGAGGTGCTGGGCGCCGAAGGGCGGCTCCAGCCGCGGCGGGCGCTGGAGATCTGCGCCGACATGTGCGCGGCGCTGGAGTTCAGCCACCGGCACGGGATCATCCACCGGGACATCAAGCCCGGCAACGTGATGCTCACCCAGACCGGCCAGGTCAAGGTCATGGACTTCGGCATCGCCCGGGCCCTGGCCAGCGGCGCCACGACGATGACGCAGACCAGCGCCGTGATCGGCACCGCGCAGTACCTGTCGCCGGAGCAGGCCCGGGGCGAGGCCGTCGACGCCCGCTCCGACGTCTACGCCGCCGGCTGCGTGCTCTTCGAGCTGCTGTGCGGGCACCCGCCGTTCGTCGGGGACAGCCCGGTCAGCGTCGCGTACCAGCACGTCCGGGAGACGCCGCCGACGCCCAGCGACCTCAACCCGGAGGTCAGCCCGGCGGTCGACGCGATCGTGCTCAAGGCGCTGTCGAAGAACCCGCTCAACCGCTACCAGAGCGCCGGTGAGATGCGCGCCGACCTGCTGCGCGCCGCCGCCGGCCGTCCGGTCATGGCGACGCCGGTGATGCGGGAGGACGAGACCACCCAGCTCGCGCCGGCGGGCGCCGGCTACCCGGCCGCCGCGACCCGGACCCAGCAGATCCCGGCCCGGGTCGGTGACCCGCGCCAGCGCAAGGCGTCGTCCTGGTTGATCGCGACGTTCGCCGCGCTCGGCGTGCTCGCGGTCATCGCCCTGGTCGCCGCGCTGCTGATGAACCAGCGGCCGGACCAGGTCGCGGTACCCAAGGTGACCGGGATGACCCAGGCCGACGCGTTCGCCGCGATCCGGGCGGCCAACCTGACACCGGACACCGGCACGGAGGTCTTCGGCAGCAACTGTGTGAAGGGCCAGGTGGTCAACCAGGAGCCCGGCGAGGGTGCCCGGCTGGAGCCGGCCCAGGTGGTCCGGGTCCAGATCTGCGGGGGTCCGGCGACGAAGGTCATCCCGGACACCCTGGTCGGCGCCACGTACGACATCGCGAAGCGGCAACTGGAGAACGAGGGCTTCAAGGTAAAGAAGGCCGAGAAGGACAGCGCCGAGCCGAAGGACACCGTCCTGTCGGTGTCGCCGGACGAGGGAGCCCAGGCCGCCGAGGGCGCCGAGGTCACGCTGACCGTGTCCAAGGGCAACATCGGCAAGGTGCCGAACGTGGTGAACCAGTCGGAGGACGACGCGCGGGACGAGCTGGAGGACGCCGGCTACAAGGTGCGTGTCGAGGAGGGCCAGGCGGTGCCGGCGAGCGAGGCCGGCCGGGTGACCGCGCAGGACCCCCGGCCGAACACCGACCTCGCGAAGGGCAAGACGGTCACCATCACCGTGACGGTGGCGGAGGAACCCACGCAGGACCCGACGACGGACCCGACCGGCACCACGCCGACCACGCCCCCACCCGGTAACGGGGGCGGCGGCGGCTTCCCCATCCCGACGACGCCGCCGGCCCGCCTGCCGACCGACTGACCGCGTGGAGACCGACCCGGCGGGCCGGGTGCGCCGGTGGCGGCGGACCCTGGCCCGCTCGGCCGTCGCCGGCCTGGCCGTGGTGCTGCTCGGTAGCCTGCCCTGGTTCTGGATCACGGTGTCGGCGCGCGGCCACGTCCACGACGTGGCGGACGCCCCGGCCGCCGACGTCGTGATCGTCCTCGGTACGGAGGTGGCGGCCGACCGGCGTCAACCGGGCAACCGGCTCGCCGGCCGCCTGGACACCGCCGGCGAACTGGTGAACAGCGGGCGGGCCCGGGTGGTGCTGGTGTCCGGCGACGGCGGCGGGGCCTCCGGTGACGAGACGGCGGCCATGACCGCCTACCTGACGGAGCGGCTGGGCGTCGACCCGGGACGCGTCGTGGCCGACCCGTTCGGCCTGGACACCTACGACACCTGCGCGCGGGCCCGCGAGGTGTACGGCGTCGAGCGGGCACTGGTCGTCACCCAGTCCTGGCACGTGTCCCGTGCCGTGACGCTGTGCCGGCACCTCGGTCTGGACGCCGACGGGGTGATCGCGAGCTGCCCCGGCTGCGGACGGGCCCTGGTGGTCGAGAAGACGGCCCGGGACTTCCTGGCCAGCGGCAAGGCCGGGTGGGACGCATTCCGCCGCCGGCCGCCGGCCGTCTCCTCACCCGCCGACCCGGCGGTCCGGGACGCGCTGAGGGACTGACCGGCCTCGTCGTCAGGAGGCGGCGAAGGCCGCCCGGCGGCGGGAGTCCACCTCGGCGGCCAGCGCGGGGGCCCGCTCCAGTGCCTCCGGCCAGCCGCAGGACGCCAGCCAGTTCGCCAGCATCAGGTGGCCGCCCTCGGTCAGCACCGACTCGGGGTGGAACTGGACGCCCTCGATCGGCAACGTGCGGTGGCGCATCGCCATCACCACGCCGGAACCGGTCCAGCCGGTCACCTCGAGCTCGTCGGGCAGCGTCTCCGGCACGACGGCCAGGGAGTGGTAGCGGGTCGCCGTGAACGGATCGGGCAGGTTGGCCAGCACGCCGGTGCCGTGGTGCCGCACCTCCGACGTCTTTCCGTGCAGCAGCTCCGGCGCCCGGTCGACGGTGGCCCCGAACGCCTCACCGATCGCCTGGTGACCGAGGCAGACGCCGAACAGGGGCAGCGTGCCCGCGTACTCCTTGATGACGTCCAGGCAGATCCCGGCGCGGTCCGGGCTGCCCGGGCCGGGCGAGAGCAGTACGCCGTCCGCGCCGGCCTTCCCGACCTCCGCGACGCTGATCTCGTCGTTGCGGCGTACCTCGCAGTCCACCCCCAGCTGGCCCAGGTACTGCACCAGGTTGAAGACGAACGAGTCGTAGTTGTCGATGACCAGGACGCGCACGGGTCACTCTTCCGAAGCGGGAGACGGGGGCGGGGTGTTGTTCTCGTCCGTGTCGTACGGCAGGTCGTGGTCGTCGCCGGCCGGTGCCTCCCCGTCGCCGGGCAGCGGCTCGTCCGGTACGCCCGGCACGCCGGAGTCCTGCGTCACCTGCACGTCGTCGAACGGGAGCAGCGGCTCGGCCCAGGGGAAGACGACGTACCAGAGCAGCGCGACCATGGCCGTCGCCAGCAGCACGCTGCCGGCCAGCTTGCCGGGCAGGCCGAACGGCAGTTTCCGCCAGATCCACGCGTACATCGTCCTCACGTCCCCAGTTCCGCGGGGCGACCCGCCGACTTGGCCTGCGTACGGGTCAGCTCCGCGTGGATGATCAGGCGCTCGTAGTTGTCGAACTTCGGGTTGCAGGTGGTCAGCGTGAGCATCGCGGTGGTCGGCCGCGCGCCCGGCTTCCCGGGCACCGGTGCCACCACCTCCACCTGCGACGGCTTGACGATGTGGTTGCGGGTGACGCGGTAGACGTACCAGTTGTTCTTGTCCTCGGCGACGATCACGTCGTCCTCGCGCAGTTCGTCGAGGCGCCAGAAGGTGGCCCGGTTGCGGTGCCCGGCGACGGAGAAGTTGCCCACCTGGCCGGGCATCGCACTGGACGGGTAGTGGCCCGGCGCGTACCGGATGTCCTTCTGGGTGACGCCCTCGACGACGATCCAGCTCTTGTCGAGCTTCGGGATGTAGAGGCCGGCGATCGGCTTGCCCTGCACCGGTACCGGCGGTTTCGTGGCCGCGGACGGCCCGGCGGAGGGCATGACCGTCGGGTCGCCGCTGGGCCCCCACGCCTGGGCGAGTTGCTGGCTGAGGTCGGTCTGGTGGGCGTCGACGATCGCCGACTTGCCCCAGACCTCGTAACCGGCGAAGAGGAGCACGACGATCCCGAAGGTGATGAGCACCTCGCCGGTGACGCGGACACCGGAGCGCACGCGGGACCAGAGGGTCGGCCGGGTCAGCTCCGAGTAGACGCTCCGGTAGCCGTCGCCGGTCTGCTCCGGCCGCAGCTTGACCACCCGCTCGCCGCGCCGCGGCTGGGGCGGTTCCGGGGTCGCCTTCTCGTCCGTGGGTTCCTCGCCGCGTGGTGGCCGGGGAACGGCGCCCATCAGGGCGGTCGCGTCCACGGCGGGACCGGGCGGGGTGCGTCCCGGCACGGGCGGGATGAGCGCGGTGGCGGCCGGGTCGACCGGCCGTGGCGGGCGGGCCGGTGACACGGGCGCCGGGTGGCCGGCCGGGGGCGGCGCGGGCGTCCGGTGGCCGGCCGGTGGCGGGA
>JAEYGD010000159.1 GCA_023402505.1 Actinomycetes bacterium
AGCCCGCTCGGCGACCCGGGCCGGGTCGTCCCGGTCGGCGAGCAGCGCAGCGGCCGGCCGGTCCCGCGCCGGCCCGCCGCCGCCCTCGGTCAACGCCCGGTACGGGTTCAGCACGCCCACGCCGTACCCGGCGCCCGGGGCGGGATCGGCGGTAACCAGGATCCGCTGCGCCACCTGGGTCGCGTCCAGCTCCGGCCGGTACTGGCGCAGCAGAGCGGCGGTGGCCGCCACGAACGGCACGGCGTAGCTGGTGCCCTCGGCGCGGTGGTGGCCCTGCCGGGGCGCCGCCGTCACCACGTCGCTGCCCGGCGCGACCAGGTCCACGTAGGGGCCGGTCTGGGAGAAGGAGGCGCGCACCCCGTCCGCACCGATCGCGCCCACCCCGAGCACCCCGTCGTACGCGGCCGGGTAGGGGCGCGGGTCCCCGCTGTCGTGCAGGTTCCCGGCGGCGGCCACCACGACCACGTCACGGTCGACCGCGTGGGCGACGGCCGCCCGCACGGCGGGGTTGTCCGCGTACAGCACGAGGGACAGGTTGAGCACGTCGGCGCCGTTGTCGACCGCCCAGCGGATCGCCCTGGCGAAGTCGCGGGCGCTCACCGTACGCCCCGACTCCCGGCCGTCGACCACCTGCTGCTCGCTGACGCGTACCGGAAGGATCCGGGCGTCCGGCGCCAGGCCGTGGAACGCGAGCCCGTCGTGGCGCGCGGCGGCGATGATGCTCGCGACTCCGGTGCCGTGGCCGGCGCAGTCCCGCCTGCCGTCCCCGCCCGGGTCGAGCAGGTCGGTGCCGGCGGCGACCCGCCCGGTGAGCTGGGGGTGTGTGGGGTCGACGCCGGAGTCGACGACCGCCACGGTCACTCCCGCCCCGGTGGCGAGGGGGATCAGCCGCTCCGGCGCGTACCGCTGCTGCGGCCACGGCGCCGTGGTGATGGGGCGGGCCGGCGCGAGCGGCGTCGCGCACCCGGGGGCGGCGTGCGCGGGAACGGCGGTCAGGGACGCCAGCACCGCGACCGCCGACACGGCTAGCAGGGGGCGCGCCGGGCTCCGGGACATCGACCCCTCCGTATCGTGTCGACTCCGGAACGCGATGTTATCGCCTACGCCGATCCGGCGCGGCCAGCCATTGTGATCTTGATACCACCTTGTAGGTTGTACGCGATACCTGTGGCCTGTTGCCGGGGAGGAGGGGTGGCCGTGACCGAATGGGAGCCGGCCACCGAGGCGGAAGCGGCGATGCGCGAGGCGTTGCACGCCAACGACCAGCAACTCTACTTCCGGGTCCTGGCACGGACCGACCTGCTTCTGCCGGTCTCGGCGCAGGCACTCGCCGGCCAGGCGCCGATGAACTGGGGCACCTGGACCGCCGGCGGGCGCACCCACGTGCTGGCGTTCACCTCGCCCGCCGCGATGCGCGCCTGCCTGGGCGAGCACGCGGGGGCGAGCCGCCGGGCCGCGTACGTCGAGTTGGCCGACCACTGGCCCAACCACGAGTGGTGGCTCGCGGTCAACCCCGGCCTGCCCATCGAGGGTTACCTGCCGGCCTGGTACGTCGCACAGCTCGCCCGGGGGGACGTCCGGCTGCCCGGTCGCACGATGGGAGCGCGGGCCCGCCTGGAGCGGGCGGAGACGCTCGCCCGGGGGCGTGCCGCCGGTACCGGTCCCGGCGGCGGGGACGGTCAGCCGGTCACCGGACCGCAGGGGCGGGCGCCGCAGGCCGGTCAGGCCCCGGAGGCCGCCGTACCCCCGCGTCCGGCCCCGCCACCCGTCCCACCGCCCGGAACGCCGCTGCGCAGTCCGGCCGAGCTGCGCGCGGCCGCGCTCCGGCGACCGCTGATGGAATCCGGCCGGACGTCGTCGCCCGGCCCGGATCCGAGCGACCGCTGGCCCCCACCGCCCGGGGTGGACCGCCCCGGCTGGCGGCCCGTCGACGCGGGGGTGCCGGCGAACGGCGGCCCGTCCGGGGAGCCCGAGCGGCCGAACCACCGTTCCTTCTTCGAGCCGGCCTCCGGCCGGCCCAACCGGGAGGAGCGGGCGGTCCCGCCGCCGCGTTTCGCCCGCGGCGGCCAGCCGTTCCCGCGCCGCCGGCCGCTCACGGACCCGCTGGCGGAGGCTCCCACGCAGGCGTTCCCGACCGGGGACGCCGTGCGCGCCGGCCAGGACGCGACGAACCGGGGTTTCGCGGTTCCCGGGGACACCTCCCGGGCGCCGCAACAGCGGACCACCGGGGAGGAGGCCCGGACCGTCCGGTTCCCGGTGCCCGACCCGGCGACCCTCCGGGCGTACGCGCGCCGTACGCCGGACGGCGACCCGACACAGGCCCTGCCCCGGCGCCGGCCCACCCCGCCGCCCGCTGAACCGGAGCCGGCCTCGGTCGCCGAGCCGGTCTCCGGCCCGCCGGCGCCCCGCCGTGGCTTTACCCCGATCGTCATCGAGGGCACGATCATCGAGTCGCGGGATCTCACCGTGCCGCCGGTCTCCGGGCTCGCCGGTGACCCGGCCGACGCCGGGCAGTGGTCCGGGGACGCGCCGGGCCGGCCGGGAGGCGGGACGGTCCCACCGCCCGCCACCGTCGAGCGTCCCGTGCCGCCGGCTGCCGGGTACCCCGTGCCGCCGGCCCCGGGTACCGAACGGCCCGTGCCGCCGCCCGTTGGCGTCGAGCATCCGGCGCCGCCTTCCGTTGGCGTCGAGCATCCGGCATCGCCGTTCGGGACCGTCGAGCGCCCGGCGCCGCCGCCCCTGACCGTCGAGCGCCCGGCCCCGCCGTCCGGGACCGTCGAGCGCCCGGCATCGCCGTTCGCGGCCGGACCGGCCGCGCCGCCCGCCCC
>JAEYGD010000565.1 GCA_023402505.1 Actinomycetes bacterium
CCGGTGAGTCGCGCCCAGGCGGCGGCGAGCGAGCGCGGCTCCCCCCAGCGGCCGGCGTGCCCCAGCAGCAGCGCCTCGGTCAGCTCGACGTCGTGGCAACGGTCGACGCGGACACCGGCGCGCAGCAGCGCCGGATAGAGCGTCGCGCCGCAGGCCCACACCCAGCGCGGACGCCCGGCACGCTCCCGGGCGGCGACGGCGGCGACCAGGTCGGCGACCGGCTCGGCAGGCGCGGCCGGGCGACCGGACGCGTCGAGGGGTTGCAGGACTCCCCCGCCGACCTCGTCGCCGACCACCGCCACCAGCACAGACGCGATTCTGCCTCGCCCGTGCGACACTCCCGTGCGCGGGCGGCCGTCAATCGAGGCCGGGCGGCGGGTGCGGTGGTGCCCCGGCCCCTCGACCCTCCGGGCCCAGCCGGCCACCCCTCGTCAAACGGCCCGCAGCGGACAGCATCCCCCCGCGTCGCTCACGGCGCGGCAGGCACCCGAGCCCGCCCGCCGGGGCCGGGGAACCGGGCCGGGCTGACGCCCAGGTGCCGCTTGAAGTGCCGGGCCAGGTGGGACTGGTCGTAGAAGCCGACCGCCGCGGCCACCTCGGCGGGACGCTGGCCGGCGAGCAGCAGCCGGCGGGCGACCTCGACCCGGCGACCGGTCAGGTACGCGTGCGGCGGCAGGCCGTGCGTCCGGGTGAACGTCCGCACCAGGTGCGTGGGGTGGGCGTGCAGCAGCTCGGCGGCCTCGCGCAGGGTGACGCCCTCGGTGGTCCGCGCGTCCAGCAGCTCCCGCAACCGCACGGCGAGGACGCGGCCGGCCGGCTCGGGCCGGGACCGGTCGCGCCCGCGCAGGTGCCGCTCGATCCGCTCCAGCACGAACGCGAGCCGGCTGTCCGCCTCGAACGCCTCCCCCGGCTCGGCGAGCACCCGGTGGAGCTGGTCGATCCGGTGCCGCAGCCGAAGGTCGGGCAGGGTCGGCTGGTCGGCGGCCACGCCGGCCAGCTCGCCGCCGAGCAGCGACGTGTCGAGGTACAGGACCCGCTTGCGGAACCCCTGCCGGGAGGCCGACCGGCCGTCGTGGGGGACGTGCGGTGGCAGCAGCGTGACCGACGGCCGCCGGGCACCGTGCCGGTGCCGGTCGAGGTCGAAACGGATCGCGCCGTCGTCGACGATCAGCAGCGTCCACACGTCGTGCGTGTGCGCCGGGTACGCGTGGTCGACGAAGTGCGCGTGGAACACCTCGGCTATCCCGGGCACCCCGGGTCGCCAGGCGCTGACCCGGGGACCGGCCGACCGGATGGCCACGCTAAGAACGTACAAGACCGTGCCGTGCCGCGCGGGCAGGCTCACAGCCATGAGTGAGCCCATCCGATTCGCCACCAAGATCGCCGTCCTGCTCCGCGACGACCTGGCGGTCTGGCAACGACTCAACGTCACCGCGTTCCTGGTCAGCGGCATCGCCGGAGCCGAGCCCGAGCTGCTCGGCGAGGAGTACGCCGACGCCGACGGCACCCGTTACCTGCCGATGTTCCGCCAGCCGGTGCTGGTCTTCGCGGGTGACCGGGCCACCCTCACCGGTGCCCTGGCCCGCGCACACGACCGCGGCCTGCGTACCTCGATCTTCACCCACGAGCTGTTCGGCACCGGCAACGACCGGGACAACCGGGCGGCCGTGCGGGCGGTGACCCGGGAGAAGCTCGACCTGGTGGGGCTGGCCCTGCACGGCCCGCGCAACGCGGTGGACAAGGTGGTCAAGGGCGCCGGTCTGCACCGTTGACCGCCGGATCCGGTGCGGCCGGGTGGCAGCATCCACGGCCCGGGGGTCGGGCCGGCTCCCCCGGGTGCGCTCAGACCGGGCCCAGGACCGGCCCGTACCCGACGCCAGTGAGCCGTTCGGACTCGGCCCACACCTTTCGGGCCAGCGCCTCGTCCTGTGCCGTGGCGCTCGCCCGGACCAGTTTGGGGGCGCCCCGCAACTCGGCCATCCCGCCCGGGCCGTAGTACTGACCGCCGGTGGCATCCGGGTCCGTCGCGGCCCGGAGGACGGCCAGCGCACCCCGCTCCGGGGACTGCGTCACCACCCGACCCACGGTGTTCACCAGCACCGCCGGGTTCGCGCCCCGGAACAGCCCGGTCCAGACGCCGCCCGGATGGGCGGCGAGCGACCCGGTCGCCGCACCGGCCCGCGCCAACCGGCGGTGCAGCTCGAACGCGAACAGCAGGTTCGCCAGCTTGGAGCGCGCGTACGCCACGGTGTGCCGGTAGCCGGTCAGCATCGGCAGGTCGGCCAGGTCGATCGCGCCCGCGCGGTGGCTCACGCTGCTCACCGTGACCACCCGCGAGGACGGCGCGGTCAACATCGCGCCGAGCACCAGGCCGGTGAACGCGAAGTGCCCGAGGTGGTTGACGCCGAACTGCAGCTCGAACCCGTCGCGGGTCTCGGCCCGGGTGGCCGACCACGCGCCCGCGTTGTTGACCAGCAGGTCGATCCGCGGATGGTGCGCGGTCAGCTCGGCGGCCGCCGACCGGACCGAGTCGAGCGAGGCGAGATCCAACCGGACCACCGCGGTCGAACCGCCGATGCGCGCCGCCGCGTCGGCACCCCGGGCCGGGTCACGCACGGCCAGCACGACGTGGCACCCGCGCTCCGCCAACGCCTTGGCGGTGGCGAGACCGATGCCCGCGCTGGCCCCGGTCACCACGGCGACCCGACCCGCCTGGCTCGGCATGTCCCCGACGCTCCACACAGGGCCCTCCCCCCGGCCACGCCCGGCGGCGCGGCACTCGATGCTGCGCGGACGTCGGGTTGCCACCGGCTCCCGCCGCCCGGGTCACCGCCGGGCGGCGGCCACCGCCCCGGCGACGACGCATCCGAAACCGACGGCCATCAGCGGCAGACCCGTCCCGACCGGCAGCTCACCGACCCAGTTGGTGCTGCTGCGCTCCGGCAGGGCACCCAGGCTGACCGCCACCACGGCGCCGGCGAGGAACATCCCGGCCACCGCCGCGCCGACGGCGAGCATCGCCAGCCCCGCCACCCGGCGCGCCCAGAGGCTGGCACCGATCGCGATCACCAGGAAAAACACCGGCCACCACGTCCAGCCGCCCCCGGTGCTCAGGGTCAGGTAGTTCCAGCCCGAGTACGACCACAGGTACCGCTCGCTGATCCTGAACCACGGCACCAGGTAACCGAGCAGCGCGACGGCGGCACCGGTGAGCAGCAACGCGTCCGGCGCCGGCCGGTACCAACGTGACGGGGTTTCCATGAGCGCTGACCGTAGCAGCCACGATCATCCGCGGACAGCCTCCGGCCGCCGTCCCCGGCCACGCGGGCCGGGGA
>JAEYGD010000277.1 GCA_023402505.1 Actinomycetes bacterium
TGGGCGGCGGCTCGATGACCGGTCTGCCGATCATCGAGACCAAGGCGAACGACATCTCGGCGTTCATCCCGACCAACGTCATCTCGATCACCGACGGCCAGATCTTCCTGGAGACCGACCTGTTCAACCAGGGCGTCCGGCCGGCCATCAACGTCGGCACCTCGGTCTCCCGGGTCGGTGGCGCCGCACAGGTGAAGCCGATGAAGAAGGTCGCCGGTTCGCTGCGGCTCAACCTGGCCCAGTACCGCGAGCTGGAGGCGTTCGCCGCCTTCGCCTCCGACCTGGACAAGGCCTCCCGGGCCCAGTTGGAGCGTGGTTCCCGCCTGGTCGAGCTGCTCAAGCAGCCGAACTACTCGCCGTACCCGGTGCAGGAGCAGGTCGTCTCGGTCTGGGCCGGCACCGAGGGCAAGCTGGACGACATCCCGGTCGGCGAGGTCCGGCGCTTCGAGTCCGAGTTCCTCCAGTACCTGCGCCACAAGCACGAGGGCGTCCTGGCGGCGATCGCGGACCACAAGTGGGACGACGAGATCATCGGCTCGCTCGACTCGGCGATCGCCGAGTTCAAGAAGCTCTTCCTCGGCAAGGAGGAGGAGCGGCGGATCAACGACCCCGAGGCGAAGCCGCTGGAGGGCGAGGAGAACCGCGAGACGGTGACCCGGTTCCGCGACGGCGCCGCCGACCGTCCGGCCGAGAGCTGACCGATGGCCGCCCAGGTTCGCGTCCTGCGCCAGCGCATCCGCTCGGCGAAGGGGATGAAGAAGATCACCAAGGCGATGGAGCTCGTCGCGACGAGCCGCATCGCCAAGGCCCAGGCCCGGGTGGAGGCGTCCCTGCCGTACGCCCAGGCGATCACCGGGGTGCTCACGGCGCTGGCCTCCAACGCGCGGATCGACCACCCGCTGCTCACCCCGCGTGAGCGGGTGCGGCGGGCCGGTGTGCTGCTGATCACCAGCGACCGGGGCCTGGCCGGTGGCTACAGCACCAACGCCATCAAGACCGCGGAGTCGCTGATCGCCCGGCTGCGCGCCGACGGCAAGGAGCCCGTGCTCTACGTCATCGGCCGCAAGGGCGTCCAGTACTACCGGTTCCGCAACCGGCCGATCGAGGCGAACTGGACCGGGTTCTCGGAGCAGCCGACCTTCGCCGACGCCCGTGAGGTGGGCCAGACGCTGATCAAGGCGTTCACGGCCGGCGCGGACGACGTCGACGGCGGCCCCGGGCCCGACGGGGTTCTCGGCGTCGACGAGCTGCACATCGTCTACACCGAGTTCAAGTCCCTGATGACCCAGAACCCGGTCACGAGGATCATCGGGCCGATGGAGGTCGAGGACCGGCCGCGGTCCGAGGGCCTGCTCCCGGCGTACGAGTTCGAGCCGGAGGCGGAGGCGCTGCTCGACGCGCTGCTGCCGAAGTACATCAACACGCGGATCTACGCGGCGTTGATCGAGTCGGCGGCCAGCGAGTCGGCGGCCCGGCGGCGGGCGATGAAGAGCGCCACCGACAACGCCGAAGAGATGATCGAGAAGTACACGCGCGAGATGAACTCGGCCCGCCAGGCCGGGATCACCCAGGAGATCAGTGAGATCGTCGGCGGCGCGAACGCGCTGGCCGCGTCGGGAAGTGAAGTGTGATGACTGTATCGACTGCGGCTGGGGTACCAGCCGAGACCAAGACGGCCACCGGTCGCGTGGTCCGGGTCATCGGCCCGGTCGTCGACGCCGAGTTCCCGCGCGACGCCATGCCGGACCTGTTCAACGCCCTGAACGTGGACGTGACCCTCTCCGGCGGCGAGAAGACGCTGACCCTCGAGGTCGCCCAGCACCTGGGTGACAACGTGGTCCGCGCGATCTCGATGCAGCCGACCGACGGTCTGGTCCGTGGCGCCGTGGTGCGCGACTCCGGCTCCCCGATCCGGGTGCCGGTGGGCGACGCGGTCAAGGGCCACGTGTTCAACGCGATCGGCGAGTGCCTCAACCTCACCGAGGGCGAGACGCTCAACCCGGACGACCACTGGCAGATCCACCGCAAGGCCCCGGCCTTCGCGGACCTGGAGCCGAAGACCGAGATGCTGGAGACCGGCATCAAGGTCATCGACCTGCTCGCCCCGTACGTGAAGGGCGGCAAGATCGGCCTGTTCGGCGGCGCCGGCGTGGGCAAGACGGTGCTCATCCAGGAGATGATCACCCGGGTGGCCCGCAACTTCGGTGGTACCTCGGTCTTCGCCGGCGTGGGTGAGCGCACCCGTGAGGGCAACGACCTCATCGCCGAGATGACCGAGTCCGGCGTCATCGACAAGACCGCGCTGGTCTACGGCCAGATGGACGAGCCGCCGGGCACCCGGCTGCGCGTCGCGCTCTCCGCGCTGACCATGGCGGAGTACTTCCGCGACGTGCAGAAGCAGGAGGTGCTGCTCTTCATCGACAACATCTTCCGCTTCACCCAGGCCGGTTCCGAGGTGTCCACCCTGCTCGGCCGCATGCCGAGCGCCGTGGGTTACCAGCCGACCCTGGCCGACGAGATGGGCGAGCTCCAGGAGCGGATCACCTCCGTCCGGGGCCAGGCCATCACCTCGATGCAGGCGATCTACGTGCCCGCCGACGACT
>JAEYGD010000381.1 GCA_023402505.1 Actinomycetes bacterium
GAGGACGCCCCGCGGGCGTCCTCGCACGCCGCCGCCCCCGTCACGCTGGCCGGCGACCCGGCCGCGGCGACCTCCGCAGCCCCCGCCACGACCGGCGTCGAACCGGCCGGCGGTCTGGAGACCGTCAAGACGACCCGTCCCGTCGCGCCGGGGCTCCAGCTCACCTCCTTCGACCGGTACGACACGGACGGCTGGCTGCGGGCCGACGCGCTCACCGCGGACCTCGCCGGCTCCGTCACCGTCGACTACGTCAACTCGGGTGCGGTCAGCCGTGCCGAGCCGCTGCGCGCCGCGGCCGACCGCACCCGCGCCGTCGCCGCCGTCAACGGCGACTTCTTCGACATCAACAACTCGGGCGCCGCGCAGGGGGTCGGCATCCAGGACGGCGACCTCGTCCAGTCCCCGGTCAGCGGCCACCACAACGCGGTCGGTGTCACCGCCGAGGGGGTCGGCCGGGTCGTCGAGGTGCACTTCGACGGCACCGCCACTCTGCCCAGCGGCCCGGTGACGCTGACCCAGTTCAACAACATGGTCCAGGCGGGCGGCATCGGCGTGTTCACCGCGCTCTGGGGGTCGTACACCCGGGAACGTCCGGTGGCGGGCGCCACCCGCGTCACCGAGGTCGCGGTGGTCGACGGCCGCGTCGCCAGCGTCGCCGGCACGGCCGGCAGCGGGCCGATCCCCGCCGGCACCACGATCCTGCTCGGCCGCGACGCCGGTGCCGACGCCCTCGCCGGGCTGCGTCCCGGCGACCCGGTGACCGTCGCCTACCGGCCCAAGCCGGCCGACGGCAGCACCCTGACGGCGGCGGTCGGCGGCGGCAACGTGCTGGTGCGCGACGGCGTGGTGCAGAGCATCGCCGACGCCACGCTGGCGCCGCGGACGGCGGTCGGTTTCACCGCCGACGGCCGCCGCATGATCATGCTGACCGTCGACGGCCGGCAGGTGGACAGCCGTGGCGTGACCCAGACCGAGATGGGCCGGATGATGGCCGAACTCGGCGCACACGACGCCCTCAACCTCGACGGCGGCGGTTCCTCGACCCTGCTCGCCCGCGAGCCGGGGGCGGCCGCCGTGCAGGTGGAGAACAGCCCGTCCGACGGCACGGAACGGGCCGTCCCCAACGGCCTGGCCCTGTATGCGCCGGAGGGCAGCGGCCGGCTCACCGGGTACTGGCTGGAGACCGCCAGCGACCCCACCCGCGCGCCCGGCGTCGCACCGGTGCGTGGCGGCCGGCCCGACCGGGTCTTTCCCGGCCTGACCCGCCGGCTCACCGCCGCCGGGCACGACGAGACGTACGGACCGGCCGACGGCGACCCGCGCTGGCGCGCCAACCCCGCCGTGCGCGGCGTCGTGTCCGCCACCGGCGTGTTCCGGGCCGGCCTGCCCGGCCGGGTCACCGTCACCGCCTCGCGGGGCGACGCGCGGGGCACCCTCGACCTCACCGTGCTCGGTCCACTCGACCGGATCGACGCCACCGTGGACCGGGTGGGACTCGACGCCGCCGGCGGCGGTGGCCTCTTCGGCGTGGTGGGCTACGACGCCGAGGGCAACACCGCTCCGATCGAGCCCGCCGACCTGACCCTCGACTACGACCGGGACCTGCTGCGGATCACCCCGACCGACGACGGCAACCTGTCGGTGACCGCGTTGCGCGACACCGGGTCCGCGCTGGTCACCGTCCGCGTCGGGCGTAGCAGTACGGTGCTGCCGGTCACCGTCGGGCTCACCGACGTGCCGGTGGCCAGCTTCGACGACGCGGCGACCTGGACGTTCAGCCAGGCGCGGGCCAGCGGCTCGGTCGCGCCCGCCGCGGGCCGCACCGGCACCGGCCTGAAGATGTCGTACGACTTCAGCCAGTCCACCGGCACCCGGGCCGCGTACGCCGACCCGCCCGCCTGGATCGAGGTGCCCGGCCAGCCGCAGGCGTTCGGCATGTGGATCCACGGCAACGGCACCGGGGAATGGCCCAGCCTGCACCTGCACGACGCGCAGGACACGCAGCACGTGCTGCGCGGCCCGTACGTGACGTGGACCGGCTGGCGGTACGTCGAGTTCACCGTCCCGGCCGGCGTGCAGTACCCGGTGCGGATCCGCCGCTTCTACGTCGCGGAGACCAACGCGGCGGCGCAGTACCGCAGCGAGGTGGTCATCGACGACCTGGTGGCCAAGGTGCCGCCGACGGTCGACGTGCCGGCCGAGAAGCCGCGCACCGACCGGGTGGTCCTGCGCGACGGCACGGTGGACGGGGCGCCGTGGCGCTTCGCGGTGCTCTCCGACGCGCAGTTCGTGGCGGCGAACCCGGACAGCGACCTGGTCGCCCAGGCCCGTCGTACGCTCCGCGAGGTCAGGGCCGCCCGGCCGGACTTCGTGGTGGTCAACGGGGACTTCGTGGACACGGCGTACCCGGCGGACTTCGCGCTCGCCAAGCGGCTGTTCGACGAGGAACTGGGCGGTGAGTTGCCCTACTACTACGTCCCGGGCAACCACGAGATCATGGGCGCCCCGATCGGCAACTTCCGGGCCGTGTTCGGCGACACCGAGCGGGTCTTCGACCACAAGGGCACCCGTTTCGTCACCCTCAACTCGTCCACCGGCACGCTGCGCGGTGGCGGGTTCGACCAGGTGCGGATGCTCCGCGAGGCGCTCGACTCGGCGGCCGGCGACCCGGCGGTCGGCTCGGTGGTGGTCCTGCACCACCACCCGCCGCGCGATCCGAGCCCGGCCAAGGCCAGCCAGCTGGGTGACCGGAAGGAGGCCGCGCTGCTGGAGCAGTGGCTGGCCGACTTCCAGCACGGCACCGGCAAGGGCGCGCTGTTCGTCGGGGGGCACGTCGGCACGTTCCACGCCGACCGGGTCGACGGCGTGCCGTACGTGATCAACGGCAACGCCGGCAAGGGCCCGTCCAGCCCGCCCGACCAGGGTGGCTTCACCGGCTGGACGGAGTTCGGCGTGGACCCGGTCACGGCGGCCGAGGCGGACCGGGCCCGACGCAACCCGCTCACCGAGGGGCCGGCGTGGGTGGCCGCCGAGTTCCACGCGCACGTCGACGGCCTGACGCTGGACGCGCCGGACGCCGTCACGGTGGGCGCCCCGGCGACGGTCACCGCCACGCTGACCCAGCCCGGCGGGCGTACGGTGCCGGTGGCGCCGCCGGTCAGCGCGGACTGGTCCGGCTCGCCGGACCTGCACGTCGGCTCGCTGCTCGGGCTCCGGCCGTGGCACGTGGCCTGGTTCGACCCGGGCACGCGTCGCCTGACTGCGCTGCGACCGGGCGGGACCGTGACCCTGACCGTCGACGTCAACGGCACGAAGGCGGACGCGACGATCACCCTGAGGTGAACCGACGGGCCCCTTCTCCGGATTCCTGGGGGAGGTGAAGGGGCCCCGGTCGACACCTCGCGTGGCGGCCCGCACCATCCGGTGCGG
>JAEYGD010000417.1 GCA_023402505.1 Actinomycetes bacterium
GAGCTGCACAGCGCCATCGCGGAGGTCACCTCATGACGGGCAGCCTGCTGGTCGACAACATCGGGGAACTCGTGACCAACTCCGCCGGCGCCGGGCCGGGGCCGCTCGGCCTGCGGCGGAACGCCGCGCTGCTGGTCGAGGACGGGTTGGTGGCCTGGGTCGGGCCGGCCCGCGACGCGCCGGCCGCCGACCGGCGCGTCGACGCGGAGGGCGCGGCCGTGCTGCCGGGCTTCGTGGACAGCCACGCCCACCTGGTCTTCGCCGGGGACCGGGCCGCCGAGTTCGCCGCCCGGATGGCCGGCGAGCCGTACACCGGTGGTGGCATCCGCACCACCGTCGGCGCCACCCGCGCCGCCTCGGACGACGAGCTGCGCGCCACCGTGCGCCGGCTGCGCGGCGAGGCGCTGCGGCAGGGCACCACCACCATCGAGATCAAGAGCGGGTACGGCCTCACCGTCGCCGACGAGGCCCGCTCGCTGCGCATCGCCGGCGAGTTCAGTGAGGACACGACGTTCCTCGGGGCGCACGTCGTCCCCGCCGAGTACGCCGACCGGCCCGACGACTACGTCGGCCTGGTCTGCGGTCCGATGCTCGCCGCCGCCGCGCCGTACGCCCGCTGGGTCGACGTGTTCTGCGAGCGCGGTGCCTTCGACGTCGACCACGCGCGGGCCATCCTGGCCTGCGGGCAGGCGGTCGGGCTGGGCGTACGGCTGCACGCCAACCAGCTCGGCCCCGGTCCCGGCGTACGGCTCGGTGTGGAGTTGGGCGCGGCCAGCGTCGACCACTGCACGCACCTCACCGACGCCGACGTCGACGCGCTCGCGGCCACCCGGACCGACTGCGTGGGTGCCGAGGGCGGGCACACCGCGACGGTCGCCACGCTGCTGCCCGGCGCCGAGTTCTCCACCCGGTCGCCCTATCCGGACGCGCGGCGCCTGCTCGACGCGGGCGTGACCGTGGCGCTGGCCACCGACTGCAACCCGGGGTCGTCGTACACGTCGTCGATGCCGTTCTGCGTCGCACTCGCCGTACGCGAGATGCGGATGACCCCGGCGGAGGCGGTCTGGGCCGCGACCGCCGGTGGCGCGGCGGCGCTGCGCCGCACCGACGTCGGGCGGCTGACCGTGGGCGCGCGGGCCGACCTGATGATCCTCGACGCGCCGTCCCACCTGCACCTGGCCTACCGGCCGGGGGTTCCACTGATACGCCAGGTCCTGCACAACGGAGTACTCCAATGAGCACCGTCACCGTCCAGCCCACCGGGATCTCCGCCGCCGACGTGCTCGCGGTGGCGCGCGGCAACGCCAAGGTCGTCCTCGACCCGGCCGCGATCGACGCCATGGCCACGAGCCGGTCCATCGTGGACGGCATCGAGGCGGCCGGCCGCCCCGTGTACGGCGTCAGCACCGGTTTCGGTGCTCTCGCGAACACGTTCGTCGCCCCGGAGCGGCGCGCCGAGCTCCAGCACGCGTTGATCCGCTCGCACGCCGCCGGCGTCGGCGCGCCGATGCCGCGCGAGGTGGTCCGGGCGATGATGCTGCTGCGCGTACGCTCGCTCGCGCTCGGCCGGTCCGGGGTCCGGCCGCTGCTGGCGGAGGCGCTGGTGGACCTGCTCAACCACGACGTCACCCCGTGGGTGCCCGAGCACGGGTCGCTGGGTGCCTCCGGGGACCTGGCGCCGCTGGCGCACTGCGCGCTGGTGCTGCTCGGTGAGGGCTGGGTGCTGGGTCCGGCCGGCGAGCGGGTGCCCGCCGACGAGGCGCTGCGCCGGGCGGGGTTGGCGCCGGTCGGGCTGGCCGCGAAGGAAGGCCTCGCGCTGATCAACGGCACCGACGGGATGCTCGGCATGCTGTTGCTGGCCGCGCACGACGCCGCGCACCTGTTCACGATGGCCGACGTCACCGCCGCCCTGGCCATCGAGGCCATGCTCGGGTCGGAGCGCCCGTTCCTGCCCGAGTTGCACGCGATCCGCCCGCACCCCGGCCAGGCCGCCTCGGCGGCGAACATCCACCGGCTGCTGCAGAATTCGGCGGTGATGGACTCGCACCGCGACGACCTGGCGCACGCGGTGCAGGACGCGTACTCGATGCGGTGCGCCCCGCAGGTCGCCGGCGCGGCCCGGGACACCCTGGACTTCGTCCGGCAGGTGGCCGGCCGGGAGCTGGTCTCGGTGGTGGACAACCCGGTGGTGCTGCCGGACGGCCGGGTCGAGTCGACCGGCAACTTCCACGGCGCGCCGTTGGGCTTCGCCGCCGACTTCCTGGCCGTCGCCGCCGCCGAGGTCGGCGCGATCGCCGAGCGGCGGGTGGACCGGTTGCTCGACGTCACCCGGTCCCGCGACCTGCCGGCGTTCCTCTCCCCCGACGCCGGGGTCAACTCCGGGTTGATGATCGCCCAGTACACGGCGGCCGGCATCGTCGCGGAGAACCGCATGCTCGCGGCGCCCGCCTCGGTGGACTCGCTGCCGACCAGCGGCATGCAGGAGGACCACGTGTCAATGGGCTGGGCGGCGACGAAGAAGCTGCGCACCGTCCTGGACAACCTGACCAGCCTGCTCGCGGTGGAGCTGCTCGCCGCGGTGCGCGGGCTCCAGCTGCGGGCGCCGCTCACCCCTTCCCCGGCCGGCCGGGCGGCCATCGCGGCGCTGGGCGGTGCCGCCGGTGAGCCGGGCCCCGACGTCTTCCTCGCCCCGGTGATGGAGGCCGCCCGCGCGGTGGTCGCCGGCCCGGACCTGCGGGCCGCCGTCGAACGCGAGGTCGGCGCCCTCGCCTGAGCTACGCGGCTGGATCCCGGTCGAGGTACACGTGCGTGGAGACCGGGAACCGGGAGCCGGCGGCCGTCGGCCGGCAGCCGTCGGCCGGCAGCCGTCGGCTTGAGCCCTTCGTCGTTCCGCCTCCCCGCTTACCTTCCGTTACCGAGCCAGCCCGGCCCTCGTCCTCACCATCTGTGACGTCGAGACCAGAGCCGACCTCCCGATTTCGCGCCTTTGCTCTGCACCCTGATACGCACCACCGGCCCTGAACAGGGAATTCCGCTCAAGGGCTGCCGAGGGCCAGGTTCTCGCCTCGCGACGCTCGGTGGCTGTTGCGTATAGGGGTGCAGAGCAAAGGCTGCGAGGCCGCTTGGGTGCTTCGGTCGGATCGCTACCGTCCGCTACGCACCTGGCTCTCTTGGATTCGCCCCTGCCGGCGAGAGCACGGCCCGCCGGTTCCGCAGAGCCCAACCACCGCGCCAAGCCGGGCGGACACCAGGGCTCGGCCGGCACCGCGCCGAGTTGGCGGGCGAACAGCGCCGGGCAGACACCAGCGCCGGGCGGACAGCAGAGCTGGGCCGGCACGGCGTCGAGTCGGCGGGCGGCATAGCGCCGGGCCGGACAGCAGCGCCGGATGGGCACCGCGCGGCGCGGAGCTACCGTGGGCCGGAGCTACCGCGGGCCGGAACCACCGTGGGCCGGAGCTACCGCGGGCCGGCTGCTACCGCGGGCCGGCTCAGGCGGGCGGGAGCACCTTCGCGACCAGCTTGGCCAGCTCGCGGAGCGCCTTGCCGCGGTGGCTGATCGCGTCCTTCTCCTCGGGCGTCAACTCGGCGTTGGTCCGATCCTGCCCGTCCCCCAGGAAGATGGGGTCGTAGCCGAAACCACCCTCGCCGCGCGGTGCCCGCAACAGGCGACCGGCCTGCCGGCCGTCGACCAGGTGCTCCTTGCCGCCGGGTAGCACCAGCGCCACCGTGCAGACGAACGAGGCGCCCCGGTGCTCGTCCGGGACGTCGGCGACCTGGTCGAGCACCAGTTGCAGGTTCGCGTGGTCGTCACCGTGCCGGCCGGCCCACCGGGCACTGAACACGCCGGGCATTCCGTTGAGCGCGTCGACGGCCAGCCCGGAATCGTCGGCGACGGTGGGCAGGCCGGTGCGGCGGCAGCCCTCCCGCGCCTTGATCAACGCGTTCTCGCCGAAGGTCAGGCCGGTCTCCGGCAGCTCCGGGTACGCCTCGACGTCGTCGAGGCCGATCAGCGCGATCCGGTGCGCGCCCAGCGCGCCATCGAGGATGCGCTGCAGCTCGATGAGCTTCTTCCGGTTGCGGGTGGCGAGCAGCACCTGGTTCATCCGAGACCACCTCTGTTCACGACGGGAAGACTCACGAGCCCAGAGCCTTCCGCTGGGCTTCGGCCAACTCCACGCAGCCGGCGACGGCCAGGTCGAGCAGGGCGTCGAGCTGCCCGCGGGCAAAGACGCCCGCCTCGCCCGTCCCCTGCACCTCGACGAAGTCGCCGGTGCCGGTGCAGACCACGTTCATGTCGACCTCGGCGGCCACGTCCTCGTCGTAGTTGAGGTCCAGCCGCGGCTCGCCGGCGACGACGCCGACGCTGACCGCGGCCACCGAGCGGTGCATCACCCGCTCCGGCCGGCCGGCCAGTGCCTTGCGCGCGGCGAGCCAGCTCACCGCGTCGTGCAGGGCGACGTACGCGCCGGTGATCGCCGCCGTCCGGGTCCCGCCGTCGGCCTGGAGCACGTCGCAGTCCAGCACGACCGAGTTCTCGCCCAGCGCCTTGAGGTCGATGGACGCCCGAAGGCTCCGCCCGATCAGACGGGAGATCTCGTGGGTCCGGCCACCGATCTTGCCCCGTACGCTCTCCCGGTCGGAACGCGTGTTCGTGGCGCGGGGCAGCATCGCGTACTCGGCGGTGACCCAGCCGAGCCCCGAGCCCTTGCGCCAGCGGGGCACCCCCTCGGTGACGCTCGCGGTGCACAGGACCCGGGTGGCACCGAACTCCACCAGCACGGAGCCCTCGGGGTGGGTGCTCCAACCGCGGGTCAGGGTCACCGGTCGGAGTTGGTCGGGCTGCCGCCCGTCAGGTCGCGCCATGCCTGCACCCTATGTGGTGCCGTGATCGGAGCGTCCCGGGGTGCCCGACCCGGGCCGGCGTCAGATCTCGTAGCTCGCGCCCGGCCGGACCACCTCGAGCGGACCGGCGTACGCGGCGGCGGCGGACGCCACGGTGTGCGCCTCGCTGCCCCAGGCCGCGATCAGGTGGGTCAGCAGCAGTCGCCCCGCACCCGCCTTGGTCGCCGCCTCGCCGGCCTCCCGGCCGGTCAGGTGCAGGTCCGGTGGGTTCTCCACCCCGTCGAGGTAGCTCGCCTCGCAGAGGAACACGTCGGCGTCCTGGGCCAGCCGGAGCAGGGCGTCGCAGGGCGCCGTGTCCGACGAGTAGCAGAGCACCCGGCCGCCGTGCTCCAACCGGACCCCGTACGTCTCGACCGGGTGGTTGACCCGGTCGACGGTGACGGTCAGCGGGCCGATCGGGAAGGTGCCCGGCTCGAGGGCGTAGAACTGGTACACGTCCTCGACCGTCCCCTCCTCCTGCCCGTACGCGGTGGCCAGCCGGTCCGGCGCCCCGGCCGGGGCGTACACCGGCAGCGGCGGGTACGGGCCGTCGGGCGCGTACCGGCGCGCCACCACGTACAGGGCGGCGTCGAAGATGTGGTCGCAGTGCAGGTGGGTGAGGAGGATGGCGTCCGGGGCGTGCAGCCCCACGTAGCGCTGGAGGGTGGACAGCGAACCCGACCCGAAATCCACCAGGAGCCGGAAACCCTCGGCCTCCACCAGGTACGCCGAACAGGGAGCCTCGGGACCGGGGAAACTCCCGGCGCAGCCCAGGACGGTCAGTCGCATCGAGTCATCTCGCTGTCACGATCCGTAGTGTCCGCCCCGGCCCTCGCTCCGCGAAGCATGATCTCCACCGACGCGTACGCCACGCTGCGCAGCCTACGCTCGGTTACACGAGCGCATGAATCATCCACGGGAAGATGTCACGAAGGTGACACCCTCCCTCCCCCGGTCAGGCCCAGAGCTGCCCCTCCAGGGCGTCCTCGGCGTCGGCGAGGGTGCCGCCGTAGGCGCCGGTCGACAGGTACTTCCAGCCGCCGTCGGCGACCACGAAGGCCACGTCGGCGCGGCGCCCCTCCCGGACCGCCTCGTGCGCCACCGCCAGGGCGGCGTGCAGGATCGCGCCGGTGGAGAAGCCCGCGAAGATGCCCTCCACCTCCACCAGCTGCCGGGTACGCAGCACGGCGTCCCGGGTGCCGACGGAGAACCGGCGGGTGAGCACGCTCTCGTCGTACAGCTCCGGGACGTACCCCTCGTCGATGTTGCGCAGCCCGTACACGAGCTCGCCGTAACGCGGCTCGGCCGCGACGACCTGGATGCCGTCGACCTTCTCGCGCAGATAGCGGCCGGTGCCCATCAGCGTGCCGGTGGTGCCGAGCCCGGCCACGAAGTGCGTGATGGTGGGCAGGTCGTGCAGCAGCTCGGGACCGGTGGTCTCGTAGTGGGCGCGGGCGTTCGCGTCGTTGCCGTACTGGTAGAGCATCACCCAGTCGGGGTGCTCGGCGGAGATCTGCTTGGCCGTGGCCACCGCCTGGTTCGAGCCGCCTGCGGCCGGCGAGAAGATGATCTCCGCGCCGTACATGCGGAGCAGCTGCACCCGCTCCGTCGAGACGTTCTCCGGCATGACGCAGACCAGGCGGTAGCCGCGCAGCTTCGCCACCATGGCCAGCGAGATCCCGGTGTTGCCGCTGGTCGGCTCCAGGATCGTGGCGCCCGGCCGGAGCTGGCCGGACTCCTCGGCGGCCCGGACCATGAACAGGGCCGCCCGGTCCTTGATGCTGCCGGTCGGGTTCCGGTCCTCCAGCTTCGCCCACAGCCGCACCGGCGGCGCCCCGTCGGGCACCGCCGGGGACAGCCGGGGCAGCCCGACCAGGGGCGTGCCGCCGGAGGCGTCCAGGAGGCTGTCGTACCTCGCCATGGTGGCCCGCCCTCAGCGAGCGGCGACCGGCGTACGCCGGCCCGCGGCCGGCGCGACCGCCGCGCGACGCTGACCGACCGCGGCTGCCGCCGCACCGTGCTGAGCGATCGCCGCGGCGGCGGCGAAGCCGAACGCGCCGCCCGCGACGGCCGGCAGGATCGTCACGCTGTCCCCGTCGCTGAGCTTGGCGTCCAGCGCACCGAGGAAGCGGACGTCCTCGTCGTTGACGTAGACGTTGACGAAACGGTGCAGCGCGCCGGTGTCGGTGACCAGCCGTGCCTTCAGGCCGCCGTGCCGGGCGTCCAGGTCGGTGAGCAGGTCACCCAGCGTGTCGCCGGTGCCCTCGACGACCTTCGCGCCGCCGGTGTAGCTGCGCAGGATGGTGGGAATGCGAACCTCGATGGCCATGGTGCGGTGCTCCTTGATCGGGTGTGCCGAGATGGTGACGGGACGTTGCGGGGTGTGACGGCGCTGGGTCAGCGGCCGGAACACTCGTAGTCGACCGTCGCCGGGCTCTGCCCGAACATGTAGGACTGCACGGCGTGCGGGTCCACCCCGGCGTCCAGGATGCGGACCGGCTCCTCGGTCACCACGCCGTCGACGATCCGGAAGGAGCGGATCTCCTCGGTGTCGGGCTCACGGGTGGACACGAGCAGGTAGTGCGCGTTGGGCTCACCGGCGAAGGAGATGTCGGTGCGCGACGGGTACGCCTCGGTCGCGGTGTGCGAGTGGTAGATGACGACGGGCTCCTCGTCCCGGTCGTCCATCTCCCGCCACACCCGCAGCTGCTCCATCGAGTCGAACTCGTAGAACGTCATGGAGCGGGCGGCATTCTCCATCGGGATGTGCCGAGCGGGGGTGTCGCTGCCGGCCGGGCCGGCGACCACGCCGCACGCCTCGTCGGGGTGGTCCCGACGAGCGTGGGCGACGATCGCGTCAACGATCGACCGGTCGATGCTCAGCACGCCGACAAGCCTAGCGCCTGCCGGCGCGACCCGGCGAGGTGGCGGCCGTCACGGGTCAGTCGATCAGGGCGTTGAGCAGGGATTCCTGGAGATAGCCCAGGTACGCGTAGACCGACAGCTGGAACACCCGGCTGGACGTCGGGTCCTCGGCCACCGCGTCGTCCAGCTCGGCGCCGAGATCCGTGCCGTCCTTGATCTCCAGCCGGACGCCCATCGCCAACCGGGCGTCGTTGAGCGCCCGCAGCCACGCCTCGGCGGCCTCGGCGTCGAGGCGGACCTCACCGCCGGCCTCGCTGGGCAGCGCCGCGAGGATGGCCCCCGCCTGGTCGATCTTCGCCGTCTTCAGGTCGCCCTCGGTGTACCGCCGGAACTCCGCGGTGCCGGCCGCGTCGTCCGGGTAGGCGTCGGGGAAGAGCCGTACGACCACCGGATCCGAGTGGTCGAACCCGTCGGTGAGCAGCCCCACGACCTCGGAGGCGACCTTGCGCAGGACGCGCACCTCGTCCACCGCGAACGTGGCGACGTAGCGGTCACCGTGCCGCCGGAACATGCTCATGACGCTCGCCCGCTCACGCCCGGTCCACCGTCGCCCACAGCCCGTACGCGTGCAGCTGCGACGCGTCGTGCTCCATCCGCTCCCGGGCACCGGAGGAGACCACCGCCTTGCCCTTGTGGTGCACGTCCAGCATGAGCTGCTCGGCCTTCTCCCGGCTGTAACCGAAGAGCTTCTGGAAGACCCAGGTCACGTACGTCATCAGGTTGACCGGGTCGTCCCACACGATCGTCACCCACGGCCGGTCGGGAGCCGGCACCTCGTCGGTGTCCGGCGTCTCGACCGGTGCAACCTGCGGAGCCGTCATGCCCCCCATCGTGCCACCGGATCCGGCGAACCGAGGAACCGGAACGCCGTGCCGTCGCGGATCGGCGCCGCCGCACCCGGCGGCGGTGCCGGCGTCCCCGGCCTCAGGCGAGGAGGATGCCGTGGTCGACCGCATCGGCCAGCACCGCGCCCAGCGAGAGCCGGATCACCTCGAAGCGCCGGGAAACCTCGCGGCCCAGCTCCAGCTCGACCTCCCGGAGCGCCCGCTGGGCCCACGCGCGGGCGACGTTCGGGTCGTCGTTGCCCGGTGTCCGCCAGTGCTGCCAGCAGCCGCCGGAGAGAGCCACCGCGACCGGCGGGAGCGCCTCGTCCCGCGCGGCGCCGGGATAGCCGGTCAGCGCGTCGATCGCGCCGGCGCCGCTCAGCCCGGCCACGCCGCCGGTGCTGGTCACCAGGAGCACCCGGTCCAGGTCGTCGCCCGAGGGGTGGTCGGCCAGGTCCCAGTGCACCGCGTTGGCGATGCGCCGCCGGACGCCGGCCGCCACGGGCGCGCCGAACACCCGGCCGGCGGTCTCGTCGATGAGGGCCCGGACGGCCTCGTCGCACACCTCGGTGGCCAGCAGCGACAGCGCCTCCATCTCGCGGTCGAGCAGCTGCGGCAGGCCGGCGCAGCCGACCCCGAAGACGACCTCCTGCACCACCCGCAGGTGGGTGTTGGCCAGCTCCAGGGCCAGGTGCTGACGGATCCGGCGGGCGGCCAGGCGGGCCTGCCGCTCGAGCTGCTCGGACCAGGGGCCCGGCTCGGGCAGCACCGGCACCCGTCCCTGCGCTCCGGGCAGCACCGGCGGTGTGGCGCTGCCCCGGCGCAGCCCTTCGTCGGCGGCCCAGCCCACCAGGCCGCGTCGCAGGTCGTCGACGCCGTCCGGACCGACCGGGAACCAGCGGGCGGCGGCGAGCCCGGGAACGGCGGCGAGCAGGGCGGCGCGGTGCGC
>JAEYGD010000430.1 GCA_023402505.1 Actinomycetes bacterium
GCCGCCGACCATGGTCTCCCGCTGGACCTCGCCGGGCTGGTAGGGCTTCGCCTGCGCCGGTGGCGCGTGCAGGAGCGACGCGGCCAGGGTGAACACCGTGAGGAGCGCGGACAACCGTGCCGGCCGCCCGATCAGCCGAACCTCACTACGTATAGATGGAGATCGATGAATTGACACTGTGGTCCTCCCGCTGACGTGACGGTGAGCTCCGGACGGAGAGGGACGCCTGCACCGCGAGAGAGCGAGCTCCCGCGGCGGGACGGCCGGCCGGGGCGGTGCGAGCCCCGGCCGGCGATCCGGCTAGGGGATGCGGTTCAGGTCCGTGACGACGCCCTGGTAGACGCGGATCTCGTCGATCGAGCCCGACCAGTAGGCGAGCATGCCGGCCCGCCACTGCACCCGACCGAGCATCATGGGCCCGTCCGCGTGCCACCGGTTCGGCACTCCGACCGAGCCCTGGCGGACCTTGTCGACGTGCAACGCCAGGGTCCCGGCCTGGGCGTCGTACACACAGACCAGGTGCGTCCAGACGTTCTTGACCGCCGCCCCGGTGGACGCCACCGCCACGCCGGTGCCGGTGGTGCCGTCGACGTCCCCGTACGTGCAGTACCACCTGTCGTTGCTGGCCTCGTACTTGAGGTGGAAGGCGCTCTCGACCGCCCCACGCTGCGCCAGCACGGTCCGGTTGCCGGTGACGCCCGTCGGCAGCTTGGCCCAGGCCGACACGGTGAACGACTGGTCGGTGTGCAGCACCGGACCCTGGGTCTCGGCGTACGCGTCCACCCCGTCGAGCAGCATGCCGGTGCCCGTGTGCCCGGAGCCGCTCGGCGGAATCTCCGCCCCGCCGAAGAAGTCGAGGTCCCGGGCGTAGTTGGAGCCGTCGAAGCTCGGCCCGGGCCCGACATCCTCCAGGTCCCAACGGGCGACCATGGTGCTGCCGCTGTTCGCGATGGTGTCGGTGAACCCGGCGGCCTCACTCGCCGTGAGAACCCGGTTCCAGACCTGCACGTCGGTCAGGCTGCCGCAGAACAGGGCCGAACCGTTGCCGCCGATCCAGGTCGCCCCGTTGGCGTCCCACGTCGAGACCCCGGTCGCGGTGCCGGCCAGGACACCGTTGACGTAGAGCCGCAACTCGCGAGCGGTCGAGTCGTAGGTGCCCACGAGGTGCGTCCACACCCCCACCTTCGGCGCCCCCGCCGCCGAACTGACCCCGTGGTAGGTGGGCGCCCCGACATCGGCCGAGGTGACGGTGAACTTCCAGGTGTCGGCCGTCTTCAGGTACTCCAGCAGGAAGGCGTCGGTGTTCGTGCCCTGCTGGCTGATGATCTTCCGCTGGCTGTTCTTGTCGTCGAGCTTGACCCAGGCCGCCACGGAGAAGCTACGACTGCTGTCCGGGATGACCGGGTTGCCGGTGCCCACGTAGTCGAAGAGCCCGTCGAAGCGCAGCGCGGTGTCGGCACCGGCGATCCGCCCCGCCCGGGCCTGCGGCGCGCCGAACACCATGAGGGTGCGCCCGTTACCGGTGTCGTCGCGGATCGAGGTCGAGCCGCTCGGCTCGGTGAACTTCCACCGGGCCAGTGCCGGTGACGGCGGCGCCACCTGGAACTGGTGGATCCGGGTGGCGAACCGGCCGGCCTTGTCGACGGCCTGCACGTACAGCGTCTTCGCCCCACCGCTGGTCGGGGTCCACTGGACGGTGACCGGTTCACCGGCGGCGGGAGCACCGACGGTGGTCGACGGCGGGTCGGAGAAGCCCCACTTGTAGGACACGACATCCGGCGACACGCTGCGGAAGGTGAACGAGCCCGTCTGACCGACGGACCCGCACCCTCCGGCGGGACAGCCGACCGACCCGGCGTGGTACGTGTCGGAGGTGATCACCGGCGGTTCCGGGTTCGTCTGGTCCACCTCGAACTCGCACCAGCCGGTGTTACCGCCGGTGGCCTTCCCGTCCGAGGCTCGTGCCCGGAAGGCGTACGCGCCGTCGGAGATGCCGAGCGTCGCGCCGACGTAGCGCTCGCCGTGGCCGCCCCGGGTGCCGCTGCCGGGGTAGACGTACCAGGTCTTGCCGTCGTTCTCGGCGATCAGGTCGGGCTTGCCGTCCCCGGTGAGGTCCGGCATGGTGAGCGTCGAGTACGCGCTCCAGCTCCTGCCGACCTCGTACCGGACGGGAGTCCCGACGTAGGGGGCTCGTGTCCCGCTTCCCGGGTAGAGCCACAGGTATCCGGACGTGTCCTTGGCGATGAAGTCCGGTGCGCCGTCCCGGTCGTAGTCGACCGCTCCGGCGAAGGTGTAGCTGCCGAAGCCGGTGCCGATGGTCCTCCGGTCCGGCGGGTACATGAGCCCGCGACGGCTCTCTCCCGGGTAGAGCCACACCTCGCCCGTGGAGTCCTGCCGGGCGATCAGGTCCTGGTGGCCGTCCCGGTCCCAGTCGGCGGCGCCGGCGAAGGTGTGGCCCGTGAAGCTCTCCCAGAGCAGGACCCGTGCGGTGGTGCTCGGCACCCGCTTGCTCTCACCCGGGTAGAGCCACAGCTCGCCCGTGGGGTCCTGCCGGGCGATCAGGTCAAGGTGGCCGTCCCGGTCCCAGTCGGCGACACCGGCGATCGTGTACGGCGTCCAGCCGCTGCCGATGGCGACCCGCGCGGTGAACGTCCGCCCCTTGCCCGGGTACAGGTAGAGGTAGCCGTTCGGGTCGCGGCCGAGCACGTCGACGACACCGTCGCGGTCCCAGTCGCCGGTGCCCACGAACTCGTCGCCCTTGTCGAGCACGCCGGCCGGCGGGGTGACGGCGGCAACCGTCCCCGAGGGCACGCTGGCCTGGGTACGGGGGTCGGACACCGGGCCGTAGGTGCCGTTGAGGCGGATCCGGGCCCACTCGAACGTGGCGGTCAACGAGTTGCCGTCGGCGTCGGAGACCGTGGCCCGCAGGGTCGGGGTCGCCGTGGAGGTGTACGGCCGGTTGGCCCCCACCGCGCAGGGCTTCCCGTCCACCGTCGGGTTCGTCGGCACGGCCGGCACGGTGTTCGTGGTGACGACCAGGCGGGCGGTGTCCGCGTCGTACTTCTTCCAGCCGCTGTGGCTGCTCTCGCTGGCGGCCTTCAGGCCGAGCGTCACGTAGGTCGTCGAGCCACCCGCGATGCCGCTGATCAGCGAGGTGATCGCGAACTCGGTGGGGACCCGGGACCCGTCGCACGACTCGTTCGAGACCGTCGCCGCGTTGGTGCCGGGCCAGTTGTCCGAGGTGTTGTTCCAGGTCGTGCTCGACGAGAGGGTCGTGTTGATGTGCTCCAGTTCGGTGGTGCTCTTGCTGCACTCCCAGGAGTAGAGCAGGTCCAGGGTGAACTGCGCCCCCAGCACCTGCTTGCCCCTGAAACCGGAGGTGGAGAACTGCCACATCGACCGGTACGTGACCGGGTTCGAGGGATCCCAGTCGGAGTAACCGACCTTGGCGCACTCCCCGGTGTAGTTGCCCGGACAGTCCTCCTTGTCGTAGCTCCAGTAGGACTGTGAGGGGTAGTTCTTGTTGATCATCGTCCACGACGAGTACGCGATCGTGGGGTCGATGTAGACCGGGTAGACGGTCGACGGATCGTTCAACAGTGCCCGGTCCGGGCTCACCACCACCGCGCCGCCGTCCAGGTCGACCGGCATCCCGGCCACCCGGGCGCGGGCGGAGGGGCCCGCCACGCTGCTGTGGGACCGCCCGGACGGGCCACGGTCCGGCTCCGTGCCGCGGGCCGCGCTGACGTCGCCGCTGGTGGAGTCCCACATCTTGGGGGCCGACGCACCGAACGCCGGGCTCCCCTGGCTGTCGACGGCGACCAGGTTGTCCGCGTCGTCCCGCCACGTCAGGCCGCGCAGCGCCGTCCCGAACGCCACCTCGCGCAGGGCGGGGTTGGCGGCGGCGGCGCGGTCCTTGACGACCAGGACCTCGCTGAAGCCCGTCTTGGCGGCGGTCACCACCAGGTCGACGCCCGGGTACACCTCCGGGTACGTCGCCTGCGCACCGGCGACGACCGGCTTCGGCAGCCGTCCGCCGGGCCAGGAGAGGCTGACCTCGTCGCTGCCCCGTCCGGCCCGCACGAGTGGCCCGGTGCCTCCGCCGGAGACCGTCAACGCCAGCGCACCCGCGCGGGGCGAGAAGGTCCCGTCGGGGTTCGCCACCAGGGTGGGGTCGGGAGCGGTCCAGTTGCCGTCCGCGGTGCGGACCCGCTGCGGCTGGGCGTACTGCTCGACCAGGCCGGTGCCGTCCGGGTTGGCGAAGACCTGGACGGTCTCGGTACGCGCGGACAGGACCTCCACCCGCTGGCCGCACCGGGCCGCCATCTCGATCGCCGCCGCGCGGTCCGCGACCGAGGTCACGCAGGCGGGCGCGGCGGACGCCGGGGACGACGGGACGACGAGCGCCCCGACCAGCAGCGTTCCGACGCCGAGAACCCGCAGTGTCGGGCGTAACGCGCCCGGGCGCCGTGCCGGCGCATGTGTCATGACGATCCCCCGTTTTCGCCTGCCTTACTGACTTGCGCGTCAGCGTACGGAGGGTGATCTCGACGCGCTTACCCATTGAAATATTTGGATAACAAAGGCTGACTCGTCGCTCAATTCCGAGCGAGATCGCAGAGAGGTCGCGCAGGCGGCCAAAACGCAGGAAAATCAAGAAAGCATCGCCGACCCGACGTTCTGCCCACGGTTCGGCGCGGTCGCCCCCGAAAGCGGCCGCCCCCGGAAGAGAGACGAGGCCACTCGGGACGGGCCCGCGGTTCTGCCCCGCGCAGAATCGGTGGACACCCCGCTCCGACAACCGGCACGGTGACGTGATGCTGGACCGGGTCGCCGTTCTCTCCGACATCCATGGTGTGCTTCCGGCGCTGGAGGCCGTCCTGGCCGAGCCCGACGTGGCCGCCGCCGACCTGCTCGTCGTCACCGGCGACATCGCGGCCGGACCGCAGCCGGTCGAGGTGCTGGACCGCCTCGCCGACCTCGGTGACCGGGTGTGCTGGGTCGGCGGCAACGCCGACCGCGAGCTGGTCGAGGCCCGGGCCGGCCGGCGGTCACCGATCGACGTCTCCAACTGGGCGGCGGCCCAACTCCGCGACGACCAGATCGCCCGGCTGGCCGAGCTGCCCCTGACCGTCACCCTGGAGATCGCCGGTCTCGGCCCGACCCTCTTCTGTCACGCCACGCCCCGCGACGACGAGGAGGTCGTCCTCGTCGACTCGCGGCTGGAGCGCTGGGCCGAGGTGTTCGCCGGGCTGCCCGCCGAGGTCCGCACGGTGGTCTGCGGGCACACCCACATGCCGTTCACCCGCCTGGTCGACCGCCGGCTGGTCGTCAACCCGGGCAGCGTCGGCATGCCGTACGGCGGGCCGGGCGCGTTCTGGGCGCTGCTCGGGCGGGGCGTGCAGCTGCGCCGCACCGAGTTCGACGTCGATGCCGCCTGTGCCCGGGTGGTCGCCGGGTCGAGCTATCCCGACGCCGCCGCCTGGGCCGACGAGTACGTCCGCTCCCAGCACAGCGACACGGAGGCGCTGACCGTCTTCGCCCCACGCGACGGCCGCTGAGCAGGCCGGCGCCCTGCCCTCGGGAGCCCAAAAAAAGTCAGGCTTGACTGTTTGTTTCTCGGGCGGCAGGCTGAAGCCGTGTCCGCCGCCCCGACCCGCGTCCCCCAACAGGAGCGCAGCCGCGCCACCCAGGCCCGCCTGCTGGAGGCGACCGTGGAGTGCCTGGTCGAGCACGGCTGGTCCGGCACCACGACCACCGTCGTGGCCGCCCGGGCCGGCGTCTCCCGGGGCGCCCAGCTGCACCACTACCCGACCAAGGCCGCGCTGGTCACCGCCGCCGTCGAGCACCTGGCCGAGCGCCGGGCCGAGGAGCTGCGCACCGAGGCCGAGGCGCTACCCGCCGGCCCGCAGCGCCTCGACCGCGTGGTCGACCTGCTCGCCGCCGCCTTCACCGGCCCGCTCTTCGTCGCCGCGCTGGAGCTGTGGGTCGCCGCCCGCACCGACCCCGAGCTGCGCCGGGCACTGGTGCCCCTGGAGGCGAAGGTCGGCCGGGAGATGCACCGGCTGACCGTCGCGCTGCTCGAAGTGGACGAACGCCGGCCCCGCGTACGCGAGGCGGTGCAGGCCACCCTCGACCTGCTCCGCGGCCTGGGCGTGGCGAACCTGCTCAGCGACGACACCGCCCGCCGCACCGCCCTGCTCACCACCTGGAAACGCCAGCTCGCCCACCTGCTCACCCCCTGACCCGCGGTCCCGCCCCACCGCCGCACCCCCGGAGGCACCATGGTCGACCTCACGGATCTGCTCACCGATCTGGCCGCCGAGTCGGAGCAGCTGGACGCCCTCGTGTCGCCGCTGTCCCCCGCCGACTGGGCCCGCCCCACCCCCTCCCCCGGCTGGACGATCGGCCACCAGATCGCGCACCTGGCCTGGACCGACCACGTCGCGC
>JAEYGD010000569.1 GCA_023402505.1 Actinomycetes bacterium
CAGCAGTTGCGCAGCTCCGGGGACTGGTTGAGCAGTTGACCGCGCGCCGAGACGAACCGCCGGTACGCCTCGGAGCCGACGGCCGACGGCCGGAAGGCGGCGACCCGGTGGCAGTTCTGGAAGGCGAGCGTCACGCCGAAGTGCCGTTCGAGCGCGCCGCGGATCGCGTCGCTGGCCAGCGCCCGCAGCAGCTGCCCCCGTTCGGCGTCGCCGGGCGGCGGGACGGCGTCGTCGGCGTGGTCCGTGCCGGATCCGAGTCCGGCGACGACGCGGTTCACGGTCTGCCACGCGTACGGCAGGGACTTGCGGACGCAGGCGACGAAGTCGGCGTCGGACACCGGGCCGCGCTCGGCGGCGTCGAGCAGGGCGGGCGGGACGGTGAGAGACATGGACCACCTCACAGACTAGAAGAAAACGACTACGGTTTTCATTACCGTGCACCAGCGAGCACATCACGACGGGACGGATCCGGTCAACACCCTGCGGGCGTGGCGGCTCGACACACGGTGACGGAAGGCGGTCAGTCCCGCCGCCGGCGACCCTTGAGGCGGCGGCCCAGCTCGCGGGCGATCTCCCGCTGCGCGTCACGTTCGGCCAGCGCCTGCCGCTTGTCGTAGGAGCGCCTACCCCGCGCCAACGCCAGCTCGACCTTGGCCCAGCCGTTGGCGAAGTACATCGACAGCGGCACCAGGGTCACCCCGCCGTCGCGCAGCTTCTCCCGGATCCGGTCGATCTCCACCCGGTGCAGCAGCAACTTGCGGGTACGCCGGGGCGCGTGGTTCGTCCAGGTGCCGTAGCCGTACTCGGCGATGTGCAGCCCGTAGAGCAGCAACTCGCCGTCGCGCTCCTGGGCGAACGCGTCCACCAGCGACGCCCGCCCCTCGCGCAGCGACTTGACCTCCGTGCCGGCGAGCACGATCCCGGCCTCGTACGTCTTGAGAACCGTGTAGTCGTGCCGGGCCTTCTTGTTCGACGCGATCAGGCTGCGTTCGGGCTTCCGGGCGCTCACCCGGTGCAGGATATGCCGCCGGTCAGCCCGACCGGCGCAGCCGGTCCGCCAGCTCCCGGACGGCGTCGCCGAAACGCGGGTCGCTCTCCGCCGGCCAGTGCCCGAGGATCGGCGGCGGGACACTGTCGTCGAGTGGCACGACCACGTCCCAGGGGTCCCGCTGCCGGCGGTCCACCCCGCCGGCCGGCCCGGCGACGGCGGGCGGATCACCCGGCCGGTGCGGCGAGAACAGCCACCCGCCGATCGGGTCGGTGTCCCGCCACAGGTTGAGCCACCGCCAGCCGACCCGCTCGCCGACCTCCTCCAGCACCCCGGTGTTGACGTAGGCGGGGAACCAGCGCGAGTAGAGGCGGCGCAGCGGCGACCCGTACGTCAGCAGCGCCACCCGGTCGCTGGCGGTCCGGTCGAGCTGCAGGACCGTCGCCGCCAGCAGCACCGAGCCGTGACTGTGCCCGGCGAGCAGCACCGGATGCCCCTTCGCGGTCAGATACGCGATCCGGCGGGCCAGCTCCGGCACCGCGCGCTCGGCGTAGCAGGGTGGAGCGAACGGGTGCGCCACCCGCGGCCAGAAGGTGCCCAGGTCCCACAGCACGCCGACGTAGCGCCGGAACTCGGCCGTCCGGTACGCGAACAGCCCGCCCACCACGAGGGCCAGCAGGAGCGCGCCGATCACGTAGCTGCCCATGCCGATACCGAAGCCCACCAGCCCTTCCGGGATCCCGATCGAGTCTTCGAGCACGTCGCCGGGATTCACGCCCAGCACGCCCAGGGCGCTGGTGGCCATACCGGCGCCGGCGAGCCACGAGTACGAGATGGCGAGCCCGGAGATCCGCTCGGTGAACCGGGCCCGCGCGACGGCCCGCTGGACCTGGCGCAGGCGGGGCGCGGCGCCCGGCGGCGCGTCCGGGAAGTCCCGTGCCGTGATCGCCGCCGCCGCCCGGCGCCGGCGGCCCCGGGTGACGAGACCCGTCACCGCGGCGAGCACCGACGCGCCGACCACCGCCAGGAAGAACCCGAAGATCGCCCACTTGTACGCCAGCGGTGGGTCGGTGGCCATCCGGTCGGGAACCGGGTCGTTGCGGTCGAGCAGGTCGGCCGCGCGGTAGACCAGCTCGGCGGAGAACGCCACCGCCAGCCCGGTGGACACCGCGCCGAGCACGGGTGCGCCGAGCGCGCGCAGCGACCGGCCGCCGCCGGTCCGCGCCCACAGCACCGCCGCCCAGAGTACGAGCAGCAGGAGGGTCTGCGCGGCGAACATCCCGGCCACCGTCAGGGCGTACCCGGGCAGGCCGTCACCGGACAGCCAGGGCGTGGGGTCGGTGGCGACCACGACCAGGACAACGGCGGTGAGCGCGCAGGTCAGCGTCCGCAGGTGCCGGGTCAGCCGGTCGATCCGGCCCCGCCCGGCCGAGTCGATGACGGGGTGCGCGCAGACCAGCACCGCGCAGGCGGCCAGCACCGCGCCGGTCAGCACACCCAGGACGGCGGTCGTCGCGGAGGCGCCGCCGCCGGCCCGGGCGGTGAGCAGGACGGCGTCCAGGGTGGCGAACGCGGCGGCGACGTGGATCGCGCGTAGCCGGCCGACCAGCGGCGCGGCGTCCCACTGGCCGACGGCGGAGAGCCGGTGCGCGGCGGCGGTGCTGGTCGGCGGTGTCTCGAACGCCTCGAAGGTCCGGGCGGGCCGCGCGCCCAGCCACCACACCAGGCCGATGGCGGCGGCCGGCACGAGCGCGAGCACCGCCAGCCGCAGCCCCATCGGTTGGCCACCCAGCCAGGACAGCCAGCTCCGCCCGACCAGGCAGCGTGGCGACCCGATGCACTTCCAGGCGACCAGGTCCAGCGCCACCCCGGCGACCGAGAGCACGTACAGCGCGGTCAGCAGCAACGCCAGCAGCCGGCAGAGCGCCTTGACGAGGAGTTCCCGTCCGCCCATCCCGGGCGGGCGCATCCACAGCGCCACGTTGCAGAGCATGAACGGCAGCAGGAACACCAACGACAGCGTCCGGACCGCGGTGCCGGAGGGAAGGTCGCTCCACCGGTACGTCTCCAGGACCACCCCGCCGGGCCCCCGGGTGTCGGGGTAGCCGGGGCGGGGCCGGAAGAAGCCGCCGTTGCGGTCGCCGGCGACCTGTGTCAGGTTCGGCCGGTCCAGTACCTGTTCGGCCTTGGCGCCGGAGACGCCGTGCACGCGCAGCTCGACGACGTCGTCCGGCTCCCGGCGGGGCGGTCCTGGCGCGTCCGGCATCGTCCCCCCGAGGCGGCGTACGGCGTGGCGGCACGGCTGCCCGGGGCCGCGCGGGCCGTCTACCCGTTCCGACGCGGCTCACGCTCCCGCGTGCCGGCCCGGGGTGCGGTCCGCCACCGGTGGGCGACCAGCCGACCGCATCGTGGACACTCCTTGTATTCCTACCGACTAAATAGGAATATCGCCCTGTGCGGCTCCTCCTCCAGCTCATCCGGCGCCGGGTCGTCGACCTGATGCGGGTGGCGTCCGGCCTCTGTACCGGCCCGACCCCCGCCTGAGCCCGCACCGTCCGTCACCCGCGATCCGCCGCCCGCCGCAACCGGCGTCGGCCGCGATCGCGGCACGGCCACGCCCGCCATCGCGCGTGGCCGCCGTCCGCCCCACTTCCCCTGTGAGGTCTCCGATGAGCAGTCAACGCCCGCAACGACCACCCACCGCCCCGGAGAGCCGGTTCGCTCTCAACGAGGACTGGGCCGCCACCATCCTCGGCCTGGTCCTGCTCGGCCTGGTCCTGGCCGGGGCCGTTCCCGCCGGGCTGGTGCCGTGATGACCGCCGACACCACTCGGCCCGCCCCGGACACGCCGGTGGCCGGCACCCGCCCCGACGCCGCCGAGCCGCCCGCCGACGCGACCGCGGTGCCGCCCGCCGCCGCGACACCGTCGTCCCGCTCGTTCTGGGCCTGGACCGCTCTCGGCCTGCTGATCGTCCTCGCGCTGGCGGGGCTGACCCGCCATCTCGAACAGAACGTGCCCGCCTGGGCCGAGGGGAGCGCACTCGAGGACGTCGCGGCCGCCGTCGAGTACCCGGTCTACGCGATCTTCCTCGGCCTGCTCGCCAACCTCGCGGTCACGCTGACCGGCCTGCGCGACCGCATCGCCGCCGCGTTCCGCACCGAGTTCTTCATCAAGACCGGCCTGGTGCTGCTCGGCGCGTCGATCAACCTCGCCGTCATCGCCAGCGCCGCCGGTCCCGCCATCGCGCAGGCGATCCTCCTGATCAGCGGAGTGTTCCTGTTCACCTGGTGGTTGGCCGGCCGGTTGGGGCTGGACGAGAAGTTGCGCGCGCTGCTGGCCAGCGCGGTGTCCATCTGCGGCGTCAGCGCGGCGATCGCCGCCGCCGGTGCGGTACGGGCCCGCCGCGAGCAACTCGCGTACACCGCCAGCCTCGTGATCGTGTTCGCGCTGCCGTCGATCTTCCTGCTTCCCTGGCTCGCCGACCTGTTCGGCCTGTCCGCGCCGGTGGCCGGGGCGTGGATCGGCGGAAACATCGACACCACCGCCGCGGTCACCGCCGCCGGCGCGCTGGCCGGCGAGGAGGCCCTCCAGATCGCCAGCATCGTCAAGGTCACCCAGAACGCGCTCATGGGCGTCGTGGCGGTGGCGCTCACCGCGTACTTCGCCCTGCGGGTGGAGCGCCAGCCCGGCGCCGCCCGGCCCGGGATCGGCGAGCTGTGGCGGCGGTTCCCGAAGTTCGTGCTGGGCTTCGTGGCCGCCTCGGTCGTCGCGACCTGGTACCTCGACGTGACCGGCGCGGACGGCAAGGCCACCATCGCCATCGTCAACGACCTGCGGGTGTGGTTCTTCATCCTCGCCTTCGTCAGCATCGGCCTGGAGGTCCGGGTCGCCGCGCTGCGCGAGGCCGGGTGGCGTCCGGTCGCGGTCTTCGCGAGCGCCACCGTGTTCAACCTGGTCCTCGCGCTGGGGCTGGCCTCCGTGCTGTTCGCCGGCTTCTCCACCGGATGACGGACCCGCCGCCGGAGGCGCACCGTCGCGGGGCCGCGGTGCACC
>JAEYGD010000021.1 GCA_023402505.1 Actinomycetes bacterium
CGCACCACGTGGTGCGGGCGGCGGCGTTCGGGTCGGTGAGCCGGGCGCAGCGGGTGGCGGCGCAGCGGGTGGCGTTGGCGCACGCGGCGTCGTTGGGGATCGCGGCGGTGCACGAGTGCGGTGGGCCGGAGATCTCCGACGAGGAGGACTTCACGGGTCTGCTGGCGATCTCCGGTGCGGGGGTGCCGGAGGTGTACGGGTACTGGGGTGAGCTGGGGGGTGCGGCGCGGGCGCGGGAGTTGGGCGCGGTGGGCGCTGGTGGGGATCTGTTCGCCGACGGGGCGTTGGGGGCGCGTACGGCGCATGTGTCGGCGGCGTACCGCGACGGTGAGGGTTGTGGGCACGGGTACCTGACGGCGGAGCAGGTGCGTGATCATCTGTTGGACTGCGCGGCGCACGGGTTGCAGGGTGGCTTCCACGCGATCGGGGACGCGGCGATCGCGACGGTGCTGGCGGGGTTCGAGGGTGCGGCGCGGCGGTTGGGCACGGATCGGGTGCGGGCGGCGCGGCACCGGGTGGAGCACGCGGAGATCATGAACAAGCGGTTGATCGCCGGGTTCGTGGAGTACGGGATCGTGGCGTCGATGCAGCCGGCGTTCGACCGGTTGTGGGGTGGCGCGGGTCGGATGTACGAGTCGCGGCTGGGGTTGGACCGGTCGTTGGAGTCGAATCCGATGGGTGCGATGCACTCGGTGGGTGTGGCGTTGGCGTTCGGGTCGGATTCGCCGGTGACGCCGTTGGATCCGTGGGGTTCGGTGCGGGCGGCGGTGGCGCACCACAATCCGGCGCAGCGGATGAGTGTGCGGGCGGCGTTCGCGGCGCACACGCGGGGCGGGTGGCGGGCGGTGCACCTGGATGCCGAGGGGGTGTTGGCGTTGGGTGCGCCGGCGACGTTCGCGGTGTGGGACACCCCGGCGGGGGTGGATCGGGGGTTGCCGGTGTTGCAGGCGGAGGACCCGGAGGCGCGGGGTCCGCTGGATCCGACGCCGTTGCCGGTGTGCCGGCGCACGGTGCTGCGCGGCGAGGTGATCTATGAGGAAGGGTCCGCGTGACTGGGAAGCTTGATCTGGATCCGGCGCTGGTGGCGCGGGCGCGGGCGTTGGCGGCGCGGGCCGGGGCGCCGGTGGTGGAGTTGGCGCGTAGCCACACGACGGTGTCGGTGGAGCGGGCGGTGCTGCGGTTGGCCGGGGTGACCGGCGCGGACCCGGACGGTATTCCGTGGGTGAACCGGCTGGTGGACGCGGTGGTGGCGGACGTGGGGCTGGGGCACGGTGTGGCGGTGCCGGTGTTCGACGCGCTGCTGCGGGAGCAGATGACGGATGTGACGTTGCTGGCGCAGAAGGCGGCGGCCGGGTCGGTGCGGTTCGGGGTGCCGTCGGGGCGGGCGGCGACGGCGGCGCGGCGGGCCGCCCGCAAGGCGGTGGCGGCGGGGGTCCGGCAGGTGGATCGGCGGCGTGTCGAGCGGGAGCGGCTGGTCAGGCGGTACGGGGATCCGGCGCGGCGGCCGTGGATCTACCTGATCGTGGCGACGGGGGACATCTACGAGGACATTCCGCAGGCGCAGGCGGCGGCGCGGGCGGGGGCGGACGTGATCGCGGTGATCCGGTCGACGGGTCAGTCGTTGTTGGACTACGTGCCGGAGGGTGCGACGCGGGAGGGTTTCGCGGGCACGTACGCGACGCAGGAGAACTTCCGGTTGATGCGGGCGGCGTTGGATGAGTCGTCGCGGGAGTTGGGCCGGTATGTGCGGTTGACGAATTACGCGTCGGGGCTGTGCATGCCGGAGATGGCGACTCTCGCGGGTCTCGAGCGGTTGGACATGATGCTCAACGACTCGATGTACGGGATCCTGTTCCGGGACATCAATCCGATCCGGACGTTCGTGGACCAGCGGTTCTCGCGGCAGGTGCACGCGCGGGCGGGGATCATCATCAACACCGGTGAGGACAACTACCTGACCACCGCGGACGCGGTGGACGAGGCGCACACGGTGACGGTGTCGCAGCTGCTCAACGAGTATTTCGCGCACGAGGCGGGGTTGGCGGACTGGCAGTTGGGGTTGGGGCACGCGTTCGAGATCAACCCGGATGTGCCGGAGTCGTTGCGGTTGGAGTTGGCGCACGCGTTGTTGGCGCGGGAGTTGTTCCCGGACGCGCCGTTGAAGTGGATGCCGCCGACGAAGCACATGACCGGTGACGTGTTCCGGGGGAACCTGCTCGACGGGTTCTTCAACCTGGTGGGTGCCATGACGGGGCAGGGGATCCTGCTGGTCGGGATGATGACCGAGGCGGTGGTGACGCCGTGGTTGTCGGATCGGGACATCGCGCTGCAGAACGTGCGGTACGTGCTGGGCGCGGCGGGCGGGTTGCACGAGGACTTCGTGCCGGCGCCGGGCGGGTTCGTCCAGCAGCGCGCGAACCGGGTGCTGGCCGAGGCGGTGGAGCTGCTGGAGCGGATCGGGGAGCAGTCGTTGTTGACGGCGATCGCCGAGGGCACGTTCGGGATCATGAAGCGGCCGGCGGACCGGGGCAAGGGCCTGTCGGGGGTGGCGCGGCACGAGGCCGACTACTACAACCCGGCGACGGAGATCCTGGAACAGCCGGCAGTGGGCGGGCGGGTTCCGCAGGCGCGGCCCGAGGGGGTCCGGTCATGACGGAGAAGACGATCGTCCGGCCGTACGGGGACACGACCGGTGACGGCATGGTGCAGGTGTCGTTCACGTTGCCGGTGCCGCACGACAAGCGGGCCGAGGGTGCGGCGGTGCAGTTGGCGCAGAAGATGGGTCTGGACCCGGCGATGCTGGTGCACGCCAAGCCGATCGGTGACGGGTTCACGTTCTTCGTGGTGTACGGGCGGGTGAACCATCTGGTGGACCTGTCGGCGGTGCAGGTGGTGGAGCGGGACTTTCCGTTGCTGTCGGCGAAGGAGGTCAACGCGGTCGTCAAGCGGAAGCTGCGGCGGAAGCTGTCGGTGGTGGGCGCGTGCATCGGTACGGACGCGCACACCGTGGGCATCGACGCGATCCTCAACGTCAAGGGCATCGCGGGGGAGAAGGGCCTGGAGTACTACCGCGAGTTGAAGGTCACCAACCTGGGTGCGCAGGTGAGTGTGCCGGAGCTGGTGGAGGCGGCCCGGGTGGAGCGGGCCGACGCGGTGCTGGTGTCGCAGGTGGTCACGCAGCGGGATGCGCATCTGCACAACACGCGGGAGATGTCGGCGGCGTTCCGGGAGGCGATGCCGGCGGGGCGGCGGCCGCTGCTGATCGTGGGTGGGCCGCGGTTCGACGAGACGATGGCCGGCGAGTTGGGCGTGGACCGGATCTTCGGGCGGGGCACCACCCCGGGTGAGGTGGCGTCGTACCTGGTGTACGCGTTGATCGAGAACAGGAAGGCGACGGTATGAGCGACCCTCGGCTCGGGGTGACGGTGACGCACCGGCGGTACGTGCCCTACTCGCACGCCCACTACGCGGGGAACCTGGTCGACGGGGCGTACGCGTTGGGTCTGTTCGGGGACGTCGCGACGGAGGTGTGCATCCGCACCGACGGCGACGAGGGCCTGTTCGCGTCGTATTCGGACGTGCAGTTCAAGGCGCCGATGAAGGCCGGGGACGTGCTGGAGGTGACCGCCACGGTGACCCGGGTGGGCACCCGCAGCCGCACCATCGACTTCGCGGTGCGCGTGGTGTGCCGGGGCCGCCCCGACAAGGGCGAGTCCGCCGCCGAGGTGTGTGATCCGCCGATCGTGGCGGTGACCGCGACCGGCACGGTGGTCGTGCCGCCGGCGGCGTGAACGTCGCGGTCTGCGCGGACGTCGGTTCCACGTACACGAAGGTGGCGGTGGTCGACCTCGACGGCGCCGGTCTGGTCGCGGCGGCGGCCGCACCGACCACGGTGGGCAGTGACGTGTTGCGCGGCCTGGACGCGGCGGTCGCGGCGGCGACGGCCGGTCTGCCGGTGCGGGACGTGCCGTGGTACGTGTGCTCGTCGGCCGGTGGTGGGCTGCGGTTGGCGGTGGTCGGCTACGAGCAGCTGGTGACGGCGCAGGCCGGCCGGCGGGTGGGGTTGTCGGCGGGGGCGAACGTGGTGCACGTCGCGGCCGGCCGGTTGGGCGCGGCGGACCTGGCGGCGTTGCGGGCGGCGCGTCCCGACGTGGTGCTGCTGGTCGGCGGCACCGACGGCGGGGACGCCGAGACGTTGACGCACAACGCGACGCGGCTGGCGAGGGCCCGCTGGCGGGTGCCGGTGGTCCTGGCGGGCAACGTCGAGGTCCGTGCGGACCTGCACGGGCTGCTCGCGTCGGCGGGGGTGCCGGTGAGTGTGGCCGACAACGTGCTGCCCCGCATCGGGGTGTTGGCGCCGGGTTCGGCGCGGGCGGCGATCCGGGAGGTGTTCCTGCGGCACGTCATCGGCGGTAAGCGGCTGTCGCGGGGCCCGCGGTTCGGGCGGCTGGTGCGGGCGGCCACCCCGGACGCGGTGTTGACCGGTGTGGAGGTGCTGGCCGACGCTGTCGGCGGGGACCTGGCGGTGGTCGATGTGGGTGGCGCGACCACCGACGTGTACTCGGTGTTGACGCCCGACGAGCGGGAGACCGGGCCGGGCCGGGAGGTCGCCGGCAGCCTGTGGCGGGCCCGTACCGTCGAGGGGGACCTGGGTATGCGGTGGAGCGCGCCGGGGGTGGTGCGGGCGGCCGTCGAGGAGCGGCTGCTGGACCCGGGTGACGTGGAGGACCTGGCGGCGGCGGGGCGGGCGCGCGCCGCCGACCCGGGTTGGTTGCCCGGTGACGCGGCGGGGCGGGCGGTTGACGCGCGGATCGCGGCCCTGGCGGCGACGGTGGCGTTGCGCCGGCACGCCCGCGGCGCGGCCACGGGTGAACGGGCCGGCCGGGACCTGCGCGACGTCAAGCTGCTCGTCGGTTCCGGTGGGGTGCTGCGGCACGCCGCGTCCGGGGACGCCGCGGCGGTGCTGGGCACGGTGCTCGCCGATCACGCCGGCGGGTGGCCGCTGCCGCGTGCCGCCCGGCCGGTCGTCGACGTCGACTACGTGCTGGCCGCGGTCGGGCTTCTGGCGGCCGAGCATCCGCGGGCGGCGCGTGGTCTGGCGTTGCGGGTGGCTGCCGGCGGTGACCGGGAACCGTGACGCGAGGCGGGCCGGGCGGGGTGGATCGCCACCGAACGCCACCGGACCGGGACTCGCCGAGGCGACACGCCGATGTGGGCGGTGCGACTCGTCGGGGGTGGGTTGACAGCGCCCCGGGGGGAGCACGTACCGTCTTTGAGTCCTACTACGGGAAGCGGCTGTTGTTCGCTTCGTCCCTTCGTCCGCTGGCCGAGCGACTCGAACGTGTGGTCGCGGCGGCCAGGTCCAGCGGGCGGGGGTCGGCGGGGCGGCGCGAACCGGCCGCGGTTACCGGTGTCGGGCAGGGTGAGGGGCACGGCCAGTAGACAACGGCCAGGCGGGGGCAGCCAGCCCAGCGTCGGGTCGGTCCGAAGGTCGGCGCGCCGCATCCTCGCCCCACCGGCCGGGAAGGGCCTGGGAGCATCGGGGCGCGGCGTCAGCCGCGCCCCGATTTTCGTTCGTGTGGACGCGTCCGTCCCCTTTTCCCGCCGGTCGTCCGCCGGCGCTGGTCTTCCGAGCTGCCACCCCCGCCCGGGGGTCGGCGGACGGGGCGACGCGGGCGCGGGCGGGTAGCCTTCACCCTCGTGATCGAGGGTGAGGTGGCGGTGACGACCGTGGACAGCAGCAGCCCGGCGCCGGCCCGGCCGCGTCCGCTGCCGCTGCCGGTCGCCGTGGTGGCGGCGCTCGCCGGGGGCGCGGCGATGCTGGTCGCGTTCCCGCCGTACGGGGTGTGGCCGCTGGCCCCGGTCGGGGTGGCCCTGTTGGCCGCGGCGGCGCACCGGCGGCGGCTGCGCGCCGGCGCCGGCCTGGGGTTCCTCGCCGGGGTGGCGCTGTTCGCCCCGATGCTGAGCTGGACCAACCTGCACACCGGCTACCTGCCGTGGGTGCTGCTGTCGCTGCTGCAGGCCGGCTACCTGGCGCTGCTCGGTGCCGCCACCGCCTGGGTGTCGCCCCTGGCCGACCGGGCCCGCTGGGCGTGGCCCGCGCTGACCGGGGTGCTGTGGGTGGCGCAGGAGGCGCTGCGGGACCGCACCCCGTTCGGTGGGTTCCCGTGGGGGCGGCTGGCGTTCAGCCAGGACGACTCGCCGCTGCTGCGGCTGGCCGCGGCGGGCGGGGCTCCGCTGGTGACCTTCGCGGTCGCGGTGACCGGCGGGTTCCTGGTGGCCGCCGCCTGGGGCGGCTACGAGGCGCGTCGCCGTGGCGGCGGGTGGGCGCCGGTGGCGGGGCTGAGCGCCGCCGCGCTGGCCGTGCCGGCCGTCGGGCTGCTCGTGCCGGTGGGCCCGGCCGGGGGCGGGGACGCGGTGACCGTGGCGATCGTGCAGGGCAACGTGCCGCGCCTCGGGCTGGACTTCAACGCCCAGCGGCAGGCCGTGCTCAACAACCACGTCGACGCCACCGTCGAGCTGGCCGCGCAGGTCGCCGCCGGTGCCCGGCCCCGACCCGATGTGGTGGTGTGGCCGGAGAACTCCAGCGACATCGACCCGCTGCGCGACGCCGCCGCCGGCGGGCGCATCCAGAGCGCCGCCGACGCGATCGGCGCGCCGATCCTCGTCGGGGCGGTGCTGCGCGGCCCCGGCCCGGGGCAGGTGCGCAACGCGGGGCTGCTGTGGCGGCCGGGAAGTGGCCCCGACCTGGACCAGCTGTACACGAAGCGGCATCCGGTGCCGTTCGCCGAGTACGTGCCGCTTCGGGACGTGGCGCGCATGGTCAGCAAACAGGTCGACCGGGTGCGGGCCGACTTCGTGCCCGGCACGACCCCGGGGGTGCTGCGCGCCGGCCCGGCTGTGCTGGGCGATGTCATCTGCTTCGAGGTCGCCTACGACGAGGTGGTCCGCGACACCGTCACCGGCGGCGCGCAGCTGCTGGTGGTGCAGACCAACAACGCCACCTTCGACGTGGCCGAGGCACGCCAGCAGTTGGCCATGGTGCGGCTGCGGGCGGTCGAGCACGGCCGGCCGGCGCTGATGGCCTCCACGGTCGGTGTATCCGGGTTCGTCTCCCCGCACGGGCGGGTAAGCGACGCCACCGGGTTCAACACCCGCGCGGTCGTGGTGCGGCAGCTGGACCTCGCCGACGGGCGCACGCTCGCCACCCGGGTCGGGCTGTGGCCGGAGGTGGCGCTGACCGTCCTGGCGGTGGCGGCGCTCGTGGTCGCCGCGCCGCGGCGCCCGCGGGACCGCGCGGCGGCCCCACGGACGGCCACCACGGCCGTCTGACCGGCGGCCCGCGCGGGCCCGGTGACGGCCGGTACGCCGGCGGAGGGGGAGACGAGGTGGGCGACGAGACCGGTCACCCCGGGGTGGGACGGGTGCTCGTGGTGATCCCGACCTACAACGAGGCCGACAACCTGACCCAGATCGTGGACCGGGTACGCCGGGCCGCGCCGGCGGTGCACGTGCTCGTCGCCGACGACAACAGCCCCGACGGCACCGGTGCGCTCGCCGACGCCCTCGCCGACGGCGACGGGCGGGTGCACGTGCTGCACCGCGAAGGCAAGCAGGGTCTGGGTGCCGCGTACCTGGCCGGGTTCGCGTGGGCCCGGGAGCGCGGCTTCGACGCCGTGGTGGAGATGGACGCCGACGGCTCGCACGCCCCCGAGGACCTGCCGGCGCTGCTGGCCGCCGCCCGCGACGCCGACGTGGTCATCGGGTCCCGGTGGACGCGGGGGGCTCGGGTGCTGAACTGGCCATTGCGGCGGCTGCTGCTGTCGCGGTGCGGCAACCTGTACGCGCGGCTGGCCCTGGGTGTGCCGGTGTCCGACGCCACCGGCGGCTACCGGGTGTACCGGCTCAGCGCCCTGGACGCCCTCGACCTGGAGTCGGTGTGCTCGCAGGGGTACTCGTTCCAGGTGGAGCTGTCGCGTCTGGCGCACCGGGCGGGGGTGCGGATCGTGGAGGTGCCGATCACGTTCGCCGAGCGGGAACGGGGCAGCAGCAAGATGAGCCCGATGATCGTCGCGGAGGCGCTGTGGCGGATCACCGGGTGGGCGGTCGCCGACCGGCGTACCGCGGTGCGACGGGGCCTGCACGGCACGCCGACCGGGCAGGTCCGCTGGCCGTAGGCCGGTACGCGTGGGGCGGGCCGGCGGCGGGGGCGTGTCATGCTGGACGGGCGGGAATGATTGCCTGGCGAGCCGCGGCCCAGGCGGTGGAACGGGCATTCCGGGCGCCGCGACCGGGTGGGTGAGGTGAGGATGCGCCGAGGACTGAGGTTCGTACCGTTGGCTCTGCTGCTGGCGGTGGTGGCGGAGCTGGCGGTGTTCGTGGCCGTCGGGCGGGCCGCCGGGTTCGGTGTGGCGTTGCTGGCGGTGTTCGCGGCGTCGCTGCTGGGCATGGTGCTGTTGCGCCGTGAGGGGATGCGGGCCTGGCGGGGCTTCCGGGCCGCCGCGGAGGCCGGGCAGCCGCCGGGCCCGCAGGTCACCGATGGCCTGGTGGGGCTTCTCGGTGCGCTGTTGCTGGCCACCCCGGGCCTGCTCAGCGGCGCGCTGGGGCTGGTGTTGCTGGTGCCGCCGGTGCGGGGTCTGGCCCGTTCCGGGGTGCGGCGGGCCGCCGAGCGGCGGGTGTCGTCGATGGTCGCCGGTGACCTGTTCGGGCCGCGGCGGGTGCGGGTGCGGCGGGGTGCGCCGCAGCCGGCGCCTGCCGAACCGACCGTCGTCGACGACGGCCGGGCCATCGAGGGCGAGATCGTCGAGCCCCGGCAGGGCTGACCGCGCGGACGGCACGAAAACGCCCCCGGGTGTTGTCCCGGGGGCGTTTCACGTCGGTGGCGTCAGGCGCGGCCGCGGCGGGTGCGGACCTCCTGCAGCCGCTCGGCGAGGATGTCCTCCAGCTCGGCGATCGAGCGCCGCTCCAGCAGCATGTCCCAGTGGGTACGCGGCGGCTTGGCCTTCTTCTGCTCGGGCTCGCTGCCGTCGACCAGGCGGGCGACACTGCCGTCGAACTTGCACTCCCAGGTCACCGGGACCTCGGCGTCGACCGCGAACGGCACCTCGAACTGGTGGCCCTTGGCGCACAGGTACTCGCGGGTCTGACGCGGCGCGAGCTCGGTGTTGCGGTCGGATTCGTAGCTGACCGCCCCCAGACGGCTTCCGCGCAGCATGCGCTCGCCCATGATCGTCTTTCCCCTCGTTCGTGGTGCAGGTCTGTACGGTGTAACGGTTGGTGCCCGCCGGGCCATTCCCGCCCGGCGCGGCCGGGCGGGCCGCAACAAGGGTAGCCGGCCATGACGACCGCCCGGCGGGGTCGTCCCCGGCCGGGCCCGAAGGGTGGAGTGTTTCCGCTGTCAACGGGGATGTTAGCGCCCTACCGACAGCGGAGGTTCGCCATGGCCAGTGACGCGCCGGCCGCCGCCCGGCCGCCGTCGGGCCGCACGTTCTTCGGTCACCCGCCGGCGCTGGCCACCCTGTTCCTCACCGAGATGTGGGAGCGGTTCAGCTTCTACGGCATGCGGGCGATCCTGGTGCTGTACCTGACCGCGTCGCTGGCCGAGGACGGGCAGGGGCTGGGGGAGTCCACCGCCAACGCCGTCTACGGCACCTACAACGCGATGGTGTACCTGATGGCGCTGCCCGGGGGTTGGGTCGCCGACCGGCTGATCGGCGCGCGCCGCAGCGTCCTGGCCGGAGGCGTCGTCATCGCCGCCGGGCACTACGTGATGGCGGTACCGACGCGGTGGAGCGTGTTCGCCGGCATGGCCCTCATCGTGGTCGGCACCGGCCTGCTCAAACCCAACATCTCCACCATGGTCGGCGACCTGTACGACCGGGACTCGCCCCGCCGCGACGCCGGCTTCGCCATCTTCTACATGGGCATCAACCTGGGGGCGTTCATCGCCCCGCTGGTCTGCGGTTTCCTCGGCGAGAAGATCAACTGGCATCTGGGGTTCGGCGCCGCCGCGGTCGGCATGACCCTCGGCGTCGTCCAGTACGTGCTGGGCCGGCGCAACCTCGGCGACGCCGGCGCCCGCGCCGCCGACCCGCTGCTCGGCGCGGACCGTCGCCGCGCGTTGACCCGCGTCGGGGTGGCCGCCGTCGTCGGGGCGCTGGCGGTGGCCGCGCTCGCCGTGGCCGGGCTGTTCACCGTCGACACCGTCGTTAACCTGCTCACCGCCGTCACCGTGCTCGTCACCATCGGCTACTTCGCGCGGATCATGCTCGACCGGGAGCTCAGCCCGACCGAACGCAGCCGGATGAAGGCGTACGTGTGGCTGTTCGTGTTCGCCGCCGCGTTCTGGCTCATCTACGACCAGGCCGGCTCGGTGCTGAACGTCTTCGCCGCCGACAACACCGACCGCACCGTCGGCGGGTTCACCTTCCCCGCCTCGTGGCTGCAGTCGGTCAACCCGATCCTCATCATCGTCGGCGCGCCGCTTGCCGCGCTGCTGTGGGTGCGGCTGGGCCACCGGGTGTCCACCCCGGCGAAGTTCGCCGTCGGCCTGGTGCTCAACGGCCTGTCGTTCGTGCTGATGGCCGCCGCCGCGCGGGCCGCCGTCGGCGGCGACCTGGTGTCACCGTGGTGGCTGGTCGCCGTGTACGCGCTGCAGGTCGCCGGTGAGTTGTCACTGAGCCCGGTCGGACTGTCCGCCACCACCAGGCTCGCCCCGGTCAAGTACGCCAGCCAGATGATGGGCCTGTGGTTCCTCGCCACCGCCGTCGGTGACGCGATCGGCGGGCAGGTCGCCCGGCTGGCCGACACGTGGGCCGAGCCCACCTACTTCCTCACCTTCGGGGCGGCGTCGGTGGCGTTGGGTCTGGGCGCGGTCATGTTCACCCGGCACGTCCGCGCCCTGATGGCCGGCATCCACTGACCGCAGGCGGCGTCAGGCCGGGGTCGGCGGCAGTGGCAGCGGCAGGCCCGGCAGACCGTCGATGCTGGTCGCGACGTGCGGCTTGCCGGTGAAGTAGGCGTCCAGCGACGCGTCGTCCTCCCGCGCGAACCGCCGCGCGTGCAGGTCACGGTCACCGTCGTAGGTCATGAACGGCACGGCGTAGCCGCAGGTGTCGCGGATCAGTTCGGCCCGCACCACCACGATCGCCCGCAGCCCGTGGACGCTGGTGTCGAGGTCCGGGAAGTGGCCGGCCAGTTCCGGCCAGCGCGGGTCGTCGCGGAACACCGGCTCGCCCCGGCCGTGCACCCGCACGATGTTCGGCGGACCGGTGAACGCGCACCACATGAGCGTGATCCGGCCGTTCTCCCGCAGGTGCGCGACGGTCTCGGCGTTGCTGCCGGCGAAGTCCAGGTACGCCACGGTGTGCTCGTCGAGGACCGCCCACGACCCGCGCAGACCTTTCGGGGACAGGTTGATCGTGCCGTCGGCGGCCAGTGGGGCGGTCGCGGTGAAGAACATCGGCTGGTCCTCGATGAAGGTCCGCAGCCGCCCGTCGATGCGTTCGTACGTCTTTCCCATCCCGCCATCGTCCTCCCCGGCCGCCAGCGCTCATGGTGCGGGTCGCTCGGCTCCTGCGGCGCCGTACCGTCCGCCGTCCACGACGGCACCCGCCGCTCCCGGGACCGGCGACGTGGGGTGCGCGTAGCGTCACCGAGGATGCCACGCGGCGCTCTGCCGGGTGGCAGGCAGCACCCGGATAGCGTCACGGCACAGTCCGTCCCGGGTCGGAGACGGCGGGCTGTACCCCCACGTCGGCGTCGCTAAACCCAGAAAACGTGTGACGCTCCACATGGGTCACCGCGGATCCGTCCGAAGGCGACCGTCTATGCCACGAGCTACTGTGCTAGGTAGCAGATTGCTTCATTTACTACTCACTGTGGTCGAAGGGCGGTCGACATGGCTGACCAATCCCCGGCGGTACAGCGACGGCGGCTCCGCATGGCGCTTCGGGAAGCGCGACGGCAGGCCGACCTCACCCAGGCGGAGGCGGCCGAGCGGCTGTACTGGTCGCCGTCGAAGCTGCTGCGCATCGAGAACGGCAAGAACAGCATCTCCGTGACCGACCTCATGGCGTTGCTCGACCTCTACAAGGTCGCCGACCGCCAGCAGGTCGAGCAGCTGATCACCCTCGCCCGTGGGGCCCGCAAGGAGCAGAGCAAGACCGAGTTCAGGGATCTGGTCTCGGGGCAGTTCCTGACCTACCTCAACTACGAGAGCGCCGCCAGTCACATCGCCCACTACGAGACGGTCCTGATCCCCGGTCTGCTGCAGACCGAGGAGTACGCCCGAACGGTGATCGCGGCCCTGTCGTCGGACGAGGACTCGGTCGAGGTCATCGACAAGCGGGTGCAGCTGCGGCTCGACCGTCAGGAGGCGCTGCTGCAGGACGGCGGGCCGCAGATGCACTTCATCATGGACGAGGCGGCCGTACGCCGGCACGTCGGCGGCGCCGCCGTGATGATCCGGCAGTTGGAGCACCTGAAGGAGCTGGGCCGCAACCCGAACGTCACCATCCAGATCCTGCCCTTCACCGTCGGCGCGCACGCCGGCATGAAGGGCCCGTCCCTGATCCTGGAGTTCCCGGATCCGGCCGACGACCCGCTGCTCTACATCGAGAACGCCCGCGGCGACATCCTGTTCCGGGAGGACGTCGAGGAGACGACGAAGTATCAGGAGGCGTTCCTCGCCCTCGCCAAGGTCGCCACGGCACCCGCCCGCCTCGACGACGTGGTCGACCGGCTCGTCACGCAGATCCGCCAGGAAGCGTCAGGCTCGCCCGAGCCGGCGCCGGTGTGAGTCTGACCCGCCGTACCCGGGAGCCGGCCGGCGGCCGGCGCACCAGCCGACGCCCTGCGGGGGGATCGCACCCATGTCGTCGTCCGAACACACGTTGGAGGGGGTGTTGTGGCGATCTCGGAGCGTCCGTCGGACGAGAAGGACCCCGCGTCCCGACAGCCGACCTTCATGGAGTCGTTCGTCGAACTCGTACGGGAGACCGACGGCGACTGGCAGCGGGTCCTGCAGGTGGTCACCCTGGTCGTCGGCACGATCGGCGGGGTGTTGCTCGTCATCGGCGTCATCGTCGGCTACCTGGGAACCAACCCGCGACGGTGGCTGCTCCTGCTGCTCGCCGCGGCGCTGGTGGTGGTCGGCGCCCGGCTACGCCGACGGGCCCGGACGAGCGCGCGCAGGGGCTGGGGGCGGGCGGCACTGGTGGCCCTGTCGATCGTGGTCCTGGCCCTGGTCACCGCGCTCGGCGCCGCGACCGACACGTGGCAGGGGCTCGCCAACCAGCCCGCCGACAAGCCATGGGACTGGGTGGAGCGGGTCAGCTGGATCGTGGCCAGCGTCGGCGCGGTGGTCTCCACGGTGTTCGGCTTCCTGACCCTGCGCACCGCGGCGGCTCCGCGAGCCACGGCCGGCGACGACCCGTCCGGCCCGCCCGCCGGCTGACGTGGTCCGCGGTAGCGAACACCGCCGACCCCGCGCCCGGCAGGGTCAGCGGGGCAGCCGCCCGGTGGCGACATCGGCGACGAAGGCCGAGAACGCCGGACGCTGGAGCCGCAGCCGGGGCCCGTCCGCGTCCTTGGAATCCCGCACGAGGACGACCGCCGGCAGGACGGCCACCTCGACGCAGGCGCCGGTCGCCCCGCTGCGGGTGCTCTTGCGCCACGCACTGCGGGCCGCTGGTTCCACCTCGGGCACTGGTACCTCCTCGCGGGCTGCGGACCACCGCCGTCGCGCCGTACCGACCCGGAACCGTCCGGGACGTCCGCGACATTGCGGAATTGGCACGATCCCGGCCGCGATTGATCCGCCAAGGCATCAGGAAGTGTAGATATGAGTAAGGGGCGGAGCCAGCGCTCGGCAGCGGCGCCGGCGGCGGATATGGGAGACTTTCGGTGGAAACGTTTTGGTCAAGTCAAATATCCGACTACTCTCCGCCCAGGCAGCCGGTACGGTCAGTTGAGGCAACGGACGAGAAGGCCACGACGCAACGAGGCGAGCGGCTCCCGTGAACGCATTCGCGGAGGGAGACTGATGCGACCCAGAGACCTGCCGCTGAGCCGGGCGGACGTCGCACAGGACGCTCGCCGCGAGCCAGGACACGACACCCGGCAACGGGTCCGCACCGCCCTGTACACCGCCGTGGCCGGCATCCTCGCCGTCGGCGCGGGCGCCGGTATCGGTGCCCTGCTGCGCGACCAGGACGAGACACTCGCGCTCGCCGCCCAACTGCTCACGACGAGCGTGTGCGCGCTCGCGTTGGGCTACCTGTCCGAGCCGGTCCTGCTGAAGCTGTTTCCCGCCCACCCCGGCCCGGCCGACGCCCGCCCGTCGCGCTGATCCGTGACTCAGGGCCCTGCCGGAGTCCCGACGCGGGGCGCCGGCGTCGTCTCGGCGCGCGGGCCCGACGCCGCCAACGCGGCGGCCAGCTCACCGACCTGGGCGGCCAGGTGCGCCACCCGCTCGTGGGCCAGGTCCCGGTCCCGTTCGGCGGCGCGGAGCCGGGACGACACCTCGTCGAGCCGTCCCTCGGCCCGTTCGACAGCGCCCTTGGCGGCGGCCGCCTCCCGCAGCAGTCCGTCCCGCTCGTGGACCAGCGCGCTGAGATCCGCCTGCGCGCGCAGAGCCGCCTCGGCCTGGGCTCGGCGGGCCGCCTGCACCAGCTCGCGGGACTCGGCAAGGGCGGTCCGGACCTGGTCGCCCTCCTCGCGCAGCCGACCCACCTGAGCCAGCAACAGGTCCCGCTCGGAGCGCATCCGATCGAGCTCGGCACGCAGGCCGTCGGCGCGTTCCGACGCCTCCGCGACCGCGCGGACCGCCTGTTCGGTATCGGCGCGAGCGGCATCCCGCTCGGCGCCGACCTCGGCGAGCAGCCGGCGCTGGCGGTCGAGTTCGGCGCGTACCGTCTGCACCTCCGCGCGCACGGTGTCGCGGTCCCGTTCGGCCTGCTCGCGCAGTGCCTGGGCCGCGCTGGCGTCGCGGCGCGCGGCGTCGCGGGCCACCTCGGCCCGGTCCGCCCG
>JAEYGD010000073.1 GCA_023402505.1 Actinomycetes bacterium
GCCGGGCGGCCGCGCCCCACGCCGGTGACGTTGCTCCCGCTCTTCGTGACCCGGTAGGTCACCCGCTCACCGCTCCAGAAGTGGAACGTCAGGGTGACCGGGCTGTTGTCGTTGACCTCGGCGAAGAAGTCCGACGTCAGGCTTATCGTCCCGGCGCCGTAGTCCGGCGCGAAGGTCACGTCGAACTCCTTGTACGAGGTCCAGTTGTGCGGGCCGGCGTTGCTGCCGTCGGCGTACTTCGCCTCCATGGTGGCGAGCTGGTCGCCGCGGAACTGGGTGGGGATGGCGAACGAGCCGGTCGTCCCGGAGGCGTTCGACAGCACCGGCCGGTCGTAGGTGAGCACGTTGACCCGCCAGGGCACGCCGGCCGAGAACCGCACGTGCAGCGTGGCGTTCACCCCGTACGCCCGGTTGCCGGTCAGCCGGGTGAGCGCGGCGGCCGTGAACGTCAGCTGGTCGCCGGAGACCGTGTAGTCGGTGCCGCGTACCAGGTCGGTGTTGCCCTGCCGGACGCCGACGAACGAGGTGCCGTTCAGGTTCAGCGTGAGCGACTTGCTCGTGATCGCCGTGGCCCTCGCGTTGAACAGCAGGTCGGACGACGCGGTGCCGGAGCGGGTGGTCCAGCTCGACCGGATCTGCGCGAACAGCTCCGGGTCCCGCCACTGGAAGGTGGTGCGATTGAAGTGCTGCCCGTTGTCCCAGAGCATCGTGGTCAGCTGGCGGGTCCGGGCGTAGTAGCCGAGGAACTCGAAGAACTTCAGCTTCTCGCCCTGCTCGACGGTGCCGGTGTGCCGGTCGAAGCCGAGCAGACCGTACTCGCCGATGATGACCGGGATGCCCCGGCTCACGAACGCGTTGTGGACCCGGTCGAAGGAGTCGGTCAGGTCCTTCTGCACGGTGGCGTCGAACCGGGTGCCGCCGGCGACGTTCACGCTGAACGGCCAGTAGCCGTAGAAGTGCACGGTCGCGATCAGGTTCCGGTCGTTCAGGGCGTTGAAGGTCGTCAGCAGCTCGTCGATCCGGGCCTGCTCCGACGAGGTGTGCAGGGTGGGCAGCACCAGCAGCCGGGTGGCGTTGTTGCCGCCGGACTGTCGCACGATCCGGTGGAAGGACGTGTTGAGCTCGTTCAGCAGGCTGGCGTTCTGGGCGTCCCCGGAGCTGCCGGTGAACTGCGGCTCGTTGACGCTCTCGAACACGAGCTTCGGCGAGGAACTGCGGAACGTACTGGCCAGCTGGGTCCAGATCGCGTTGTAGCGGTTCAGCACGTTCGTGCGGTCGCTGGGCATGGTGTTGATCCACTGCCACGAGTCGTGATGGATGTTGATCATCACGTAGAAGCCGTCGGCGAGGGCCCAGTCGACGACCTCCTTCACCCGGTTCAGGTACGCGGCCTCGATCGGGTAGGTCGGAGCGGCACCCAGGTGGGCCGACCAGGTGACCGGGATGCGGATGCTCTTGAAGCCCTGCGCCTTGACGTTCTCCAGCAGGGCTTCGGTCACCCGGGGGTTGCCCCACGAGGTCTCGTCGGCGCCGGTGGAGTCGAGGGTGTTGCCCAGGTTCCAGCCGGGCTGCATCGCGGCGACGGCGGCCATCGCGTCGGTGGCCGGCGGCGGCGAGGTGGGCGGCGGTGACGTCGGCGGCGGCGAGCTGGGCGGCGGGGTGCTCGGCGGCGGCGTGGTGCCACCGACGGACCCGGTGCAGACGATGCCGTTGAGCGCGAAGCTGGTGGGCGCGGTGTTGGTGCCGGACCAGGAGCCGTTGAAGCCGAACGACGCCGAGCCGTTCGTGGGCAGGCTGGCGTTGTAGCCGACGTTGCTGGCGGTGACCTGGTCACCGGTGGTGGTGACGGTGGCGTTCCACGCCTGGGTCACCCGCTGCCCGGACGGGAACCTCCAGGTCAGGCTCCAGCCGTCGATCGGGTCACCGAGGTTGGTGACGGTGACGTTGGCCGTGAAGCCACCCGGCCACTGCGACGGCGCCGAGTAGTCCACCCGGCAGCCGGCCGCGGCGTGCGCGGTGCCGGCGAGCGCCAGGGCCGAACCCGCCAGCAGCGTGGCGACCGCCGTCGCGGCCAGGCTCAGCCGCCATCTCGTTCTTCGTAGGGTGCCGCGCAGGCCGGTCATGACGTGCCTCCCGGGACGTGGTGGTGTGCGTGGTGGTGGCCGGGCACCGCGTGCCAGGTCGAAGCGAGATTAAGTTTGGATTCCAAACTTTGTCAATCGGTGCACGTCCATGCTTCTCGTTCGGGTGACAGTGCCGGGGCCACGGGTGAACGAAGGTCCGCCGGGGTAGGAGGGGCGCGACGGCCGAGAGGAGGACGGGATGCGCCGGGCGGTGGTGCTGGTCGGTGTCGTGCTCGTACTGGTCACGGGGTGCCGGTGGCCGCGCGACACCGGCAGCACGCTCGACGACGTGCAGGGCGGCGTACTCCGGGTGGGGGTGACCGAGTCGCCGCCGTGGACCCGTGTCGCCGACGACGGTGCGGTGGGTGGCGCGGAAGCCCGGCTGGTCGAGCGCCTGGCGCAGAGCCTGGACGCCCGGGTGGAGTGGTACCCGGGCTCCGAGTCCGCGCTGATGGCGGCCTTGCAGGGTCGCGTCCTCGACCTGGTGGTGGGTGGGCTCGACGCGAAGGCGCCCTGGACGAAGGAGGCGGCGCTGACCCGGCCGTACGTGACGATGCGGACCGTCGTGGCCGCCCCCGAGGGGGTGGCGGTGCCGGCCGACCTGGCCGGCGTACGGGTCGCGGTGCCCGCCGGCACGGCCGAGGTGGCGGCGCTGCGCGGCGAGGACGCCGTGCCGGTGCCCGTGCCGGACGTGACCGGACGGGAAGGGCTGCCGGTGGTCGTCGGCGAGTGGCGGCTGGCAGAACTGGGGCTGCGGGAGTCCGAGCACGAACTCGCCATCCACGACCACGTGTGGGCGGTGCCGCCGGGCGAGAACGGCTGGCAGGTCGAGGTGGAGCGCTTCCTGCTGGCCCGCTCGCACGGCGAGGTCGAGGGTCTGCTCGCCGCCGCCGAGCGGGAGGAGGCGGCGGCATGAGGGTGTACGACCGGTTCGAGCTGCCACCGGACAAGGCCGACCTGCACCGGCGGGCGGTGCGGTTGGAGTGGCTGACGATCGCCTTCTTCGTCGCGGCGATCGCGCTGCTGGCGCTCACCCTCGGTCAGTCGCAGGCGATGAAGGCGGCCTGGATCGAGGACATGCTGGGCCTGGTCCCGCCGGCCGCCTTCCTGATCGCCGCCCGGTTCCGCAACCGCAAGCCCAACGCCCGGTTCCCGTACGGCTACCACCGCTCGGTCAGCATCGCCTTCCTGACCGGCTCGGTCGCGTTGCTCGGGCTCGGGGCGTACGTCGTCTACGACTCCCTCGTCCGCCTGATCGCCCGGGAACGCCCACCCATCGGGCTGATCGAGGTGCTCGGCCACCAGGTGTGGCTGGGCTGGCCGATGATCGGGGCACTGTTCGTCACGATGGTGCCGGCGATCCTGCTCGGCCGGGTCAAGCAGCGCATCGCCCGGCAACTACACGACAAGGTGCTCTACGCGGACGCGGAGATGAACCGCGCCGACTGGCTGACCGCCGGGGCGGCGATCCTCGGCGTACTCGGGATCGGGGCCGGCCTGTGGTGGGCCGACGCGGTGGCCGCCCTGGTGATCGGCGGGGACATCGTCCGTGACGGTACGCGGACCCTGCGCAGCGCGGTGGCCAACCTGATGGACAACCGGCCCCGCGTGGTCGACGGCAGCCGCCCGCATCCGCTGCAGGACGACCTGCTCACCGCCGTCCGCGACCACGACTGGGTCGCCGACGCGTGGCTGCGCCTGCGCGAGGAGGGGCACGTCTTCGTCGGCGAGCTGCTCGTCGTGCCGGTTCCGGGCACCGATCGACTGGTCGACCGGCTCGAGGAGCTGGGCGCCTTCGCCCGCGACTTCGACTGGCGGATGCACGACCTGGTCGTCGCCCCGGTGCACCGCATCGAGGACGCGGACCGGGACCGACCAGCCGGACCGAGCGGACAAAGACAACGTTCAGGGCTTATCGGAAGTAACGGCTAGTGACGTTTCCTTTTCCCTGGGTGGCGGGTTGAACCAGGCGTGACAGCCACCTCAGCGGTCATCGACGGCCCCACCCCCGCCCGCTGGCGCGTCGCCTGGGCACGCCGGGAGGACGACCGGCGGCGCCGGGCGCACGACGACGCGGTCGACGCCTGGGACCGGCACCACGAGCACCTCCTGCGGCTGCGGATCGAGGCGGCCGGCTTCCCCGGCTGCGACCCCGCCCGGGAGAGCCTGCCGGTGCGCTTCGAGGACGGCGAACTGGTCTTCCGGGTCGTACCGACGGCACGGCTGGTGGAGGTCCCGGGCCGGCACATCCGGGGGTTGCCGGTGCCCGACCTGACCGTCGGGGCGACCGCGACGCCGCTGGACGGCCGCCTGCCGCGCGGTGTCCGGGTCGTGGCGGCCGGCGCGGCCGTGGTCACCGACCGTCGGGTGGCGTTCGCCGGGGACGACATCCGACGTGAGTGGTGGTACGCGGACGTCACGGGCGTCGCGCACCACCCCGACGCGCCGCTGACGCTGCTGCACACCTCCGACGGGCAACGGCTCGCCGGGCTGCTGGCCGAGCCGGCCGGCGCGCTGAACGCCCGCTTCTACCTCACCCTCGCGATCGCCGCCGCCACCGGCCGCCGCGCCGCCGTCGTCGCCGAGATCGACGCCCTCCTCGCCGCGCACCGTGCCGCCCGGCCGGGCGGC
>JAEYGD010000017.1 GCA_023402505.1 Actinomycetes bacterium
TTCCCGGACGACGCGGACATCGACCAGCGCGCCGAGGACGCCCTTCGCACGCGTGGCCGCCGCTCCTGACCCGGCGGCACCGGACCGGCCGGCGGTCAGGCCCCGGCGGTGTCCTCGTCGGCGGGCGCCGAGGGGTCGGGCGCCAGCGGGTGGCCGGTGTCGTCGACCAGCCCGGGAGCCATGCTGCCGCCGTGTGCCTCCTGCGCCTCCCGGGTGTTCCGCGCCGCGGCGTCCTGCGGCACGCCCGGGGCGTCGTCGATCTGGTGCTCCTGCCGCTGCTCGCTCATGGTCCGTTCCTCCCGTCGTCGAGGCTCATGATCGTCCGTACCCGGACGCGGGAGCGGGAAACCGCGGTCAGCCGGCGGGGACGGCCGGTCGGGCCGGCTCGACACCGAGCAGGTCGGCGAGTCGGGCGGCGTCACGCTGTGCCTGGTCGCCGCAGCAGTTGTTGAACAGCACGTGCAGCTCGGGGCTCTGCCCGGCCAGCTCGACCAGCAGGTCCGCCCAGTGGCGCAGCTCCCGATCGCCGTAGGCGTACCGGAACTTCTCCTGCTTGTCGCCGCTCTCCCAGCCGGTGCTGTGCCCGTGGAAGCGGACCACGGCCAGGTCGGCCGTGGTGACCGGGACCGGCGGCACCGACGAGGGATGGCCCTGCGGCATGTCCACCACCACGTGCGCGAGGTCGTGGCGGCGGAGGAACGCGAGGGTGTCCAGCGCGTCGGTGTCCTCGAACCACGAGCCGTGCCGCAGTTCCACGGCGACCGGCCACGGCCGGCACCGCTCGGCCAGCTCGACGATGCGACGGCGGGCCGCGTCGCCACGGGCCAGCCACGGCGGGAACTGCAACAGCACGGCGCCGAGCCGGTCGGCCGCCGCGAGCGGCTCCAGGGCCGCGCGGAAGCGGGCCCACAACTCGTCGTACGCCCCGGGCGGCAGGTCCCGGCGGCGGACCCGGTGCGCGCCCCCGGCCGGACGCAGGTCCCGGGGAAGGCAGTCGACCGGTGTCGGGTGGCCGGTGAACAGGCGGAACGCCTTGACGTCGAAGGTGAAGCCGTCCGGGGTCGCGGCGGCCCAGCCGTGCGTGGTCTCCGGCACCGGCACCGCGTAGTAGGACGTGTCGACCTCCACCAGGGGGAACCGGCCGGCGTAGTGGGCCAGCCGGGCGGCGGGGGTGTTGGCGGATCGCGGATACCAGCCGGAGCGGAGCAGCATCTGGTCCGCCCACGACGCCGTACCGACCTTGATTACACCCATGTAATTAGTGGAGCGCGGACCGGACGAATCGGCAACCGCAGGGAGGAACCCGACGCTCGGGCCGGGGGAAACCGTCGGGGCCCGGCTACGCCGTAATCCTGTGCGAGTCGAGCGACGGCGCGAAGGCGATGGGCTGAGGCCCCGAGCGGCACCCGTCCCGCCGCCGGCCGTCCGGGAATCCTCCGCCCGTGTGACGCTGTGCCGCCCGGCGGCGCTGAGACACACGAGATGAACGCACACCGGTTGGACTCCGAGACCGTCGAGCGGCTGCTCGACGGCGCCGCCGCCGGCCCGCGGGACGGGCCGTACCTGCTCGCGTCCCTGCTCTCGGCGATCCGCGCCGATCCGGGCACGGACGAGCTGACCGGGGAGGCGGCGGCGGTGCGGGCGTACCGGATGGCCCGCCATGGCGCACCCCTGGCCGTGCCGGTCGCCCGCCGGCGGGGGTTCACGCTGGCCGGCTTGGGGGCCCGCGCAGCCCTCGCGGGCCTGCTCGTCGCCAGCTCCGGTGGGGTGGCTCTCGCCGCGACCGGTGTCCTGCCCAACCCGTTGCGTCCGCAGGGCCCGCCGGCCGTCCCGTCCGCACCGGCCGTCCCGGCCACCGGCCCCCCCACCGGCACCGGCCCGCGATCCGCCCCGCCGGCGGAGGCGACCGACCGCCCGGCGCCCGAAGCGTCGACGGCCAAGCTCTGCCGGGCCTATCGGGCCGGGGTCGCCGACAACCCCGGCCGGGCACTGGACAACCCGGCCTTCGCGGGGCTCGTCGACGCGGCCGGCGGGCGCGACCAGGTGCCCGGCTACTGCGACCGGGTGCTCGCCACGGAACCCGGCAACTCCCACCCGCAGCAGAAGGCGAGCGACCACCCCGGCAACCAGCCGAGCGCCCGGCCGTCCGAGCGGGCCACACGCCGAAACGGCACGTGACACCGAGCGACTCCGGGTCCCGGACCTCGTCGCCGGGCGGCGGTCGGTAACCACCGCGACGCCTCACCCCGGGAAGCCGTCCCGGTGCCGCCGGCCACCCGTCAGGCCGGCGTCGGCTCAGCGCAGGCGCGGCCGGTGCGCGCGCACGCCCTGGGCCCGGTCCCGGCCGTAGGCGTCGGAGCGGCCCCACCGGCCGGGGATGTCCAGCAGCTCGATGCGCCCCAGACCCGGCGGCAGCGCCGGGCTCACCAACAGGTTCTCGCCGCACGGCTCGATCCCCAGCACGGTGGTGAGGAGCATCAGCAGCCCACCGGAGGACCACGCCTGCGGGCATCCGGCGGTCGGCAACTTCACCGGGTACTTCGTCAGGGCCCGCGGATAACCGGCGATGACCTCGGGCACCGAACCACCGACGATCTCCGCCATGGCGAACATCCCGTCGGCGATCCGGGCGGCCTCGACGTCGCACCGGTAGCGACGCAGGCCGGCGGCGACCACCGCGTTGTCCCAGGGCCACACCGCGCCCAGGTGCGAACCGACCGGGTTGTAGACCCGCTGGCCGGCCGCCAGGGTACGGACACCCCAGCCGGAGAAGAGGTCCGGACCGACCAGGTGTCCGGCGACCGACCCGGCCCGTTCGTCGGTGACGATGCCGCTCCACAGCAGGTGGCCGATGTTGGAGGTGAGCGCGTCGACCGGCTCGCCGTCCGGGCCGAGCGCCAGCGCGTAGTACCCCCGGTGCGGCAGCCAGAAGTCGTCGTTGAACCGGCGCTTCAACTCGGCCGCCTCCCGCTCCAGCCGGTCGGCGTACGCGGCGTCGCCCCAGATCTCCCGGGCCAGGCGGGCGCCGCGCACCTTCGCGTCGTACGCGTAGCCCTGCACCTCGCAGGTCGCCCGCGGGAAGCCCGGTTGCCGCCCGTCGCCGTCGGTGATCGCGTCGGACGAGTCCTTCCAGCACTGGTTGACCGCGCCCTGCCGGGGGTTGCGGCGCTGGTAGCGCACGTACCCGTCGCCGAGCGAGTCGCCGTACTCGTCGATCCAGTCCAGGGCGCGCCGGGCCGGGTGACGCAGTTCCCGCACCAGGTCCGCGTCACCGGACCAGCGCTCGTACTCGTCGAGCAGCACCACGAACAGCGGCGTGGTGTCCGCCGCGCCGTAGTACAGGGTGGTCGGCTCCTCGCCGAACGCGGCGGCCTCCCCGTACCGCAGCTCGGCGAGGATCTTGCCCGGCTCCTCCTCGTGCGTGTCGTCGAGCTGCCCACCCTGGAGCAGGGCCAGCAGGCGCAGCAGCACCGGGGACAGCTCCGGCGTGTACGGCAGCGTCTGCAGGCAGGTCACCAGGCTGTCGCGCCCGTAGAGCCCCATCGCCCAGGGCAGCCCGCCGACCGGCACCCGCTGCAGCGAGGACAGCGGTTCGTACCGCAGCGAGGCCAGGTCGACCAGGCACCGCCGGTACGACGCCAGGAGCGCGTCGTTCTCGGCCACCAGCTTGGGAGCACGCTCCAGCCACCTCGCGAGGTCCTCGCGCTGGTCCCGGGTGACGTGGAGACGGTGGGTCGCCAGGTCGGCGCGCATGTCCCGGCCGGCCTCGCCGCGAACCGTCATGCCGACGTGCAGGTCGGTCTCCCACTGCCCGTGTGGCGGCACCTGGATGCGGAAGGTCATCCCGTGCTCGTCGACGTCGACGGGCGCCGTGCTGGTCACGGTCGCCTCGCGGTCGAACCGCTCCCGCCGGTACCGCAACCGCAACTGGCGGAGCTGGGTGTCGGGGGTGACGTGCACCCGGCGGTGGCGGGGCCCGCCGGTCTCGCCGACGTCCGCGGCGTCGGCGAAGTCGCTGCCGATCTCCATCCGCACCGTCAGGTCGGCGGCCTCGGCGGAGTGGTTGAGCACCGTGAGCTTCTCGTTGAAGCTGTCGTTGAGCGACCGGTGCCGGATGACCGAGACGTCGGCGTCGACGTAGTGGCTGGCCGTGCCGGGAACGAGGAAGAAGCGCGTCTCGAAGTACGACATGTCGTCGCGGGAGAGCGCGTTCAGCCGCTCGCCGTCCACCCGCAGCACCCAGTGCGCGAGGAAGCGGGTGTCCCAGGAGAACAGGCCGACCGGCGCGGTGAGGTCGGTCTCCATGTCGCCTTGCGCGTCACTGATGGCGAAGGCGTTGCCCACCATCACGCGCACCCGCTCCTGCCTCACCGGTGCCTCCCCTGCGGTACGGACGGCGACGGTGTGGGCGCCACCTCCCGGGGGTGGCGGGCACCGGCCGGGCCGGGGAAGAGCCGGCGCAGCAGCATGAAGAGCCGGATGTCGCCCTGCAGGGTCAGGTCGTTGCGGCCCAGCGCCGCGGCCGGGTGCAACTGGCCGGTGGCGAGCCGGTCGAACACCGCCCGGTCGGCGCGCAGGACCAGGTCGGCGTCCTCGGAGCACTGCCGCACCCGGATCCGCTGGTCGGCGATCGTGAGGTACCAGTGCTCGGTCCGGCCGTCCTCGCGCGCGTCGAGGCGTACGGTGCCGGACGTGTTCTCCGGCAGGTCCGGGTGGCGTCCCGATTCCAGCCGGCCGATCAGCTCCGCCGCGGACGTCGTCATCGCCGCCTCCTCCCTGTCCCTGGCAGGCTCCCAGCGGCGGGGGTGAGGCCGGTTCACCCGCACCGGGTGAACCGGGGCCACCACGGCACGACCGGTTTGGCCCGGCGCGGAACGGGCAGGCGGCCCGACGGATGTGGAATCCGGACCGACAGGAGGACCCATGCGCGCGCTGCGGTTGCCCGGATGGAAGTCGGAGCCCGAGCTGGTCGAGGTGGACGAGCCGACGCCCGGCCCCGGCCAGGTGGTGGTCAAGATCGGCGCCGCCGGTGCCTGCCACTCCGACCTGCACCTGATGCACGACTTCGAGGCCGGCGCCGTGCCGTGGAACCCGCCGTTCACGCTCGGGCACGAGAACGCCGGCTGGGTGCACACCCTGGGCGACGGCGTGACCGGGCTGGAGGTCGGGCAGCCGGTCGCGGTCTACGGGCCGTGGGGCTGCGGGACGTGCGCGCGTTGCCGGGTGGGCGTCGACCCGTACTGCGAGAACCCGGCCGGGGCGCCGGTGCCCGGCGGTGGCGGCGGCCTGGGCCTGGACGGGGGCATGGCCGATTACCTGCTGGTGCCCGACGCCCGGCACGTCGTTCCCCTGCCGGCCGGGCTGGACCCGGTGCTCGCCGCGCCGCTGACCGACGCCGGCCTGACGCCGTACCACGCGATCCGCCGGTCCTGGCCCAAGCTGGGGCCGACCAGCACGGCCGTCGTGATCGGCGTGGGCGGCCTGGGTCACGTGGGCGTGCAGATCCTCAAGGCCACGACCGCCGCCCGGGTGATCGCCGTCGACACCCGCGACGAGGCGCTGCGGCTCGCCGAGGAGTGCGGCGCGGACCTGAGCCTGCGTTCCGGCGAGGCCACCGCACAGGAGATCCGGAAGGCCACCGGCGGCCGGGGCGCCGACGTGGTGGTCGACTGCGTCGGCGCCGACGCGACGCTGGCGCTCGGCGCCGCCGCCGCCCGGACCGTGGGCGACCTGACGATCGTCGGCATCGGCGGCGGCACGCTGCCGGTGGGGTTCTTCTCGGTGCCGTACGAGGTGAGCATCCAGACCACCTACTGGGGCAGCCGGCCGGAGCTGATCGAGGTGCTGGAACTCGGCGCCCGGGGCCTGGTCCGGCCGAAGGCGAGCACCTACGACCTCGAGGACGCGGTCACCGCGTACCGGAAGATGGCCGACGGCACCCTCGAGGGTCGCGCCGTCATCGTCCCCTGACACCGGACCGGACGGCTCCGATACCGGGTGCGCGGCGGGCGGACGACGACTACCGTGCGCTACGTGGATCTTGACATCGTCACGCTCGCCGAGCGGCCGGACCTGGCACCGCTGCTGGACGGCTTCGACGGCGCGTGGCCCGAGTTCATGAGCTGGGACCCGATGGCGTCGCTGTACTACGGGGTCGCCGACCGGCTCTACCCGGACCACGTCCTGCTCGCCCTCGACCCGGCCGACCCCGGCCGCGCGGTGGCACGCGCGTACAGCGTGCCGCTGTCCTGGACCGCCGCCGAGCTGCCACCGGGCGGCTGGGACCGGGTCGTGCAGCGGGCCACCCTCAACCGGCTGGCCGGCACGACGCCGAACCTGGTGTCGGCGCTGGAGATCTGCGTACGCCCGCTCGCCCGTGGCCGGGGCGTCTCGGCCCGGATGCTCGCCGCGATGCGCGCGAACGCGAAGCGTCTCGGCTTCGCCGAACTGGTCGCGCCGGTCCGCCCCAGCGGCAAGCACGAGGTGCCCGACGAGCCCATGCGGGAGTACGCGTTCCGCGTCCGCGACGACGGACTGCCGGTGGATCCGTGGCTGCGGGTGCACGTACGCGCCGGAGGGCGGATCGACTCGGTCGCGCCGCGCTCGATGACGATCCCGGGCACGCTCGCCGAGTGGCGCGCCTGGACCGGGCTGCCCTTCGACCGCACCGGACTGGTGCACGTGCCGCACGCCCTGGCCCCGGTCTGGTGCGACGTGGCCCAGGACCACGCGGTCTACGTCGAGCCCAACGTCTGGGTCCGGCACGCGCTCTGACCGGCGGAGGCACGGTTCGCCGCGCCGACAGCGACCCGCAGGTACGCGCGCCGCGCGTACCTGCGGGTCTCACTCGTTGACGGTGGGTCCGGCCAGGCGGATCTCCTCGATGTCGAGCACCGCCTGTAGTTCCCGCAGGACGATGTCGTCGATCTCGTTGCGGTCCCGCAGCCGGGTGACCTCCCGGCGCTTGTGCTCCAGGACGGCGAGCCGCAACCGGCGTTCCTGCTCGCGCATCGGTTGCCCCTCCTCGGCTCCGCTGCGCATGGTGTCCAGGCGCGCCTGGTACTCGGCCCGCAGCCGCTCGACCAGTTCCCCGTCGACGTCGAGCCGGTCGGCGGCCTCCGGCAGCGCCGCGAGGGCGGCCTCGCCGGCCCGGAGCCGGGCGAGCCGCACCTCGTCCTCGCGCTGTGTGTCGCCCCTCAGGCCGGCCCAGCGGACGACCAGTGGGAGCGTGGTCCCTTGGACGAGCATGATCATCACGATCACCAGCGCCGTGCAGAAGATGATCAGATCCCGCTCGTGCACCGGCCCGCCGTCCGACATGGTCAGCGGCACCGCGAGCGCGGCGGCGAACGACACCGCCCCACGGAACCCGGCCCACGCCGCGACGACACTCACCCGCCATGGTGGCCGGGGTTCCCGCCGGGGCGTACGCCGCCGTACGGCCCAGATCGCGAGGCTCGACAGGTGCACCCACACCAGCCGGGTCACGAAGATGACGCCGCCGACGACCACCGCGATGAGCAGCGCCCGGGCCAGCGAGGTGCTGGTGACGCCCTGGACCGCGCGGGGGATCTGCATGCCGACGAGCACGAAGAGCCCGCCGTTGATAAGGAAGGTGCTCAGATCCCAGAAGTCGAACGCCATGATCCGCGACCGGGCGCTGATCACCCGTGGGCTCGCCCAGGCGAGCACCAGGCCGGCCACCAGCACCGCCAGCACACCGCTCGCGTGGACCAGCTCGGCGAGCAGGAACGCCGTGAACGGGGTGAGGACGCTGAGCGCCCCCTCGCGCAGCGGGTCGTCCAGGCGTTTGCGGAGCACGACCACCGCCGTGCCGACCAGCAGGCCGGCGATGACACCGCCGAGGAACGCGCCGCCGAGCCGCTCCAGGAACCCCAGCGCGCCGGGCGCGGTGTGCCCGGTGATCAGGCCGAGCGCGACGGCGAACAGCACCAGCGCCGTACCGTCGTTGATCAGGCTCTCGGCGCGCAGCGTGGTCAGCAGCCGGCGCGGCATCCGCTTCGCCAGCCCGGCCACCGCCGCGGCGTCGGTCGGCGCCAGCACCGCGCCGAGCACCCAGGCCGCCGCCGGGTCGATGCCGAACGCCATCGCGGTGTACGCCACGGTCACCATGGTGATCGCCACCAGGCCCACCGCCAGCAGGGCGATGGCCGTGAGGTTCGCGCGGATCTCCCGCAGGCTGGTGGTGATGCTCTCCCGGTAGAGGATCGCCGGCAGGAACAGCAGCAACACGACCTCGGGTTCCAGCACCACGTGCGAGAACGCCGGGACGAGCGCGATCAGCACGCCCAGGCTGATCAGCAGCACCGGCGGCGCGACCCGGTACCGGCCGCCCAGCGTCGTGCCGACGAGCACGGTGGCGCCCAGCACCACGAGCAGGTCAAGCGCCTCCATCGCACCCCCGTCCGGCCGGCTTCCATGGTCGTACGGGCGGGTCGGGGCGCACCGGGGAACGCCGGAGCCGGCGGGTGGGGACCGGCGGCCCGCGCGTAGATTCGGTACGACCGGGGTGGTGGAGACGGGGGACGGCATGGCCGACAGGAAGCCCTTGCGGGTCGGGCTGCTGGGGTACGGGCTGGCCGGTCGCGTGTTCCACGCTCCGCTGATCGACGCGACGCCGGGGTTGCGCCTGCACGCGGTGGTGACCCGCGACCCCGGGCGCCGCGAGCAGGCCCGCCGCGACCATCCCGACGCGCGTCTCGTCGACGACCCCGACCTGCTGTGGCGGCAGGCCGACGCGCTCGACCTCGTGGTGGTGGCCACACCGAACCGCCAGCACGTGCCGATGGCCCGGGCCGCGGTGGCCGCCGGCCTGCCGGTGGTGGTCGACAAGCCGCTGGCGGCGACCGCCGCGCAGGCCCGCGAGCTGGTGGCTGAGGCGCGGCGGCGGGGCGTGCCACTGACGGTGTTCCAGAACCGGCGCTGGGACGGTGACTTCCTGACCGCCCGGCGGCTGGTGGCGGAGGGCGCGCTGGGCACGGTCACCCGGTTCGAGTCCCGCTTCGAGCGCTGGCGGCCCGCGATCCGGTCCGGCTGGCGGGAGCGTGGCGACGTGGACGAGGCGGGCGGCATCCTGTTCGACCTCGGCTCCCACCTGGTCGACCAGGCGGTGCAGCTGTTCGGGCCGGTCCGCTCGGTGTACGCGGAGGTGGACCGTCGCCGGCCCGGCGCGGAGGTCGACGACGACGCGTTCGTGGCGCTCGCCCACGTCGGTGGCGTGCGCTCGCACCTGTGGATGAGCGCGCTCGCCGCGCAGCTCGGCCCGCGGCTGCGGGTGCTCGGGGACCGTGCCGCCTACACGACGTGGGGCCTGGACGGGCAGGAGGCCGCGCTGCGCGACGGCGGCCGGCCGGGCGCGGCCGGCTGGGGCGAGGTGCCGCCGGACCGGTACGGGCGGCTCGGCGTCGACGGCGACCTACGCCCGGTGCCGACCGAGCCGGGCCGTTACCAGAGCTTCTACGCGCAGGTGGTGGCGGCGCTGCGTGGCGGCGCGCCGATGCCGGTCGACCCGGTCGACGCGGTCGCCACGGTCGAGCTGATCGAGCTGGCCCACCGTTCCGCGCTGGCGGGCGCGGTGCTCACCGTGCCGTCCGGACCGGACGGCTCGGCGGTGCGCTCGGCGGGCTGACGGCCCGGGCTCGGCGCGTCCCGACCGCCACGGCGGCGACCAGGCTCAGGGTGGCGGCGATGGCGAACGCCGGACGGGCACCCAGCGCCACGACGGCGGAGCCGAGCGGGGTGGCCACCGCGACCGGGCCGAACATCGCGGTCGAGGCGGTCGCGGCGACGCGCCCGAGTTGCGGTGCCGGCGTGTGTGTCTGGACGGCGATGACGGCCGCCACCAGCGCCCACGGCAGGGCGAGGCCGGCGAGGACGGAGGCCACCACCGCGGCGGGCCACCACGGCAGGCAGCGGAGCAGGCACACCACCGCGAAGAGGACGGCCCCGACGGTGGCGACCCGGACCGGCCCGAGCCGGCCGATCAGACGCCCGGCGACCAGGCCGGCGGCGATGGACCCGGCGCCCTGGGCGCTGAGCAGGACGCCGAGGAACGTCGGGGGCATCGCCAGGACGTCGGTGACGACCTGGTAGAACGCCGCGGTGGTGAAGCCGGACAGCCCGATGGCGGTGGCGGCGAGGGCCACGCTGCGGTGGATCACGGGTTGGTGCCGGATCACCGCGAGCCCGGCGCGGAGCCCGGGACGGCGGTCGGTCGGTGCGGCCGGTCGCCGCCCGGCCGGGCGGACCGCGGTGTAGAGCACGGCAGCCAGGACCGGCATCGTCGCGCTGACCACGGCGACCAGGTGGCCGCCCTGCCAGGCGTAGAGTCCCGCCCCGGCGAGCGGGGCCACCAGCTTGACGCCCTCCTGGGCGCTGGTCCGCCAGCCGTTGACGTCGCCGAGCGCTCCGGCGGGCAGCGCCTCCGGCAGGAGCGCGGACTCCCCCGCGTCGATCAGCACGTAGCTGACCCCGTACGCCAGGGAGACGGCGAAGAGCAGCCAGGTGTCGCCCGCGTCCCGCACGGCGAGCAGGCTGAGCAGCGCCGGGACCAGCAGCAGGTGCACGGCGATCAGGGCGGGACGCCGGGGCAGCCGGTCGACCACGCCGCCCAGCCAGGGCCCGGCCAGCACCGGGGCGAACACGCACACACCGGCGAGCGCGGCGAGGCCGCCCGAGCCGGTGAGGTCGAGGATCCAGATGCCGGCGACGAGCGACATGGTGGTGCTGCCGAAGCCGGACAGCAGCGAGATGGCCACGAAGAGCGTGGCGTTACGGCGCATGTGGACCCCCGGACGTGTGCGGCGCGGTAGCTCCGATCCTCAAAGCTGAGCCGGTGCGCCGCAAGATCTGCGTCACGCGTCAATGTTGCGTTGACAGAGCTGCCGGATCGCCTCGGCGACCGCCCGGGCCCGGGCCGGCACCCGGTGCGGACCGGCCTCGACGAGGTCGGCCACCACGTGCCGGGCCAGCGAGTGCAGCGGTCCGGGCGGCGCGTCGAGGGCCGCCGTGACGGTGCGCCGCACCAGTGGGGCACCGGCGAAGCGCCCGTCCCACCTCGGGTCGGCGGCGATCCACCGGTCGAGTTCCGCGACGGCGGCGCGCAGGGCGGCGACCCGGGGACCGAAGGGCACGTCGCCGGCTGCCCGCCGGGCCCGGGCCGCCGCGGCCAGCCGCTGTCGCCGCTGCTCGGCTGCCTGGCGGCTGGCGAGCCCGAGCGCGGTGGCGATCTGCGCCCAGGTCGCCCCGGCGTGCCGGGCCCGGTCGATGAGCGTCAGCTCCTCGTCGTCGAGCCGGGCACGGGCGGCGGTCACCTCGGTCAGCCGGTCCAGGTCGGACGTCATCCGTCAACAGTACGTTGACACCCCGCACGATCCGTCCGGTGGGGACGGTCGGGTTCCCCCTTCCGTCCGGCGCGTTCACCCGGTAGAAACAGTGCCGATCCCCCTTTCCCGGTCCCCCGACATCGCACGACCCGTTCAGAGAGCGCTCTCTCACCCGCCACCACCCTTCCGGGAGGACGAAGCATGACCACCAACCGACGGGCCCTGGTGCTCGGTCTGGTGCTGGCGACAGCCGTCACCGCCACGGCGCCGGCCGCCACCGCCGGCCCACCACGCCCGGACGTCCCCGACCTCGGCCCGAACGTGACGATCTTCGGCCCGGACACGCCGGTCAGCCAGATCCAGGCCACCATGGACGCCCGGCACGCCGCTCAGGTCGACGCCGAGATGGGCACCGCCCGGCACGCGTACCTGTTCCTGCCCGGCAGCTACGGCAGCGCCCAGCAGCCGCTCCAGGTCAAGGTCGGCTACTACACCGAGGTCTCCGGTCTCGGAGCCGCCCCCACCGACGTCCGGCTCAACGGCAAGGTCGAGGTCTACAACCGCTGCCTCGCCGACGGGGGCACCGGCAACTGCATCGCCCTGGTCAACTTCTGGCGTACGCTGTCGAACCTGTCGCTGTCGATCAACGCCGCCGGCCAGGACGACTGCCGGTCCTCGGCGAACTTCTGGGCCGTCTCACAGGCGGTCTCGATGCGCCGCCTCGACGTCAGCGGCGGCACCCTGTCGCTGATGGACTACTGCACCGCCGGGCCCCAGTACGCCAGCGGCGGCTTCATCGCCGACTCCCGGCTGCCCAACGTCACCAACGGCTCGCAACAGCAGTGGCTGACCCGCAACAGCGAGATCGGCGGCTGGTCCAACGCCGTGTGGAACCAGGTCTTCGCGGGCGTCGTCGGCGCACCGGACGACGCCGGCTTCCCCGACCCGCCCTACACCACGCTCGACACCAACCCGCTGAGCCGGGAGAAGCCGTACCTGTACGTGGACGACCGGGGTCGCTACCACGTCCGGGTCCCCGCCGTCCGCCGGGACACCCGCGGCATCACCTGGGGTGCCGGCCCCACCCCGGGCCGCAGCATCCCGATCCGCGACTTCTTCGTCGCCAAGCCCGGCGACCCGGTACACGTGATCAACCGGGAACTCGCCCGCGGCAGGCACCTGCTGCTCACCCCCGGCGTGTACGACATCGCCCACAGCATCCGGATCCGGCGCCCGGACACGGTCGTGCTCGGGCTCGGCCACGCCACCCTCACCGCCGTCGACGGCGCGGTGCCGCTCGACGTCGCGGGCGTCCCCGGCGTCGTGGTCGCCGGGGTCACCGTCGACGCGGGGCTCCGCGAGTCGCCGGTCCTGCTGCGGGTCGGCAGCCGGCACGGGCGCAACCACAGCACCCCGCGCAACCCCATCACGCTGTCCGACGTGTACTTCCGGGTCGGCGGGCCGCACATCGGCCGCACCCACACCGCGCTCGAGGTCAACAGCGACCACGTCCTCATCGACCACACCTGGGTGTGGCGGGGCGACCACGGTGTCGAGGGCTTCACCGAAGGCGTCAACGGCGACACCGACCGCTGGCGGACCAACACCGGCCGGTACGGCGCGATCGTCAACGGCGACCACGTCACCGCCACCGGGCTGTTCGTCGAGCACTTCCAGCGCCACAACACGGTGTGGAACGGCGAACACGGCACGACGATCCTCTACCAGAACGAGCTGCCGTACGACCCGCCGACGCAGGCGGACTGGATGAACGGCGACGTCCAGGGCTGGGCCGGCTACAAGGTCGGCGACCGGGTGCGGCACCACACGCTGTACGGCGGCGGGGTGTACGTGTTCAACCAGAACAACCCGTCGATCCACACCGAGAACGGCTTCGAGGTGCCGGACCGGCCCGGAGTGCGGCTGCACCACGTCATGACCGTCAACCTCAGCGCCGGCACGATCGACCACGTGGTCAACGGCGTCGGCGAGGCGGCGGACACCACGCGCGTGGGCGCGCCGGTCTACCTCGCGCAGTACCCGCTCCGGTGATCCGGCGGCGTGGGCCGGGGC
>JAEYGD010000111.1 GCA_023402505.1 Actinomycetes bacterium
ACCCGCCTGATCACCGTCGACACCGCCCAACACGACACCCAGCAGGCCAACCCGAACCCGATCGCCGCCTAACATCAAGCCGGATCCCGCGATGGCCGTCTCTTACACCACCAGCGCGGACGCGACCGCGGCCCAGAGGACGTGCCCGGCCGCAAGTGGGCATAGGCGCAAACCGTACAGTTGGCCTGCCGCTACTCCTCGTCGGGCTCGCCCAAGTGCGGACGATGCTCCGCGATCCACGCCTCCACGTCGCGTTTCAGCCACACCGCGCCCATCCCGAGCCGGTCGTACGGCTCAGGGAAGTCCGTGCGGTCGATGATCTGCCGCGCCCGCTGTCGGCTGACGCCGAGGCGCGTAGCGATCTCCCCCGCTCCGTACAGGTGCCGTGGCATGGCCGCAGGGTAGCCACGCAGTAACTGGTCAAACCGCAGCCTGTCTTACAGCAACTGGTCACGCTGCTTCTTGACGTCGATGTGCAGCATCGCGCCGGGCTGGTCGTGCTCGTAGCGGCGCACGAGTTCCCCGGTGCGCCGATCGATGTGCGACAGCTTGTTGACCCGACAGCGGGTCAACACCGCGTGAACGGTCGAGGCGGGCATGCCGAGCCGGCCGGCGATCTGCACCGGCCCCAGGCGGTGTCTCCACCGCAGGTGCACGACCTTGCGGACCAGCCGCTGCGACGTGCGGGTAGGGCTGCGGTGCGGCCGCGACGACCGGTCGGCCATCCCCTCGGGCCCGAGCTCGGCATAGCGCACCGCCCACCGCTTCGCCGTCGGCCAGGACACGTCATAGCGTTCCGCGGCACGAGCGACCGGCCACCCGTGGTCCACGATCAGACGCGCGAGGCGAAGACGTGCACGAGGAGTCAAAGCGGCATTAGCGTGGGACACGAAGGCCTCCTGGTTGGCGGAGCGGTTCCTAGACAGCTCCACTCCACAACCGGAGGCCTTCGTCATCACGTCTATCTACGTCGTGTCGTCACACGACCTCGACCAACGTCCCTGGGCAGTACACCTAGAACCAACGGCACCTAATCCACGCTCTAGCCGAGTTCGAACAGTTCGACAACGGGTACAGCCCACGCCAGGGTGTCGCGACGCCCGCCCGCTGTACCCGCTGCCCGCACCGATCACCGACCCGAACAGCTGACCCGCTTCAACGTACGGAGGCGTCAACGCCGGGGCGGCATCCTCCACGAGTACGAGCATGCTGCCTGACCTGAGCGGACAAGGTTCGGCAACTGCAGGGCTACTTCTTCGCCGCGCGCTCCTTCTTGGCCGCCTCGATGGCCTCCATGGTCGTGACGGGAACCCTCCCCCGGGCCCGCTGGATCGGTCGGGCGGCCAACTTCTTGAGCACGGACTCGATGGGCGCAGCGTCATCTTCACACAGGTCACCGGCCACAGTGCCCTCCTGCGTCTTGATGGTGTAAGTGCTGGCATCCTTACCTCGGTCGCCGCACACGTCACAGACGAGCAAGTTCATCTTCGCCACTGCCACTCCTCGGAGGAGCCTTTCATCGGACACAGAATCTTAACGTGCTGCTTGACACTGACACCACTATCCGGTCACACTTTCTCGTCGGGCGGGGAGCAACACATGAAGGAGCCAACGAGATGCCCGGTGGCGGTCGCAGCAAAATCGTGAACGAGTCGGAGGTTCTGGGCTGGTTCAAGGAGGGGAAGACCTACTACTGGATGGTCGAGGAGTACAAGCGCAAGTACGACATCGACACCGTCCCCTCGATGTGGGCGAACTTCCGGCGGCGTCGCGGGCTGGATCGCCGGCAGATCAGGGACGACGACCTGCTGCCCTGGAACATGCGTGACGAGCACCGCTGGCTGTTCCCTGCCCAGATGCTCCGGGCCGAGGCTCGTCGACGCGCCGGCAAGGAGCTGCGGCCGGTGGAGAAGGAGAAGGTGGCGCGGTTTGTGGAGCGACTCAGGCGGGACGGCCTGGTCGTTCACTACGACATCGACACGGACGAGGGCTTCTTCTACGTGCCGGCGCGAGAGGGCGTCGACACCGACATCATCCGCGAGCCCGAACGCAAGACAACCCGCCGCCCTCGGGTGGATTGAAAGCGCGCCCGGTCATCCGCCGAGGGCTTCTCCTCTTGCCTGTTCGTCAACTCACTGACGCTCGGGCGGCTTCCGCGAGTGCCTCCGGCTGGCCGAGATCGGCCAGCGCCACCGGCGCGGTGCGCATCAGGGACCCGTCACCGGCGCTGCGGCCAGTTCGCCGGTGCAGATCGACGGCTGCGTCTCGCATCGCGATTGGACGCGAGCGCCGCCGGGATCGAGGCGACAACCGACACCAGGCGAGCGAGACAAGCGGAGCGTGACCTCTTCGGTGTTCTCTGGGAGGTCACGCCGGGCCGCTCGCCCACATCACCGCAGGTCAGAACCCCCGGCTCTGTCCAAGGTGGGTGAGCACTTCGGACGCGGTGACCACTTCGCCAACCTGCACCCAATCTGCTCCCACTTGCAAGGCCAGGCCATCCAGCAGCTCCATACCGCCGTGACCTGCGCATACTCCCCTGCCAGGGGACATAGAGTGCTGTCGACTGCTGCGCAAAACCGGGGAGCACTCCGTGTGAAGCAGGACGCTGCACCGACTCTGACCTGCGAAAACGCAAGACCGCAGGTCGGGGCGTATGTCGTTGGGCGCCGTTCGGTGCCGTTGAATGCAGTTCAACGCCGTACAGTACACCTGGCTGCTCCCAACATGCTCCCCAGCGGAGACACCCCGATCAGCCGCGGGAGCACTCCCGGTCATCGCCCGCCGTCGGTGGGACGGCGAGTTCGTAGTGGCCGTGTCGGAGGTTCTGCATGAACGCGTGCCCGGCGATGATCACCTGTGCTGTCTTGTCCGTTCGTAGCCCGCGCATCGGTCTCAACCGGTGTCTGAGCTGGCTGTGATCAGCCTCGATCGGATTGTTCGCGTACTGCTCGACGTGGTGCCACGCGGACGGGATCAGCTCATCCAGGACGCCGGGGTAGACCGCGGCGGCGTCCGTGACCACCTCTGCGGGCGTCACCTTCAACGTCGGCAGCGCCTCGCGGAAGAACCGCCGGGCCGCGCCGGCGTCGCGGCGGGCCGAGACCAGCACGTCGATGACCTGCCCGTACTGGACGACCGCCCGGAGTTCCAGGTCTACGGGTCGTGAAGCCGGACTGTCGGCGGAGCCGGCCAGAATGGGGGCATGGCGCAGGAGATGACCGACGCACAGTGGCGGACGTTCGTCGCGGAGGGCACTCGGACCGGCAAGCTCGCCACGGTGCGGGCCGACGGCTCACCGCACGTCGTGCCGATCTGGTTCGTGCTCGACGGCGACGACCTCGTCTTCAACACCGGGCGCAGCTCCGTGAAGGGCCGCAACCTGCTCCGTGACCCACGCGCGGCGCTCACCGTCCACGAGGAGCAGCCGCCGTGCGCCTTCGTCACCGTGCGGGGGCGCGTCAGCATCAGCGCGGACGCCACCGGGATGCTCCCCTGGTCCACCCGGATCGCCGCGCGCTACGTGGGCGAGGACCTCGCCGAGCGGTACGGCCGGCGCAACGCGGTGCCTGGGGAACTGCTGGTGCGGCTGCGGGTGGAGCGGGTGGCCGCCTTTACCGGCATCGCGGACTGACGTCGGCCCGGCGACCCGGACAGTGAACCGCTGGCCCCGCCCCGCGAAGGGGCCGGGCCGGCGGCTCGGAAAGCGTCGGTCAGTGCACGCGCCGGCGGCCGGAGGCGCCAGCCGCGATCGTCACGCCGACCGCGGCGAAGATGACCTGGATGAGGATCTCGATTCAGTCGATGCCCGCGGTGTTCTTCACGCCGAGGGCGCTGGCGACGATGGTGCCGAGGATCGCGGCCCCCACGCCGAATCATTCTCCGCCGGGGCCGGGCGCCGGGGAAAGGGCGCCCGCGCCGCTCACCCCTCGGGCGGGACGACCGGACGGACCGCTGCCGAGGACGTGGCGGCCCGGGTACGGAGGGAGCCGGACAGCCGCGAGACCGCGAACCTCAGCAGCGGCGCGTAGACCCGGGCCGAGTCGACGAGTGAGCTGAAGTGCGACGACGAGTTGCCCTTCATGTAGTGGGTGGCGATGGTGGTCTGCTCGATGGGGAGGCCGACCCGGGTCGCCTCCAGCAGGACGGCCATCTCGTAGTCGAAGTGGTCGCCCGACACCGACAGCAGCCAGTCGAGCTGGTCGGCCGGGTGGGCGCGCAGTCCGGTCTGGGTGTCGCGGACGGCACAGCCGGTGACGGCGCGGAACAGCACCCGCGTGACGGCGTTGCCGACCCGGCTGCGCAGCGGGACCTCGCCGTCGAGCCGGCGCACGCCGAGCACCATCGGGCCGGTGGTCCGGGTGCGTTCCGCCACCCGCAGGACGTCCGCGACGCTGTGCTGGCCGTCGAAGTCGGCGTAGACCACGTCCTGCCCGGGATGCGCCTCGGCGACGTGCCGGAACCCGGTCCGCAGGGCCACCCCCTTGCCCCGGTTCGTCGGGTGGCGCAGCACCGTGCACCCGAGGTCGCGGGCCGCGTCGACGGCCCGGGCCGCCGCCGGGTCGCTGCTGCCGTCGTCGACCACCACGACGTGCAGGTCGGGTGCGGCGGCGCGGAGATCGGCGACCATCTCCGGCAGTCGTGCCCCTGGCTGGTATACCGGCGCGAGGACAATCATCGGTTCCCTCTCGTCTCCTGTGGCCGGTGACGGGGCCGCCCGCGACGGGCGTCCCCCCGGATTGACGCCCGTCACATACCCCGTTGGACGCCGCGTCTCCCCTCGTTTCCGTCACCCGCCGAGGGGTAGCCCCGTGCCGCGGTCGCGGCGCACCCACCGTTCGGCACGCCGCAGCGCGGCGACCATCGCGCGCTCGCGCCGCACCAGCGCCGGGGCGTCGCCCACGCCGAGGAAGGCGAGCCGGGCGGCGATCCGCGCGGCCCGCTCCGACCGCTCCCCGCCCGGTGGCTCACCGCCCGTCGCCGGCACCTCGACCAGGGCGGAGCCGCGCAGGCCGAGCACCTTGCCGGCGAGGAACCTGATCCGCGGCAGGTGCCACGCGTGCGAGACGATGCCCAGCGGTCGCCGGGCGTCGAAATCCCACCCGGCCAGCAGCCCTTCCTCGACGGTGTGCACGAGGTTCTCCAGGGTGCTCCGCGACCGGGTCTCCACGCGCAGCTCCGCGTACCGGTCGAGGCCGGCCGCGCGCGCCTCGCGCAGCATCAGGTCACCCTCCCGGCTGCCGGCCGGCGGCGGCGTCGCCCCCTCGCACGCCTCGGCCCAACCGCCGGCGAGCACGAGCCGGGGCGACGCCGCGGACCGCAGGAAGTGGGACTCGTGGGCGGCGACGTAGCCGGCCGCGGCCCGCACCCGGGCGATGCTGGCCGGGGTGAGCGTGTAGCGGTCGTCGGCGCACCGGACCCCTCGCCCGAACACCACCAGCACCAGGGCGGTCGACGGTGTCATGCGCTCCCCTGGCTGCCGTCCACGACCTCGACGGTACGACGTCGGACGGCACGCCCCCGCGCCGGCCCGAGACCCGCTCCGGCCGTCCGGCCGCCGCCCGGTCGGGTTCGTGACTTCCGGGGGCGGAACGAACGGTGGCGCGCGGGACCGGGTCCGCTGCCAGCGGGACGTCGCTGACCGTCGCACCCACGCGAGGGAATGCCCCAGGTGATCCACTCGTCGGTCGGCGCAATACCGTAGCGGTGTGGGCGATCAAGCGGACCAACTCGACATCCGGCTGGGAAGCCTTAAGGGGGTTGTCCCCCATATGAGCATCTCCGAGGCCGTGCGCCCCTCCCGGCGGCGTCGGGTCATGCTGAAGGCACGGTGAGCATGCTCGCGCTGGTCCGTCACGGAGAGACGGAGTGGAACCGCAATGGCAGGTTCACGGGGTGGGCCGACCCGGGGCTCACTGGGGAGGGACGCCACCAGGCCCGGCTCAGCGGCGATGAGCTGCGTGCCGTCTCAGCGACTTGGGATCTCGTGCAGACCTCGTGCCTGACCCGGGCGATCGAGACCGCCAAGCTCGCCATGGCACAACTACCATCGCCGTCCGCGACCATCACGGCCGACTGGCGACTGAACGAACGCCACGTGGGTGCGTTGGAGGGCGCGTTCCACCGGGACATCGCCGCCACGTACGGGCAGGAGGCCGTGGATCGATGGCGCTGGGGGGTCCACGACCGGCCGCCGGCCATACGAGCCGACGACCCGCGGCAGGTCAGACATCTTGCGCTCTGCCCGGACGCGGGGCCGCGACTTCCCATCGGTGAGTCGCTCGAGGACGTGATGCGCCGGGTTCTTCCCTGGCTCGACGAGGTCCGAGGGCACGTTCGCTCGGGCAAGCGTGTCGTCGCATTCACGCACGGCACGACACTACGGGCGCTCCGGGTCCTCATCGAGAGGCTCGACCCGGAGACCGCCTTCGAGATCCACGCTGCGAACGGCGGAGTCGTGCACTACCGATCCGACGTGCTCCACGACGATGCGCGATCGGACCACCTAGACCGATCCATGCAATCAGCCGATGTGATCGGCCACGGACACTAGCTCCTTCAGGCGCGTGTCCAGCGGATGCGCGCTTATCGGCACGTCCGTGCGCCGCAGCCCTTGGACGCCGGCTGCGCTCCGTGACGCGCGGTCCGCGGCAGATCCGTGCATCTGTCATGGCCAGGGATGAGGCCGCAGAGACCGCTCCGGCGGACCGGGCACAACCGCGCCGATGTACGTTCCGCGTGTGGATCGCGTTCACCTTGCACGCATCCTGCACGGGCCCGACAGCATCCGGCCCCAGTAGTGGCGAGCCGCCGAATAGCCAACGCTCGTCGTGCGGTGCCTCGGCGGGCGCGGGCTCGCCCGCGAAGTACGCCGCCAGCTCCGCGCCCGGCCAGCCAGCGCTGGGCGGCGCGCAGCGCCTCGGGGGGCGGCACCGGGCCGCACGGTCCGGCACGCCCAAGAGCAGCTGATAACGCTGCATGAGCGGCCAGGGCAGGTCGGCGACCGGCCATAGGGTGCCGATCACGCATCCTGCGCCGGCTCCAGGAAGCCTGCGGGCAGGCCGACCGTCTCGTTCGGCAGTCGCCGGACGTCGGTCACGGCCGTCTGGCATTCCCGATATCCGCCGCTTTCCACCGGATCTGATGACACCCTGAACGCGGGGAGTGCGGTCGCGCGAGCCCAGGAGAGGCGGCATCGGGATCACGGTGAACGGCCTCTGATGCGTACCGCGTTGATCGTGTTGGCCGCGCTGGCGGCGGCCGTGGTCGTGGACCTGGTCTCCGGCGTGCTGATCCGCCGGGGTGCCCGTGGCCGCTACAAGTGGCTGCTGGGGCCGCTGCGGCACGCCTGCCGCCGCCCGTCGGCCGCGGTCCTGCTGGTCGGGGCGCTGTACTACGCGCTGCCGCCCGGACCGGCCGAGTGGCAGCGTTATCTGCGGCACGCCATCCTGCTGGTCCTGATCGCCCTCAGCGCGTGGCTGGTGATCAGGGCATTGAGCGTCGTCGAAGCGGTCGCGTTCAGCCGGCTGCCGAGCGACGTGGTCACCAGCCGGCGGATCCGGCGGGCCCGGACCCAGATCCGCCCCGTGCGGCGGCTCACCGTCGCCGTGGTTACGGTCGCCGCAATCGGCCTGATCCTGATGACCTTCCGGCCGGTACGCCTCTTCGGGATCTCCATTCTGACCTCGGCCGGGGTGGTCGGCGCGGTGATCGGCCTCTCCGCCCGAACCGCGCTCGGCAACGCGTTCGCCGGCATCCAGGTCGCCTTCGCCGACGGGATGCACGTCGGCGACGTGCTGGTGGTGGACGGCGAATGGGGCCGGGTCGAGGAGGTGAAGCTGACCAACGTGGTGATCCGGCTCTGGGACGACCGGGTACTCATCCTGCCGACCACGTACTTCACTGAGCGGCCGTTCCAGAACTGGACCCGGAACGAGTCGCGGGTGGTCGGCAAGATCCAGATCCATGTCGACCATACCGCCGACCTGGACGACCTGCGCCGGGAGGCACGCCGACTGGTCGAGTCCTCACCGCTGTGGGATCGAGACCAGTGGGTGCTCCAGATGGTCGACTCCACCCCGCAGACGGTGGTCATCCAGGTGCAGGCCTCGGCCGCGGACGGCGCCAGCGCCTGGGACCTGCGCTGCGACCTACGCGAGGGACTGATCCGCTACCTACGCGACCAGCACCCCCAGTGGCTGCCCCGCACCCGCAGCCAGTACCAGCCCTGACCGGCGGGTCGGCGTGGCCGCCGGGGCGCGGATGAATGAGTCGGCGCCTACCGGGGACTAGCTGGACCAGGCCGACAGGGACGGGAGGCGGCGATGGGCGTCGACCGGGACTGCACCGAGGTGGGGGACGACTTCGTCCGGGTCACCCGTACCGTCAACGTTCCCACCGGCCAGGTCTTCGAGTACGTCATCGACGTCGACCTGAGCCCCACCTTCCCCAGAACCGGACACTCGCCGGCAATCGTGCGCCAGCAGCGTCACCACCGACTGGAACACCCCGGGCCTGCGCCGGACGAACGCCTCCGACGACGGCTCGACCAACGAGGAGGAACTGCTGACGGTGGACGAACCGGCCCGGGCGGCCATCAAGGAGGACCTGCTGCCGCTCTATACCGAGCGGCTGAAGCCGGCGATGAGCATCCTGAAGGACGACCTCGAGTGTTGACGACGGCGCCACGGACCGGCGCCACGCCCGGGGAAGCGGCCGAGCCGGCTCCGGGAGTGTGGTGACCGGACGCGGGTCCGTCGTCGTGGGTGTCGTGGCCGCCCCCGGGGCCGCGGCCGACCTGGCGCGGCAGGCCGCCACAGAGCTCGCCGACCGGCTCCGCAACCGAGTCCCGGAGGTCGACTGGGCGGTACGCCTCCAGGTGGCGGGGCTCGTCGAAGGGCCGGCCGACCTCGGCCAGCTCATCGAGGCAGCCCGGCGCCGGATGCTGGCCGAGGGCTGGAGTCTGGTCCTCTGCGTGACGGACCTGCCGCTGCAGACCGCGCGGCGGCCCGTGGTCGCGCACGCCAGCACCACCCACGGCGTTGCGGTCCTTTCCATGCCCGCGCTCGGCCCCGTCGCCGTGGCCCGGCGGATGGCCGAGGCCGGGGACCGGCTCCTCGCGGCACTGCTCGGCGATACCGACGCGGTCGGCGACCCGGTACGGGCCGGCCCGCGCCGCCGGCGCCTGGCCACCGGACGGCGGGCCCGGGAACTCCGCGCACGCGTGAACCCCCAGGCATCCGGCATCGGCCTGCTGGCCGGGGTGATCGGCGGCAACCTGCGGCTGCTGCTCGGCATGCTCCGGGCGAACCGGCCGTGGCGGCTGGCCGTCCGGCTCTCCAGGCTGCTGGTCGCTGCCTTCGCGACCGCCGTCTTCGCCCTGGTGACCGCCGATATTTGGCAGCTGTCGGCGGCCTTGGGCAACCTGCGGCTCGGCCTGCTCGCGGCCGGCTCCGTCCTGGCGGTGGTGCTGACCATGGTGCTCGGCGCGCGCCTCTGGGAGCGGGTTCCGCGCGGCCCGGGCGCCCGGGAGCAGGTCGTCCTCTTCAACGTGGTCACCGTGCTCACCGTGGTGATCGGCGTCCTCGCGCTGTACGTGGCGCTCGCCGCGCTGACCATCATCGGGGCGATCGCCCTCGTCCCCTGGGACCTGCTCGCTGAATCCACCGGCCGACCGGCCGGCGTCGCCCACCAGGTCAAACTGGGCTGGCTGGCCAGCTCACTGGCGACCGTCGGCGGCGCGCTCGGCGCCGGACTAGAGTCCGACTCGGCGGTACGGGAGGCGGCGTACCGCTATCAGCCCGACGCGGAGCTGACCGGCGAGCAGGGTGGGCCAGGCCCGACCGGCGGGACCGGACCGGGACCGAGCGGCGAGTCCGGGGCGCCGCGCAGAGACAGGTCTGAGTCGGAGCGGAACCACGAGACCGGCTGACGGCCCTGGTCTGCGCTGTGATCAGGACGCGGTCGCGGCGTTGCCCTCGGCGGCGCGGATCGCCAGCAGGGCGATGTCCGCGGTGGGCCGGTCCGCGGTGAGGCTGGCCATCACGGTGGCGCAGACCACCGCGCCGGGATGGGGCGTGGGTACGCGCCCTACGGAGTGACAAACCGCGACGCACGCCGACGAGCGGCTGCGGGTCGAGCGCGAGCCGCAGGCGTGGTGAGCCACCTCGACCTCGGCACCTTCGTCTTCACCTGGCAGGCCTACGACTCGGCGGCGCCGGTGCTCGGCGGTGTCGACGGCCGCTTGGCGAGTCGGCTGACCCAATGAACGCACGGATCTCGGCAAGACCGAGCGTTGCCGCACCGGGTAGCCGGTCCCGGTCCGTAGCGCCCGGTCGGCGGCAGATCCGGGCGCCTGATCTTGGCGAGACATATGGCAGGCAGGAAGGCACCGCCGATGGTTCGGCTGGGCAGCGTTGCGTTCTGGGTCATCAGCCGATCGGATGACCGAAGGCGATGATCGGCTATTTCCATGTGCGACGGACACCCTGCGACGCTTAGGAAGGAGGCATGACCAACGAGCGGACCGTTCCCCTGCTGCCGTGCGCATCCATTGACGACATCGAAACCTTCTACGGAGTTCTCGGTTTCCGCACCACGTACAAGCAACGCAAGCCCAACGCGTGTGTGGGGGTGCAGCGGGAAGACCTGCATCTGCAGTTCTTCGAGATCGCCGGATTTGACCCGGAGCAGTCCTATGGCTCCTGTCTCGTACTCACCGCGGACATCGAGGGACTACACCGGGCATTCGCAGCCGGCATGCGCGCCGCGTACGGCAAGGTACTGGTGTCCGGAACGCCGCGGATGACCCGGCCTAGGGCGCGGAAGAACGCCGACGGGTTGGGCGGATTCAGCGTCATCGACCCGGGCGGCAACTGGATCCGCGTCTTTCGGGACGCCGCCACCGCGCCCATGCCGGCCGCCACGCCTGCCGGGCGGCTGGCCAAGGCCCTAGCGAATGCTGTCGTGCAGGCCGATTCCAGGGGAAGCGTCGGACAGGCCGTTCGGATCCTCGACAGCGCGTTGGCCCGCCCGCAAGCCGACGACGACCCGGTCGAGCAGGTAGAGGTCCTGGTCTACCGCGCCGAACTCGCGATGGTGCTGCACGATCCAAAGACTGCGGCCGAGATGCTGGCCCGCGCCCAGTCCGTCACGCTCACGGAAGACGAATCCGAAAGGGCGGCACCCGCGTTCGACAACGCCGCCGAACTCGCAGCAGCACTGCGGTGATTCACCATACGAACGCCTCCCTCATCTCGGCACGTCCGGATGCAGGCGCCCGCGATCCGGTTACCTTCCGTGACGAAGCGCTTCGCGGCAGATGCGAGCATGCGTAAGCCTGGATTCACCGTCGAAGCTCGGCCACCTCGCCCAGCCGCTCGAGCTTGTGCGGGTTGCGGATCGCGTAGATTTGGGTGATCCGGGCGTCCTCGATGACGAACGACACGGCCGTGTCGTTCTCGCCGCCGGGGTCGATGCGCGCCGCAATGCCGCCGTTGAGGTCGACGATGAAAGCCCTGGCGCCGGGCGCGACCTCGGCGAAGCGGGCCATCACCGGGGCGAGCTTCGCGGCCCCGCGGACCGGCTTCGGGATTGTCGGGGCCAGGCCGCCGCCGTCGCCCACGACGAGCACGTCGGGAGCCAGCACCTTGAGCAGTCCGGGCACGTCGCCGGTGGTCAGGGCGGCGAGGAACCGCTCGACCACCTGCTCCTGCTCGGTGCGGCTCACCGACATCCGCGGCCGGCGCGCCGCTACGTGCTTGCGGGCCCGCGTCGCGATCTGGCGCACCGCCGCCGGCGACTTGTCCAGCGCCTCGGCGATCTCGTCGTACGGCACGTCAAAGACCTCGCGGAGCACGAAGACCGCGCGCTCCGTCGGTAGCAGTGTCTCGAGTACCGCCAGCATGGCGATCGACACGCTCTCCGCGAGCTCGACGTCCTCGGCGACGTCCGGGCTGGTCAGCAGGGGCTCGGGCAGCCACTCGCCCACGTACTCCTCGCGCTGCCGCGCGAGCGTGCGCAGCCGGTTGAGGCAGAGCCGGGTCACGATCCGCACGAGGTACGCCCGGGGATCCCGGACCTCGCAGCGCTCGGCGTCGACCAAGGCTGCCCACCGCAGCCAGGTCTCCTGCACCACGTCCTCGGCGTCGGCGACCGAGCCGAGCATCTCGTAGGCGACGGTGAACAGCAGGCTGCGGTGGGCGACGAAGGGGTCCTCGCTCATGACGCGGACGCTACTCCCGGTCGCTCGGCCAGCGGCTTTAAGCCGCACGCGGCGGCGAAGCCGTCGGACTCGATGCCGAGCGCCACGTTGCCACGCGTGCTCATGTTCGCGAATGCGATCACCGAGGTGAGCTCGACCACGGCGGGAGGTCCCAGCTCGGCGTGCAGCCGGTCCACCAGCTCGTCGGTCACGGTCGGCGGTGTCTGGCTCATCGCCTCGGCGTACTCCAGGACGTCCCGCTCCAGCGGAGTGAAGACGTCCGCCTCCCGCCACCGCGGGATCTCGCGCGCCTTCTCCACGTCGAGCCCCTTGTTGCGGGTCTCGAAGTAGTTGAAGTCCAGGCACCACGTGCAGCCGACTAGCGACGCGACCGCCATGTGGGCGAACGACTTCAGGTTCTCGTCGCAGGCGTCCCACTTCTGCAGCTTGCCGCCGAGGCCGAAGCTGGCGAACAGCACCTTGGGGTTGGCGGCCGGGGAGTTCAGGCGTTCCTGCACCTGCCGATCGGCGCGAGCCTGCCGTCAACCGTCACGCTTGCCGATGGCGTCCCGCTGCCGGACGGGCCACCGGTCGCTGCCATTGTTCAAGGTTGCGTCCGCGAGAGTGGTGTACGACTTGCCCGTGATGGGCGTGTTGCGTAGATGAGAGACGGCCATCGCGTCGATCCTTCAAGACGACCAAGTCAGAGAAGGAAGAGAGGACGCGATGGCCG
>JAEYGD010000115.1 GCA_023402505.1 Actinomycetes bacterium
CCGCACCACCGGTCCCGCCGGTCAGTCCAGCCCCACCCACTCCTGGTCGATGACCCGACCGTCGGTGGCCTCGATCGCGGCTGCGTATACCTCCAGAACCCGGCGGGCAACCACGGGCCAGTCGAAATTCGCCACCACCTGGTCGCCGCAGGCGGTCAGCTCGGCCCGGGCGGCCGCGTCGTCGAGCAGGTCGACGAGGGTGTTCCGCAGTGCACCGGGATCGCCGGTGGGGAACAACCGGCCCGCCCGACCGCCGTCGAGTACCCGCCGGAACGCGTCGAGGTCGCTCGCGACGACGGTGGCGCCGGCCGCGAGAGCCTCGGTGAGGATCATGCCGAACGACTCGCCACCGGTGTTGGGCGCCACGTAGAGGTGCACGCTGCGCAACATCCGTGCCTTGTCCGCCTCGGAGACCAGCCCGAGGAACGTCACCCGGTCCCGCAGCTCGGCCGGAAACCGGTCGAACAGGTCGTCCGGGTCGCCGGGGCCGGCGACCAGCAGCCGCAGCCCGGGCCGCTCCGGCGCCAACCGTACGAACGCGTCCCGCAGCACCGGGAAGCCCTTGCGCGCCTCGGTGAACCGGCCGAGGAAGCCGAGCGTCCCGCCCCGGCCCGGCGCGCACTCCCCCGGCCAACCGGGCAGCGGTTCCGCGCCGGTGAACTTCGCCACCGCCACCCCGTTCGGGATCTCCACCGCTCCGCCGTCCATGTGCTCGACCTGCACCTTGCGGGCCAGGGCACTGACCGCGATGCGGGCGGTGATGCTTTCCAGCACGATCTGGAGCACGCCCTGCGCGGCGGCGAGCACCCGCGAACGGGTCATCGCCGTGTGGAAGGTGGCCACCACCGGCCCGCGGGCGGAGAGCACCGCCACCATCGACAGGCTCAGCGTCAGGGGCTCGTGCACGTGCAGCACGTCGAACTCACCACGGATGATCCACCGGCGCACCCGGGCGGTCGAGACCGGGCCGAAGGCGATCCGGGCCACCGAGCCGTTGTACGGCAGGGGGACCGCCCGCCCGGCCGACACCACGTACGGGGGCAGCGGCGAGTCCTCGTCGGCGGGCGCGAGGACGCTCACCTCGTGCCCCAACCCGATCAGGGCCTCGGCCAGGTCCATCACGTGGTTCTGCACGCCACCCGGCACGTCGAAGGAGTACGGGCACACGATGCCGATCCGCACGTTGGCGCCCTTTCCCTCAGACCTGTCCGGTGGCCGGCGAGGGCAGCGCCGCGCCGTTCGGTGTGGCCCGCTGGTCCAGCCACATCCGCTGCAACATGTGCCAGTCTTCCGGATGCCGGGCGATGCCCGCCGCCAGACCGTCGGCGATCCGCTGGGCCAGCGTCCGGACGCGCTCGTCGAGCGGGCCCTCCTCCGGGCCGGGCACGGCCAGCGGTCCCTCGATCGTGGCGCACGCGGCGTCCGGCTCGTACCACATCGAGGCGACGTACAGGGGCGCGCCGGTACGCAACGCCAGCAGCGCGGGACCGGGCGGCATCCGGGTACGGGCACCGAAGAAGTCGACCTCCACGCCGCGCGCCGAGAGGTCGCGGTCCGCCAGCAACGGGACGACGTAACCGGAGCGGACCCGGTCGACCAGCACGTCGAAGGCCGGCCGCTCCCCGCCGTGGGTGGGCAGGATCTCCATGCCCAGGTTTCGCCGGAAGGCGAGGAACCGCTGGTAGACGCCCTCGGGCTTGAGCCGTTCGGCGACCGTGGCGATCGGCCAGCCCGTCGCCGCGACCCACGCGCCCGCCGCGTCCCAGTTGCCGGCGTGCGGCAGGGCGACGATCGCGCCCCGGCCGGCGGCCACGTCGGCGGCCAGCACCTCCTCACGGTCCAGCCGGAACCCGGCGAGGATCTCCGCCCGGCTGAGCGAGGGCAGGCGGAACGCCTCCAGCCAGTACCGGGCGTAGGAACGCAGGCCGGCCCGCACCAGCGCGTCCAGCTCGGCTTCGGGCACGTCGGGACCGACCACGCGGCGCAAGTTGGCGCGGAGCCGGGCCGTACCCCCGCCGCCCCGGCGATGGGCGCGGTCCGCGCCCATCCGGAAGGCCGCGGCCGCGACGGGCCGGGGCAGCGCGCGGACGGCGCGCCACCCGGCGAGGTAGGCCAGCTCGGTGAGGGTCACCGCCGCCGGCCCCCCGCCGCCCTCACCCCTGCCCGCCCGGGGCGGTGGGGACCTGGCGGGCCTGCCGGTACACGTGGGCCATCCGCTGGCCCACCGTGAAGATCGAGACGGCGGCCAGCAGCCAGAGCGCGACCGGCAGGGCGACCGGCAGGCCGAGGCCGGCGAGCAGGCCGCCGACACCGACGATGAGCAGCCGCTCGGTGCGCTCGGCGATGCCCACGTTGCAGCTCATCCCGAGCCCCTCGGCCCGCGCCTTCACGTACGACACCAGCCCGCCGGCGGCCAGGCAGACCAGCGCGGCCGCGACGCCGCCGTGGTCGCCCTCGGTGGCCAGGTAGTACGCCACCGCGCCGAAGACGGCGCTGTCGGCGACCCGGTCCATGCTCGAGTCGAGGAACGCCCCGAACCGGGTGGAGCCGCCGCTCATCCGGGCCATCGTCCCGTCGAGCAGGTCGGTGAGCGCGAAGACCGTGACGATCAGCGCACCGGCGACGAGGTGGCCGCGGGCGCCGAAGCCGAGCGCGCCGACGAGCACCCCGAGGGTGCCCGTCACGGTGACCGCGTTGGGAGTGACGCCCGCGCGGAGCAGGCGGCGTGCGAGCGGCTCGACGACGCGGGTCATGCCCGCGCGGGCCGTCACTTGGAAGATCTTCGCCATGGCGGTCCCACGATAACGGTCGCCCGCCCGACCGCGGTACGGGCTCTCGGGCGACCCGCGGGAGAGGCTTGTGCGGCCCGGGCATCGGGTGTCTGATCGACCCTGGAAGGTGAGGCAGCTCACCGGTCCGCCCGTCCCGTTCCCGCTTGGCAGCAGAGCACCGGAGGATATCGCCGCGCACTCGCCCCGGGCCGCTTCCCGTCGCGCGCGGCGGTCGCCACCAACCACCGGCTGAGGGAGGTGCGCCCCATGGCGCAGAAAAATCAGGAGAAGGGGGTCACCGGCGGCGTGCCGGTGGTGACCGACCCGGGCAGGGTCCGCAACGTGGTGCTCGTCGGGCACTCCGGTGCCGGCAAGACGACGCTCGTCGAGGCGCTGCTCGCGGCGAGCGGCACGATCGGCCGCGCGGGCAGCGTCACCGACGGCACGACGGTCTGCGACCACGATCCGGCCGCCGTACGCCAGCAACGGTCGGTGAGCCTCGCCTGCGCGCCGCTCCTGCACGACGGGATCAAGGTCAACCTGCTCGACACCCCGGGGTACGCGGACTTCGTCGGCGAGCTGCGCGCCGGCCTGCGAGCCGCCGACGCCGCCCTGTTCGTCGTCTCCGCCGTCGACGGGATGGACGCCGCCACCGCCGCCCTCTGGGAGGAGTGCGCCGCCGTCGACATGCCCCGCGCGGTCGCCGTCTCCCGGCTCGACCACCCCCGTGCCGACTTCGACGAGGCCGTCGCGCTCTGCCAGCGCGTCTTCGGCGACAACGTGCTCCCGCTCTACCTGCCGATGCTCGGCGACGACGGCATCTCCACCGTCGGCCTGCTCGGCCTCATCACGCGGCGGGTCTTCGACTACACCGGCGGCCTGCCGGCCGAGGTGCGGGAGCCGGACCCGGAGCACCTGCCGGCGATCGCCGAGTCCCGCAACGAGCTGATCGAGGGCATCATCGCCGAGAGCGAGGACGAGACCCTCATGGACCGCTACCTCGAGGGCGAGGACATCGGCACCGACATCCTCGTGGAGGACCTGGAGAAGGCCGTCGCCCGCGGCCACTTCTATCCCGTGGTTCCGGTCTGCGCGGAGACCGGGGTCGGGCTCGACGCCCTGCTGGAGGTGCTCACCGCCGGTTTCCCGTCGCCGCTGGAGCACGACGTGCCGGCGGTGACCGGCCTGGACGGCACGCCCCGCCCGCCGTTGACCTGCGACCCGGACGGGCCGCTGGTCGCCGAGGTGGTGAAGACCACCATCGACCGGCACGTGGGACGGGTCTCCCTGGTCCGGGTCTTCTCCGGCACGCTGCGGCCGGACCAGACCGTGCACGTCTCCGGGCACGGCATGGCCGAGCGCGGCCACCCCGACCACGACGCCGACGAGCGGGTCGGCCACCTCTACTCGCCGCTCGGCGCGACCCTGCGCGAGGTGAACGCCGCCGTGGCCGGCGACATCTGCGCCATCACCAAGTCCGGCAGCGCGGAGACCGGCGACACCATCTCGGCCAAGGACGAGCCGCTGCTGATCGCGCCGTGGGAGATGCCGGAGCCGCTGCTGCCGGTGGCGATCGTGGCCCGTACCCGCTCCGACGAGGACGCCCTCGCGCGCAACCTGGGCCGCCTGGTGGCCGGCGACCCCACCCTGCGGCTGGACCGCAACGCCGAGACGCACCAGTTGGTGCTGTGGTGCATGGGCGAGGCGCACGCGGACGTCGTGCTGGAGCGGCTGCGCAGCGGCGGTGTGGAACTGGACACCGAGCCGGTGCGGGTGGCGCTGCGCGAGACGTTCACCGCCGCCGCCAAGGGGCACGGCCGGCACGTCAAGCAGTCCGGCGGCCACGGCCAGTACGCGGTCTGCGACATCGAGGTCGAGCCGCTGCCGCGCGGCACCGGCTTCGAGTTCGTCGACCGGGTGGTCGGCGGCGCCGTACCGCACAACTACATCCCGTCGGTGGAGAAGGGCGTACGCGCCCAGATGGAGCGCGGCCTGATCGCCGGCTTCCCGGTGGTGGACCTGCGGGTGACGCTGTTCGACGGCAAGGCGCACAGCGTCGACTCCTCGGACGCGGCATTCCAGACGGCCGGGGCGCTGGCCCTGAAGGACGCGGTCGAGAAGGGCCAGCCGGCCCTGCTGGAACCCGTCGACGAGGTGGTCATCCGGGTGCCCGACTCGTCGGTGGGCGCGGTGATGGGCGACCTGTCCGGACGGCGCGGACGGGTGCTCGGCACCGAGCCGGACACGTCCACCGAGGGCCGCACCCTGGTCCGCGCCGAGGTGCCCGCGACGGAGCTGCTCCGGTACGCGGTGGAGCTGCGCTCGATGACCTCGGGCACCGGCACCTTCCAACGCCACTTCGTCCGCTACGACCCGATGCCCACCCACCTGGCCGACCAGATCCGCAAGGAACACACCTGACCCACCCCGCACCCCTCCCCGCACCCCTCCCCGCAC
>JAEYGD010000143.1 GCA_023402505.1 Actinomycetes bacterium
GGCCAGCAGCCCCGGCCGCCGGGCGGCGACCGCCGCCGCCACCCCGGGCAGCACGAGCAGCGCGGCCACCAGCCGCACCGGCTGGGCGAGTTCGTCGTACGCCTGGCGAACGCGCTGGGAGACGAAGTGCCGGGTGGTGGGAGGCAGGCGCCGGACGTACAGCCCGGCGGGGGCCGCCACGCTGCCGCCGACGGCTCGCACGGTCCGGATCAGCTCGAGGTTCTCGAAGAGGACGTCGGGGTCGTAGCCACCGGCGGCGAGGAAGACGCTGCGCCGCACCGCGAGGGTTCCGGGGAAGTCCGCGCCGACCGCCCGGTTGAGCAGGATCCGCCCGGTGTCCCAGTAGGCGTGCCAGGGAAGCGGGTCGAAGTAGTTCTGGGGTTGCACCAGGTCCGCCCGTCGCAGGAGACGCCGGACCTCGCGCAGTCCGTCCTCGTCGTAGCGCACGTCGTCGTCGGCGATCACCACGTCCTCGTGCGTGGCCGCCGGCACGCCGGTCAGCACGCCGAGCACCTTGCCGTTGCGGCCGGACCGGCTCGGGTCCGGCGGCAGGTGCCGGACCAGCGGATGCCACCGCCGGTGGTGGCGGGCGAAGACCTCGGGCGGCGACCCGTCCACCACGATCACCTCCACCCGGGCGGCGAGCCAGCGCAGGTATTCGGTCAGCTGCTCCGGGTCGCCGTCGTCCACCCGCCGGATCGGCAGCACGTACGACATCGGCAGCGGTCGCGGCCGGGCGGCGCCGGTCATGCCGAAGCCGCCCGGCGGTAGACGCTCACGTGTTCCCGGCTGTCGTCGTCGAACGGCAGGCGCGTCCAACCGGCCCACCGGTGTTCGCGGCGCAGCCCGGCCAGCTCGGCCATCAGGTCCAGCTCCGCCGGCCAGGCGTACCGGTGGTTGGCCGGCAGCAGGTGGACCCCGCCCGCGGTCAGCCGAACCTTGGTGGTGGTCATCTTCTGCTCGGCGGGGTGCAGCAGCGCCGCCTCCAGCAGGACCTCGTCCTCCGCGACCCGTACCGGGCGCAGCGCCGAGCCGTTGCGGAACGCCGCCGGGTCCGGCACCCAGGCCTCGACCACGAACCGGCCGCCGGGACGCAGGTGGGCGGCCGCGTTGCGGAAGCACGCCACCTGCGCGGCCTGGTCGGGCAGCGCGAAGACGGTGTTGAAGGCGAGCAGGACCAACGCGAAGTCGCCGGGTACGCGGGTGTGGGTGAAGTCCCCCACCGCCACGTCGATCCGGTCGCCGCCCGCCTTGCTCCGCAGGCCCGCCACCATGTCGGGAGAGCCCTCGATGCCGGCGACCGTCAGGCCGCGTTCGACCAGCGGAAGCGCCAGACGACCGGTGCCGATGCCGAACTCGCAGACCGGACCGCCGTCGGCCAGCTCGGCCAGGAGCTCCACGGCGCTGTCCGGAGCCAGGTACGCGTAGGTCTCGTCGTACACCTCGGCCACGTACCGCCCGTAGGCGCTGGGATCAAACGACAACTCTGCCTCCCGCACGACGACGGTCCTGCCTGTGCCCGTCCCGTCGCGCCTCGAACGGGCCAGCACCGCGCACGGCTCAGCAGGCCAGGCCGGTCATCAGGCTCGCCGGCTCGGAGCCGGTGGCGCGACGCGGCTCGTCGACGTGCAGGGCGATCGGCGCGCCGCGGCCGCGAGGACGCAGGGAGCTGCGGCCGGCCTGCCAGCTGTCCAGCGTCCAGGCGGCGAAGAGACGGTCCAGCGCCAGGGCGGCGGAGGCCCCGAAGAGCACGTCGGCGGCGAGGTGCGGCTCGACCCGGACCAGGCCGCCGCACATGTCGTGCGCGGCGATCTGCTCGTGCACCGCGTCCGCCTCGACGTGCTCGTCGTAGAAGCGGGTGGCCGCCTCGTCGAAACCGAGGCGCCGCAGGCCCCGCCCGTAGCGACGGTTCGGCAGCGACGAGGTCATCTCGTAGGCGGCGAGGTGCCCGAGCAGCGCCCCGCGCAACCGGCGGTGCAGCCCGAACAGCGACATCAGGTTGTTGCCCGCCAGGGTCACCGCGGGCACCGCGTCCAGATAGGCCCCGTATCCGGTGTCCAGACCGAGCCGCTCCAGGGTGACGCGGAACAGTTCGGCGTGCATCCGGTCGAGCCGGCCGCCGCCGTACTCGTCGACCTGGATCTCGACCAGTGCGGCCTTCGCCGGACCGCCCAGCCGAGGCAGGGCCCAACTGTGCGGGTCCGCCTCCCGAAGGTGGTAGATCGAGCGGTGCATGACGAACTCGCGGAACTGCTCGTGGGTCGCCCGCCGTTGCAGGTACGCGGAGAGCGCCGGGCCGTCGTCGGCCGCCACCACAGCGCCGAGGGCGGAGGCCATTCGCCCGTCGACGAGCGGGGGCTGCGGGCCGGCGAGCGCGCGCACGGCCGCCTCGAAGACCGCCTCGGCGCGGCTGCGCAGCGCGATCAGCGACGGCTGCCACTCCCAGCGGTCGTCCACGCCGCGCCAACCACGGTAGTGCAGCTCGTAGCAGAGGAAGAGGGTGAGCTGGAGGTCCTCGTCGTCGATCGGGTCCACCCCGTCGAACCCGGAGGCCAGGTCCGCGGGTAGGTCGTGCGGGGCGGACGCGAACGCGTCGTGCAGCGCCGCGGAGACCGGCCCGCGTGGCTGCGGCAACGGCGCCGGACCGTAGCGACGGTCACCAGACTCACCCATACCGGCCTCCCCGCACAGTCGCCCGGTTCGTGTCCCCGCTTCCGACCGCCGCAAACCCGGTGCCCGGTGAGGATCGGCGCGGACGCCCCTCGGTGGGTTCACCGCGGCTTCGATGTGCCACGATCGGCGCCGGCCCGGAAGTTGATCAGCTTGTGGGTGCCGTCGCAGAAGGGCTTGATGGCCGACTTCCCGCACCGGCACAGGGCGATCGTCGCCCGGCCCGGCGCGATGGGCGCGCCGTCCGGTGTGCGTAACTCGAAGTCGCCGCGGACGATCAGCGGTCCGTCCTCGTACGGGGTGATTGTCGACGTCATGCCGCCTGTGGTCCCCCGGCTACGGCGATCCAAACTGCCGTCGGGCCCGCGCTCCGGTGATCGACCGATCGCGGGTCCGGCCGCTGCTGTCGACCGAAGCCAGGCGACCCATCCTCCCCTCGGTACGCTGCCCATGCTCGGTGTCAATAGAGCTTGCTTCTGCAGATCTCTCGGTAGGGGACGCCCGCGGGCGCGATTTGTCGCCAACGTTCCTGGCTGAGTGGTGTCTTGACCAGTCCGCAGGCAGGCTCCCAGGGTCCCTTCTTGAAGGACGGCGGCCGGGGTTCGAGTGGCTGGGCCGAGATCATGGTTCCTGGACCGTCCAGTCCTGAAGGGCCGTGTTCGAGCAGGCCCCACTTGCCGCCGTTGGCGAGAGTGATCCACGAGATGTACTCCCGCTGAGATCGCAGGTACGGCTTGTCGCCGTTGGCCGGCAGGTCGTACACCCGGGTCCAAGCCCTCTCGTCGGAGTAGACGAGGTGGTGGCCCGAGAACCAGGCCCCTCTGCCGTCATCCAGCACCCCTAGCTCGGTGACCCTCGGTGTCCCGCCCAGGTGCCACAGTCCGACCGCGTAGTCGTCCTTCCTTCTCCGCTCCAACAACACCCAGGACTGGGTAGCGTCGATGTCGTTCGCGGTGAATTCCGCGGTCTCCGAGGAGATCGGGCGGGCCGGAAGCTTGGCGACCTCCCGTGGTGCTTGCGAGGTGGTCCACAGCGTCGTCGTAGACGTCTCGTCGTGGGTGATGAAGGCCCAGTCCCGGGTCAGCGCGATCCAGGGCTCAGGGCCGGCCTCTCCGACCTCGTAGACGCTCGGCGGGTCCGATCGCAGGTCAACCAGAGCGACGCTGCCGTCGAGCCGGCTGGCGGCGACGACGTGGGCGCTTCCACCCGTGATGACGCCCTTGATGCCGGCGAGAAACTCCCTTCTCGCGGGCTGTCCAGTGCGCTCGTCGATCAGCCAGCGATCCACGAGTCCCGAAGCGTGAGTCACCGCAAGTGACCCGTCCGGCAGTTCAACGAGAGCGGTGACGTCCTCGCCGAGGGGGATGTTCCGCCCTTGTGCGTCCTGTTCGTAGAGCGCTGCCAAACCATCGGCCTGGGCGATGGCGACCCATCCGGGGCCGAGGACAGCATCGTCGATGGCTCGGCTTTCCAGAGCGACATCTCGGCCGGAGCGGAGGACTCGAACCACGAAAACACCGCCGGCCGAGTACTGCACAAGCCCAGCTGATCGCAACGGATCGTCCACGAACGAGCCGTCCGGGCTGATCGGCTGCGCGGGACCGGAGCCGTCGAGCGGTCTAGCCTCCATGCCGCCTCCGGATCGCTGATAGACGATCCAGCCTCCGGCGGCGTCCAGCAGCGGCATGGTGCGGGTCGGCCCGATCTTGACAGGCGCGGAACGCGGACGACGAAGGTCGGAGACGTACGTGAGCCCGTCGGTGCCGTCGTAGGCCATCCAGTTGGCCTTCAGCGACAGCACATAGTCGATGTTGGCCGGCAGCGCGACCGCTGACAACGGCGCCTTGTCGAAGTCAACCGTCGTGTAGCCGCCGTCGTTCATGAAGAACACCCCGAAGCGGTCGTTGATGTCCTCCACGGCGGCCGGTTGCTGGGAAATGACGACGGGAGTTGCCCTGCTGGCACTCAGGTCCCAGGCCCGTGTCGGCTGGTCGAACCCGTGGGTGATCGCCCAGTCTCCCACCCGGACAACTCTGAGAGAACGCATGCGCGGCACGCCGGCGGCTGTCTGAAGAACAGCGCCCAGCTCGTTCGTCGAACTCGGATCAGAGTCGATCTCGGCGGCGGCGATACGTAGCCGCAGAGCGTCCTCGGGTGCGGTTGATTCGAGCGTATCGGCGGCCAGGTTGAGCTCGTGGGCCTGCGCGCTGCGTATCCGTTGGAAGTATTCGGTGACCTGGTAGCGGACCACCGGAACGGTCAGCGTGCCGATTACCATCGGTACGACGACGCAGGCGACCACCGTGCTGATCCGTGAACGCCAGAGTGCGGCGCGTTCGGCCCTGGACTGGGCCGCGAGGTCCGGGAACTCCCGGGCCTCTCGAGCCGGTTGTATCCGTCGGCGGATTGTCGGCTGTCCGGCCAGATGCCGCTGCACCAGGTCGTGGCGGAACTGGTAGGCCGGTCCGACCTGCCGCAGGATTCCGCGCTGGTGGGCGTCGTCGAGGAAATCCATCAACCGCCACGGCAGGCGTCCCCAAACCGCTAGCCAGGCCCGGGTCACCACGTACGAGGTCCATGGCGAACCTGCACCCAGCAGGACGGAGCCGAAGACGGCCAGGCCGCCAAAGACGGCCGGAGCGAGTGACGATCCGCCGGAGTATCCCGAGAAGACGAGCAGGTCCGCATCCACTTGGTGCACGATCGCAAGGCCGGACCCAGCCGAGAGCCCGGCTGCCAAGGAGATGGTCAGGCAGGTGACGCGGTCGCTGCGTAGGACCGAACGCGGCGAGACAGGCGCCTGATCGTCCAGGGGCGTGGCGAGCCACCGCCCGATGCCGATCGGAACGCCGATTCCCGCGGTGATGGCCAGGACCGTCCACAGCGCGAGGGGCCCACCACTGGCCAGGACCGTGGCCCACATCTCGGCCTCGCCGTGCAGGTCGCCGAGGCCGACGAACAACCCGACCAGGGCACCGACAGGAATCGCTAAGGCAAGCCCGGTGGCGATCCCGGATAGCAGCCGGGTCGGCAACGTGCGCAGGTTCCAGGACGGCCGAGTAGGCAGCGCCTTCCGCCAGGTGCTCAGCACCGTGTTGATCAGGCTGAGCGCGCTGGCCAGGGCCGCGACGAAGAGAGCGTCGTACAGCGCCGCGAGCGGGTCTACCGACCCACCGAGGTCGAAGGCTTTGACCGTGTCGGCGACCATCGTGACCGGATTGACCGAAACGCCGCTCTCAACCCGTCGGAAGACCTCGGCGACAGCGGTAACGAGTATGACGGCGGCGAACGCGTCGCGGGCCGTGGTGGCCACCACGCGACCGACCCGGCGTAGCCGTCCCAGGTCGCCCACATCGCGCCGGGCCCGGCTGCGGCCCGCGCCGAGGCCCGCGACGATGCCCGCGCCCAGGCCGAGCGCAGCGCCCAACTCGGCATTGTCGGCTGCGCTGCCCGGGAACGGCTCGACCAGAGCGCAGCTAAGCGCCCCTACCAGCCCGATCACGAAGGTCACCGTGCCGACGATCACCGCCGAGGGCACCGCCCGGGGCAGCTCCCACCACGTCAGGGTCGGGCTGAACAGGCGATGTTCGAGGTGGCGGGCCAGGGTGGTGAGCCATCGCTCCGCACCGCCGGCCTTTTCGCGGCTGCCGTAGGTGCCGACCAGAAACTGGTCGAGCAGGTGGCTCTCGGCCTCGGTCCGCGACGTCAAGTGAATCAGCTCGCCCGGATCCGTCGCGCCGGGACCGTACGCCGTCCGCGCCAGGGCAATCATCAGCGGCGTCGACAGGGCCTCCGCGAGCCAGCCGCCCGGAGCGGCCCGCATCACCCGCGTCACCTCGTCCCAGCGGTGGCTGCCCGCCGGTTCTGGACCGGTCAGGAACTCGATCGCGTCCTCGACCGTGACCGGCCTGATCGTCACCTCGGCGGCCATCGGTAGACGGCCCACCTCGTTCACGATCTCCTCGTACTGGGCCGCCCGGCACGTCACCACCGTGTTCAGGCCGTTGCGGGTGGCCACGTCACCCAGTTCGCGCGCCGCCGCCGGGCGCAGCGCCTGCGGCATCTCGTCGAGGCCGTCGAGCACCAGCAGCACTTGGTCATGGTCGACCAGCGCCCGCGCGGCGCCCGGGCCGTACTTCTGCTCGTTGGCCAGCTCCGGATAGGTGTCGCCGATCCACTCGGCCGCCCAGCTGCGGAGGTCCTGCAGATCGGGACGCCACCCGGCCAGCGGCAGCAGGACCGGCACCTTCTCCCCCGGCTCGAGCGCGGCCATTGTGAACAGCAACGCCAACGTGCTCTTACCCGAGCCAGGCGCACCCAGAATGAGCAGCTGCCGGTTGGTCAGCGCGCGAAACTGCCGCACCAATCCGGCCGCCGGCACCCGGTCGGTCGGCTCCAGCAGCTGCCCGTCGGTCAGCGGAGCGGACCGCTCACCGGCCGGTTGGCCGGTGAGGACCCAGCGCAAGCGCAGCGGCTGGGGATGTTCGAGCCGCCGGGTCGCGATCTCCTGCTCCCACTGCCTGCGGACCCGATGGCGCAGCACGTCGGCCGCGGTGGTCAGGCGGTCGGCCGGCGTGACCGCAGACGATTGAGCCCGCGCTCCGAAATAGATGGCAACCACCAGAGACAGGACACCCACGATGGCTGCGGCGACGCTGGCGAGCGAATCGGCGGCGTCGCGCACGTTGGTACGGGCGAAGCCCAAACTCAACAGAAGCGCGGTGAGCGCCACCGCCGCAGCGACCCCGCAGACCGTCCACCTAGCCGTCCGGCTCAGCCGTCTGGGGGTACGCACGCTTCATGATTGCGCAAGAGTGACCGGGTCGCCACGGACAAGCACGAGGAAGACCGAAGATCGAGCTGATGCGGCTGAACCTGGCCCGGACGTACACGCTCGCGTCAGCCCATCAGCCGAACGTCTACCGGCTCCGGCTCCGGCGGGCAGCGTGATCAGCTACGAAAGCGTCGATCCGAGATCCACCGTCGCCGCTCGCAGAGCCCTCATGACCCGACGGAGGCGTCTTCGTTTGGCCACGCGCTCGAACTCGTCTCCGCCGATCATGTCGTTGCTCCAGCCCTCGTCCGGGTCGTTGAGGCCAGCCGGAGCGAGACCACTCGCAGCCTATAGTCTGGGATTTTCCTACCGTATTTCGGGACGACGTGGCTACGGTCGCCGCAGCCAATCGAGGAGGTTCGCGCATGCCAGCCGCACCGAACGTGTACACCCACGGGCATCACGAGTCGGTGCTGCGCTCGCACCGGTGGCGTACCGCGGATAACTCGGCGGCCTATCTACTGCCGCACCTCGTGCCGGGCATGTCGGTGCTCGACGTCGGCTGCGGACCGGGCACCATCACCGTCGACCTGGCCACCCGCGTCGCACCCGGACGAGTCACCGCCGTGGAGATCAGCGCTGACGCACTCCAACTCGCCCGCACGGAGGCCAACTCACGTAGTCAACGCAATATCGACTTCGCGGTCGCCGACGTCCACGCGCTCGACTTCCCCGACGGCGCGTTCGACGTCATCCACGCCCACCAGGTGCTTCAGCACGTCGCCGATCCGGTCCGGGCGCTGCGCGAGATGCGCCGGGTTTCCCATCCCGGCGGGATCGTCGCCGCGCGGGACAGCGACTACGCGGCGTTCACCTGGTTTCCTCGCGTGCCTGCGCTGGACGATTGGCTCGCCCTGTACCAGCAGGCCGCCCGCGCCAACGGAGGCGAGCCGGACGCCGGCCGGCGTCTGCTTTCCTGGGCCCACGCCGCCGGGTTCACCGACGTCAGGGCGACGGCGAGCACTTGGTGCTTCGCCACGCCGGAGGATAGGCGGTGGTGGGGCGGGATGTGGGCCGAGCGGATCCTGAATTCGGACCTGGCCCGACAGTTGCTGGCCTCAGGCGCCGCCACGGCGGAGGACCTACGCCGCATCTCGGACGGCTGGCTGGAGTGGGCCGCGGCAGCGGACGCCTGGTTCGCCGTTCTGCACGGCGAGATTGTCTGCCGGGCCTGAAGGAACGACGGCCGCTCGGCAGATGGCATCCGCCATCAACCCGCTGGCCGTGACGCGGCCACCGACCAGAGCTGAACCCACGGGCAACGAGATCGATCCGAGCGGCCCCCCGGCACGGCACCTGCAACGTCCGACTTTAGCCGATGTGCGGGATGCAGCAAAAGATCAAGAGCGTCGGCGGCATGCCCACACGGATGGCTGCCTCGGTTACTGTCGGGGCGTGGTGGATGCAGCCCCTCTGGCATCGGGCCGAGACGCTGACGTCTTCGCCATCGACGATCGGCGTGTCCTTCGCCGCTACCGCGAAGGTGGAGACGTGGCCGATGAGGCCGCAATCATGTCGTACGTAGCGAGTCTTGGTTTCCCTGTACCCACTGTGTATCAGGCGCGCGGGGCCGATCTCGTCATGGAACGACTGGACGGGCGAACCATGCTGTCGGCCCTCATCGCCGGTGAGCTCAATGCCGTTGAAGCGGCCAGCTGTCTGGCAGATCTACATCACCGACTTCACGCGTTGCCACCCCGGCTCAGCGAGTACGACGACGCCCGGATCCTGCACCTCGACCTGCACCCAGAAAACGTCATGCTGACGTCACGAGGGCCAGTCGTCATCGACTGGCGCAACGCCACCGAGGGACCGGCGGACCTCGATGTCGCGCTCTCCGCGGTCATCCTTGCCCAAGTGGCTGTCGAGAAGGAGCATCCCCTGGCTTCGCCGGCCGCAGCGCTGTTGGATGCCTTCCTCGACTGCGTCGGCCGCAACCTGCTGACCATGCTGGACCGCGCCCTAGCGATACGGCGGAAAGATCCGGCGCTCACCACCAGCGAGCGGGAGCGGCTCGACGCCGCTGCTGCCCTCATCATCGGTCACAAATAGAGCCGGGAGACGGCGGCCGGCACGCACGCACATGCCGCTGATCGTGCATCAGGGGCCGTGACCGACCGAGCGTGTGCGTCAACTGCCGTCGAGCGACCAGCGCGCTGCCGAGGCGGTCCGAACACGGGACTGACCTCACGCGGCCGCGGTGGGATACCCAATCGCGGCGAGGTCCTCGTACAGCGTGGCGACGGTCTTCTCTGGACTCAACGCCTGCACAACGACGTCGGGTGCCAGGGGTGTCCGCATAGCCGCGATGAGGACCCGGTGGTCATGCGCGAGGGCGACCGGATCTGCTGTCGAGTGGGGCGCATTGCCTGCCGAGCAGGCGTCACCGTCCGTGCTGCTGCCCGGGCAAGTCATCGACGGTGACATCCGGGCCGGCGCCGAGGCTGGCGGCGATCTGAGCCGGCAGCGGGTAAGCATCCTCGACAGGCAGGTAAGCTGCTGCCGCCTGTTCGTCGCCGCCGCGCAGTAGGTCCCTCATGCGCTGAACGGTGGCGGTGATGTCCGTGATGGCGACTGTCCAGTCATCGACGTACCGGTCGACCGCATCGCCGGACAACCCAACCTGCAGCGACCGGTACGGCAGCGCCTTGAGCCGCAGCGATCGTTCCGGATCCCACTGCACTCGTACGGGGCTGTTTTTCAGCTGCCGTGACCAGGTCGCCCTGTCGCCGTGCAGGTTCCGGTCGTAGTGACTGAGGCAGGCGCGCGCCAGCGCCCACTCAAATCCCTCCCGCGTGATGTCGATGGACAGTACGCGCTCTTGCCCTGGCTTGGTGGCCCAGCCGCAGCGGATGTTGCGCCCAGACGACGCCGGTTCGGGCCTCGAGTGCGGTGACCATCAGATCCTCGTCGACCACGTCCGGTCCGGTGTCGATGACCGCCTTGACGTCGTCGTCGATTCCCAGCTCCCAGGTCAACCCGTCGCCGGTCGAGATCCCCATGTTGTCCAGCAGCTGCTCCTGTGTCAGCGCCAGCTCCGGGCTCCCGGGCTCCGAGACGAGGTCGGCGAACCGCTGCGGCGCCCGGGCCAGCGCGGCGGCCACGACGGGCCGGCCGGTGAGGGTCGATGGGCGGTAGCCGTCCCAGCCTCCACCCGAACGGGTCGGGGGGACGCCCGGCACGGAGTATCGGCTACGTCGCCACCATGACATCTGCCCCACTATCGGCAACCCGGCGCCGGAAAAGCAAGCCCGTCAATCCCGCTCCACGGCCGCTGCCGAGCACCCAGATCCGGACGGCCGTGAACAGGCGACCCGGAAACACGAACGGTGCGGGCAAGTGTTGCCTTTGTGGCCGAGCGGCACGTGATTCTGTTCTGCCGGCTCGCGACGACACCTGCCAGTCCATCAGGCCTCAGCACCGATCACCTGACCGACCTTGTCGAGACAATGACGAGTCAATAACCAAGCGCCGAGGCCGCCATGTCGGGGCGTTCTGGTTTGGCGTGTCGGCGGTGCTGAGGCTGCCGCGACACCCGCCCGCTGCGGCGGAACGCATCAGTGCTTCTACGGATGGCCCGGCACGCTCTCCGCGACCTACCGTCGGTGTATCGGGCCCGATCTAGAGCGCGGAGGTGGGTTCATGGCGGACACCGTCGCAGAGCTGCGGGCACGAGCCGGGCGGATCCGTGCCGGCATCGTCGAGATGGCCGCCGGACCTCAGGGAGCGCATGCTGGCGGGGCTCTGTCCGCGGCCGACATTCTCACCGCCCTGTATGGCGCCGTGCTGCGTGTTCGCCCGGCCGAGCCGAACTGGCCGGGACGGGACTACTTCATCCTGAGTAAAGGACACGCGAGCGCGGCACTCTACGCCACCCTCGCCGAGTTCGGCTTCCTGCCGCGGGCCGAGCTGAGCACGTACGCCCGCTCGGGCAGCCGGCTCGCCGGGCATCCGCTCCGCCGCGTACCGGGGGTCGAGTTCCCGACCGGCTCGCTGGGGCACGGTCTGTCTCTCGGTCTGGGGCTGGCCCTCGCCGCTCTGCGGGACGGCCGGTCCAACCGCACCTTCGTGCTGCTTGGCGACGGCGAACTCCAGGAGGGCAGCGTGTGGGAGGCCGCCGGGTCGGCGTTCGCGCTGGGCGTCGGCAACCTGACCGCGGTCGTGGACGTCAACGGCCTGCAGATTAACGGCAGCACCCGCCGCGTCGCCGGTGCGGTCGACCTGGCGGCGCGCTGGGCCGGCTTCGGCTGGCAGGTTATCGAGCTCGATGGCCACGACCTGGGTGCCTTGACCGAGGCATTGAGCGCATCCGTCCCGGGCCAACCGACGGTGTTGCTCGCGCACACCGTCAAGGGCCGTGGCGTCGGGTTCCTCGAGGGCCGGGCGAAGAGTCACTACGTGACCTTCCCGCCGGCTGTTCGGGATCGGGCCCTGGCGGCGCTGCGAGCGGGAGAGGCGGGCACCGGTGAGCACTGACGTCGAGACGACCCTGACCTGGGCGCAGCACTACGCCGGTTCGGCCCGGCAGGTGTACTGGCGCACCCTGACCGAACTCGGCGTAGCCGATCCCCGGGTGTGGTGCCTGGACACCGACATGGGTGGAATCGCCGACACCTTCGGTCGAACGCTGCCTGGGCAGTACGTCGACCTGGGCATCGCCGAGGCCAATCTGATGACGGTCGGCGCGGCGCTCGCCGCCGACGGAAAGATCCCGTTCGTCAATACCATGGCATCCTTCGCCGCCACTCGCGCCGCAGAGCAGCTGAAGATCGACGTCGCCTACAACAACCTGCCGGTGAAGGTGGTCGGCAGCCACGGCGGCCTCGCCGGCGGCCACTTCGGACCGACCCATCAGTCGCTCGAAGACCTCGCGATCACACGCGCTCTGCCCAACCTGACGGTGATCGTTCCGGCCGATGCCGCGGAGACCGCGAAAGCCGTGACGGCCGCCGCCGAGCTTGCCGGGCCGGTCTACCTCAGACTGGGCCGGGAGGCGACGCCGCTGCTGCACGACGACGACTTCGACTTCGAGGTCGGCCGCGCCATTCGGCTCCGCGACGGCGATGACCTGACACTGATAGCCTCCGGCCCGGTTCCGGTGCACGCCGCGCTGGGCGCTGCGGGCCTGCTGGCCGACGCCGGGGTGACCGCCCGGGTACTGAACCTGCACACGGTCAAACCGCTGGACGAGCCGGCCATCCTGGCTGCGGCCGGCGAGACCGGTCTGGTCGTGACCGTGGAGGAGCACAATGTCCGGGGCGGGGTGGGAGGCGCGGTAGCGGAGCTGCTCGCCCAGCACCACCCCGTGCCGATGCGATTCGTCGGCGTGCCCGATGTCTTTTGTGACCGGGTCGGATCGCAATCCGAACTGGCCGCCCACTTCGGCATCTCCCCGGACGGTGTCGCGCTGGCCGGGCTGGACCTGATCCGCCAGATACGGGGATGAGGGGACGTATGATCACCGACGTACGCCACGTCGACTTGACCGGGCTGCTGAACAACCAGGGCATCACCCGGGCCGACTCCCTCGACCAGGGCGCATTCAACGTCTGGGGCAACTCGTTCTCGGCCTCGGCCGTCCCGCCGCCCGGCACCCGCATCGACAACGACTCCGTGCCCTTCATCTTCCCCGTAGCCGCCGGCGACGGCCCGGACAACATCCGCTGTGCGGGCCAGTATCTGGAGGTACCGGCCGGTGACTACGACTGGATGCATCTGCTGGCCGCCGCGGAACGCCGCGCCGAGGACCACCTGCAGATGCACTTCGCCGGGGGCGCGGTGGATCCCGAGGCGCTTCGGATCTCGGACTTCTGGGCGGCGCCGCCGGTCTTCGGTGAGACCGCGGTGGTGGACTGGCCGGTCATGCACTATCCGCACCATGTGCAGCAGCGGGTGAGCGCCTGCCTGTGGCACCAGCGGGTACCGGTGACCCGGCGGCAGCGACTCATCGGCGTCCGCCTGCCCAGGCACGCCGGCATCCACATCTTCGCGATGACTCTCGTCTGCCGTCCCATCTGACCACCGGCCGCCGGGCAACCACCAACCCAGGAGCCGCCATGCTTCCGCTCGCCACCTCGATCCCCACCTGGTACCGGGACCCGATCAGCTGCCTGCAGTCCACGGTCGCGTCGGTCCTGTTGCACCGCGGACTCGATCCTCTGCCGGTGCTCGGCACGGGCTGGGGGTTCTGCGAGGTGCCGGGGCAGACAACGACCGAGGAATTCTCCTACCCGGCGCCGGACGGCGATCTGGGCGCGGCGCTCGCCCCGCACCATGATCTGGACATCACCTGGCATCGCACGCCACCGGCGGACGGACTCGCCCCGGTCATGGCCGCGCTGGCCGCAGGCGAGCTGCCGATCCTGGCCGTCGACAACTACTACCTGCCGTTCCGGCCGGCGTTTCACGACGTGCACGCGGCCCACCTGATCGTGGTCGGCGGGATCGACGGTGATCGCGGTCAAGCCTGTGTGTCCGACGCGATGCCGCCCGCTTTCCAGGGCGAGATCACGACCGCCGATTTGCTGGCCAGTTGGGGCTCGGCGAACCCGCGCGACGTTCAGGACGATTTCTTCAGCGCCGCGCCGATCGAGCACCGGCGACTTGCCGTCGACACCGCCGGTGTGACCGACGAATTGTCCCCGTCGTGGCTCGGCGCCACGCTGCGCGGCAATGTGGCCGCCATGGACGGCGGCACCACCGGCGCGGTGCGGTCCGGGCTCGTCGGTCTCGACGACTGGATCGCGGAGATCGTCGATCGCGCACATGCCGGCGACGCAACGACGATGGCCGAGACATACGTGCTGGGCTGGGGCTTGCAGGCACAGTCCGCGCTGCACGGCGAGTTGCTGCGGCGCTGCGGCGTGGCATGGGGGCGCCCCGATCTGCGCGAGGCTGGGCGTGCGGTGGAGCATGTCGCGCATCTGTGGAGCGGGGTACGGGTCACCGCTGCCCACGGCCGGACCGATCCGGCCGCGGCGGCCGCCGACCTGGCACACCACGCAGGCCGGCTCCGTCACTCCTATCTGGAGGCACGGTCAGCGACCGCACGCGCTGCCGGCGACCTCTGAGAAGGTCCTGGCGGCCCGCGCGAAGATCCGGTCGATCGGCCCGAAGCGTGCGGTCTCCAGGGTGGCCAGGCGATAGTGCCGGTGCACGGCCGCCTCATCGGTCATCCCGCGTGCACCGTGCAGATGGACGGCCAGACGGGTCACGTCCATCGCGGTGCGCGCCGCGTACCCCAGCGCCTGGTCGGCCGAAGCACCGATCGGCGAACTTCTGTCCTCGGCGGCGCGCGTGGCGCGCCGGACCAGCACCCGGGCCGCGTCGATCGCGATTCGGGCCTTGGCGATCCGGAAGGTGACACTCTGCATGTCGGCCAGCGCCTTGCCGAACTGGCGTCGACCAGTTACGTAGTGAGTAGCGTGGCCGAGCGCCCCGGCAGCCAATCCGAGTAGGAAGCCGGCCTGGCGGACCTTTGCCCGCTGCATCACCTTCCCGCCCACCGGGTCGTCGCCATGTGGTCGCGCCAGCACGCACATCACGTCGTCGGGGCGGAGCACCACCCGGTCGAGGTGAGCCGTGACGAGGTCGGGTGTCGGTCCCGGTTCGTCGCGGCGGTTGGGCTGCTCCGCGGCGAGCATCGCAAGGACCTCGTCGTGGCCGAGCCGGATGGGTACGAGGAGCGCGTCCGCGCCGGCCGAGGGAGTGTGCACAACGCTGCCGTCCACGATCCAGCCGGCGTCCTGCGCGGTGGCCCGCAAGTCGGCGATCGCCGGGCCGGTTCGCAGGCCGCCGACGGCCGCCGTCCACTTGCCCACGGCCGCAAGCTGCGGGATCGCGGTGTTCCCGGGCCGACCCTGTGCCACGCCGGCCTCCAGGGCGTCCACCGCAAGCATCGTCGAGCGGTACGGCGAGTCCAGCCCGGCCCGCCCGAGTTCCTCGGCCAGCACGACACCCGGCGCGAGCCCGAGTTCCAGCCCACCGGCCTCGATCGGGACCTCCAGCCCGGAGGCGCAGAGCGGCATCAGGGCGGCCCACGCGGCACTCGACGTGCCACCATCGGCGATCGGATCCAGAACAGTCGGGCCGCCCACACCGGCCAACCGCTCGCGGATGGTGCCACGCAAAGCGCGCAAAGTCGGGTCGGCGTCCAGGTCGCCGTCGCGGCCGAAATCGTCGCCGGCCGAGTGCTCGGCGGCGACGATTTCCAGCATCACCTCGGAGGTTCCGGCGGAAATGGTGAGGCCGGGCGCCTCCCGCACCGCGGAGTCAATCGCAGCGGCCTCGGCGACGCCGAAACCGAAGTCCAGGGCGGACACCGCCCAGTCGGCCAGTCCGGCAGCCAGTTCACTGCTGAAGTACTTGGCGGCGGCGGCCGCCGCTGGATCGACAACACCGATGGCGACCTGCTCCACCACGCGGGCCGTGAGTTCTTCGGCCGCGGCCACGCCGGCTCCGTACCGGCCGATCTGCGGTGCGGCAGCCGCATCAAACGAAGGCAGCGCGGCGACCACGAGGCCGTAGAGCCGGCGCGCCTTGATCGCGTAGTCCAATCCGGTCCGCTCGATGCCCAGTGCCTCGCCGAGCAGCCGCCAGCCGTCGCCCTCGGCACCGAGACGCGCCGTGGCGGGAACCCGGACGCCGTCGAGCACCACCCGGTGGAACTGTTCGTCGGCCATGCTCGCGATGGTTTCCCGCCGGACACCCTCCGCGTGCAGATCGACCAGGAACAGACTGATCCCCTCGTACGGCGTGGGTCCGTCGCAGGTCCGTGCCGCGCACAGCCCCCAGTCGGTGATGTCGGACTTGACGCTGAAGACCTTGGTCCCGGTCAACCGGTATCCGTCGCCGTCACGGACGGCGAGGGTGCGCAGCGACACCAGATCACTACCCGCCTCCGGCTCGGTGTAGAGCACGCTGGCGAAGCGTTGGCCGGCACCGAGCGCGGGCAGGTAGCAGGCGCGCTGGGTCGGATCGCCGGCCAGCAGCAGGAACGAGGCGACGATCTGGATTGAGTTGACGTGCAGCGTGTCCGGCAGGCCGGCCCGTACGAGTTCCTCCGCCACCACAGCGGCCGCGCCGGGCAGCACACCGCCACCGCCGTACTCAACCGGCCAGCCGGCAGCGAGCAGGCCGGCGCGGCCCAGGGCGCGGTAGAGCCGTCGCACGTCGGGCTCGCGCAGCGGGCTGTCCCGCACCTGGGCGAGTTCCCGCTGCACCTCTTCGCCGAGCAGCGCCGCCCGAGTGGCCGAGCGCAGCTCGGCCAGGCTTTCCGCCGTCACCATCGGTCCTCCGTGCACTCAGAGAAGCGCCACAGCTTCTTCGATGTCCGCACCCAGATCTCGTGCCACCGCCACCGCTGGGTCCCGGATGAACAGATGACCGCCGTCGACCATTCTGAGCCGGATCGTGGTGTGGCTGTGCTGCTGCCAGTCGGCCAGGTGCGCGGGCGAGGTCATCGGATCGTCGCGGCCTCCCCAGACGGAGATCGGGCAGCTCAGCGGTGGACCGTCGAAGTACCGGTAGCCGTCGAGCAACTGGTAGTCCGCGCGCAGGGCCGGCACGAACAGCGAGCTGAGCACCGGATCGTCGAACAACCGGTCGGCGTCGGTGCCGGTCGCACGGATCCGCCTGCGCAGTTCGTCGTCCCCTACGGTGCCCGGCTGGTCGGCGGGGCGGTGATACTGCGGCGCGTTGAGACCCGAGACGGCGAGCAGCGCGAGCCGGCCGCCCGCCGCGGCCAGCGACCGGGCCGTCTCGAAGGCCAGCGCCGCGCCCATACTGTGCCCGAACAGCGCCACCGGCGCCGAGCCGTAGCCGGAGATGGTGCGCTCCAGCCAGCTGACCACGGACCAGAAGTCGGTGAACGGCTCGTCGGCGATCCGCTCCTCGCGGCCGGGCAACTGCGGGGTGTGCAACTCGACCGACGGCGGCAAGACCGACCGGAAGCCGCTGTAGAGCGTGGCGCCGGCGCCGGCGTAGGGAAGGCAGAACAGCCGGACCGTCATCGGGTCGCGACCGCGTCGGCCTCCATCTGACGACGCAGACTCAGCGGGCGCATGTCGGTCCACACCTCGTCTATGTGAGCCAGGCACTCGTCCTTCTTGCCGACGAACCCGGTCCGCTCCCAGCCGAGGGGCAACTCGCGGTCGGCAACCCAGATGGAGTACTGCTCCTCCGCGTTGCGCACCACCGCATAGGTGCGGGTGTCCTCGTCGTTCTCCATCATCTCCATACCTCCTTGTCGTACGACCGATTGGCCGCGTTCGTCAGTGATCACCGTCGAGCACCGCCCGCAGGGCCGCGGCGGTGCCATCGACGAAGGGCGGGGTCAGCATGGTCTCGTGTTCGCCGGCTACCGGAATGTCGATCAGCCGGCCCACGTACCGGCGCCAGCCGTCGCTCGACGTGGCCGCTCCCGTTGCCCGGAGCAGGTGGACCGTTCCGTCGTAGTGCGGCGGCTGCCAGCCCGCCGCGGCCCGGGCGATGGACATGGCGATCTCGGCCCGGTCCCGGATGTACTGCTCACCACGCGCCGCCGGCAGCATGCCGGCGGCGGCAAGCAGCGCGACGAGCCGGTCGACGTCGGTTCCGCTGGGCAGACCGGTGAGGGCCGCCAGCAGACCGTCGATGCTCCGCGCAGACTTCCGGGCCAGGTCCTCGCCCAGCCGCGCCAGCGTCGCGGCTCGTGATTCGACCGGTGCCTGCGGCACGGGTGGTGCGCTGTCGATCAGAACCACACGGTCCACGATCCGTCCGGCGGCGGTCAGTCGCGCCGCAACGGCGAGCGCGATCATCCCTCCAGTGGACCAGCCACCCAGACGGATGTCACCGTGCGGACGCTCTCGCGCCACCTCCTCGGCATACGTGGCGACCAGTTCATCCATCACGAAACCGTGCTCGGCGCCGGGCGGCGGCTGGATCCCGTAGAACGGCTCGACGACGCCCAGGCGGGCGGCCAGATCCGGGTAGCAGAGCACCGACCCGCTGCCCGGGTGCAGGCAGAAGAACGGCGTACCGGACCCGGTGCTCTTGATCGTCACCAGCACTTCGGACGATCCGTCCGGGGTCGTTGCGTTGATCCGCCCGGCCCGCGACCGGGCCGCGAACAGGGCGCGCTGCGCCGGGGTCAGCCGGTCGAGCCGGGCGGTGGCCGTCATCGCCTGGCTCCCGCTTCGTCCTTGGTGGCGAGCCAGGCCGGCACCACCGGGGCCTCGTCCACCCAGTCGGGGATCGGCGGGAAGTCGAACTCGACCCGGTCGGTCAACTCCAGCTCACGCACGATGCGCCGGGCACCGGAGAAGTCCCGTAGCAGTCGCGTACCGCTCGGCGTGGACCGCATGTCCCCGATGATTTCGTCGGCGCCGGCGATGCCCGCCTGGTGCAGGGCCCGCTGGAACGAGGAGAGGTCCTGCGCCGCGAAGGCTTCCAGAGCGAGCGGCAGTGCCGTGGCGAACGACTCCTGTTCGCGGTGGGACATCTTCGGGTAGATCCGCTTGAGCACCTCGACGACGACCGAGCCGTGCGCCGACTCGTCCCGCAGATGAAGACCGGTGATCAGCGAATGCAGCGGTTGGATCGTGTCGTCCCGGGAGATCAGCGCGAGATAGGCGTTGATGCTCGTCTCCGCGACGGCACCCCACGCGAGCGCGTACACGTCGCGTTCCCAGCGTTCCGGCAACCCGTCCAGGGCGGCCAGCAACCGGCGGTGCGTGACGATCGGGACGGCCTCGCCCTGTGCCCGGATGCCGCGTAGCTCGCTGGTCCGCTCGATCGCCATCATGTGCATGTAGGTGTGGTAGCTCTCGTCGACGAGGGCCTGCTGCACCGTCTGGCGCACCTCGGGTTCGTCGCTGCCCGGGAACCGGCCATCCATGATCAACGCAAATGCCGGCTCGGCGATGTGCTTCTCGGTGGCGATGACCCGTTCGTTGTAGGTCAGCCACAGCAGGGTCAGCACCTGGTCGCGCTTCTCCGGAGTAGCGGCCTCGAACAGTGGGTGCCGCGCGAACGGCACGATGTCGGTCGGGTAGTCGGGCACCGCGTGGTCGTACGGCAGGACCTGCTCGACGCCGTCCCACTGTCCCCGGACGGCGGCGCGAGCCGACCAAACCTCGGAGAGCCGGCGCAGGACCGAGCGGTTGACGACGTTCTCGGTCATGATGATCCTTTCCCGTCGGGTTCTGTCCCGGCTGCAGCCGAGGCGCGCGAGATCAGGTCGAGCTGCCGGGTTGCCTCTTCATCGGTCAGGGCGCTGATCTCGTCCAACAGGGCCGTGTCGGCCGCGTCGACCGCCTGCCGCAGATGATTCGCCACGGCCCGCGCGGTCGGCTCGGCGAACACATCGGCCGCTTCCAGTCGAACGCCGAACTCCGCGTACGCCCAGGCCATCAGGTCCATCAACTCCAGCGAGGTGGCACCGGCGACGAACAGGTCGTCCGCCGCGCCCAAACCACTCACCTCGAGCAACTCAGCGCATCTCGCGGTGACCCGGTCTTCCAGCGAGCTGTCGGCTGGGCGCCGGCCGGGGTCGGCGGTGCCGCCGCTCGCCCTCGGCGCCGGCAGTGCGTTGCGGTCCACCTTTCCGGTTCGGGTCAGCGGGAACTCATCGAGCACGACCAGCCAGGACGGCACCAGATGTCGAGGCAGCTCCCGCACCAGTGCTGCCCGCATCGCCGTCTCGTCGAACTCGCCGGCGCTGGACTTCAGCGTCAGGTAGGCGGCCAACCGGACACCGCGTCGCTCCGCGATGCCGGACACGACGGCGTCCCGGACACCGGGCAGCCGCCGGAGCGCGGTCTCGGTCTCGGCCGGATCCACCCGGATCCCACCGATCTTGAGCTCGTGGTCGATCCGGCCCACGAAGCCGACCGTGCCGTCCGCACTCTGCCGGACCAGATCACCGGTGCGGTAGGCGCGCGATCCAGGTGGCCCGAAGGGGTCCGGCACGAAGCGTTCCGCGGTGAGTCCGGGACCGCCGACGTAACCACGGGCCAGACCAGCCCCGCCGATCCACAACTCGGCGTCCTCGTCGTCCGGCGCGAGGTTGCCCGAGGTGTCAACCGCGTACGCCCGGCGGCCGGGAAGTGGACGGCCGAGGGGTGGGTCGCCGGCGACCGCAGCCGAACAAACGTGTGCGAGCATCTCGACGGTGCATTCGGTGGGCCCGTACAGGTTGACCACCGTGCGGCCGGGACTCTGCCAGGTCCGGGCCAGCGATCCGGTAAGCCGCTCCCCGGCAATGCCGAGGAGGCGCAGCCGGGGCAGGTCGGACTCGGGCAGCCGGCTCGCTACAGTCGGCGTCAGCACCGCATGTGTCACCTGCTGCTGGGCCATGAAGAGGGCGAGCTTCGGCGGGGAGGCCACCTCCGCCTCCGACGCGACGCAGACGCACGCTCCGGCGGCCAGTGGTGCGAAGATCTGGGTGATGGAGGAGTCGAAGACGTTCGCCGCGGACTGCAGAAACCGGTCGCCCGGCCGGAGCCCGAATCGCTCGACCGCGTCGGCGAGGTGCGCGAGAGCGGCGTCGTGCCCGATCATCACGCCTTTCGGCCGGCCGGTTGATCCCGACGTGAACAGCACGTACGCGAGCGATCCGGTCGGTTGCCGGTCATCGTCCACGACGGTGTCCGGTGCCGGTCCCGGCGAGACGCCGTCCGCGTCGACCACGAGCAGCCGGACCGCTGGGTCGAGATCGGTGGCACCCGCCGCGACGATCACGACCTCGGCCCTGGCATGCGCGGCGATCTCGGTCCGGCGGACCGGCGGATGGTCCGGATCGAGCGGTAGGAACGCGCCACCGGCGCGGAGCACGGCGAGCTGGGCGATGATCGCGCTGATCGACCGGGACAGACAGACGCCGACCACCTGGTCCGGGCCGATTCCCATCGCCCGCAACTGCCCGGCCAGCCGAGCGGAGCGGTGCAGCAACTCCGCTCCCGAAAGGGTGGTCTGCCCATCGGTGAGCGCTGGGCCGTCGCCGCACTTCTCGAGCGCCGGCACCAGCCAGTGGTGCAGCGTCGGGGCGCCGGTGACGACCTGCGATCCCCCGTCGGCGTGGACCATCCGCCGGGCCAGTTCGTCCGGGCGCAGCAGCGGCAGCTGGCCGATCCGGCACGCCGGTTGGGCCGCGACTCCGGTCAGCAGCGTGACGAACCGGTCGAGGGTGCGCTCGATACGGTCGGCGTCGAACAGATCGGTGGAGTACTTGGCCCACAGGGTGGCGTCGTGACCGGGCGGGCCCTGCCGTACCCCGAACTCGACGTCGAACTCGACCCGTTCCACCGGAAGATCCATGGTGGAGATGCGCAGACCGGCAAGGTCGGCGCGGGGTGGCGCGAAGGGCTGTACCGCGAGCGAGATCCTGGCCAGGGGGTACCGTCCGGGCTCCCGCACGGGGGCGACCGCCTCGACCACCTCGGCGTACGGCAGCTGCTGATGCTCGGTCGCCGCCAGGACCGTGTCCCGGGCCCGGTCGATCAGCTCGACGAACGTGGGGTCGTCGCCGACCGGGACACGGATCGGCAGGATCCGCATGAACGGCCCGGCCACCTGTTCCAGCTCCACCTGGGGACGGCCACCGAACGCCGCGCCGATGACGATGTCCGAGGACCGGGTGCTGCGGTGCAGCAGGGCGGTCAGCCCGGCGAGTAGCAGGTGGAACGCGGACGCGCGATGGTGCTCGGCCAGCTCGGTCAGGGACGTGACCAGGGCCGCGGGCAGTTTCCGCTGCACGACTGCGCCGCGGTGGGTGGGCCGGGCCGGCGGCGGACGGTCGGTGCCGAGCGTGACCGGCTTCAGCCCGGCCAGTTGCGACCGCCAGTACTCGACGTCCGCGGCGGCGCGACCGGATTCCCTCCGCTGCGACTCCCAAATCGCCACATCGGCGTACTGGGCGGGCAGTGGGGGCAACTCGGCCGGTTCGCCGCGGCGGACGGCCGCGTACGACGATCCGAGGTCGAGCAGAAGCAGCCGGACGGACTCGCCGTCGACCGCGATGTGGTGCACGGTCAGGGCCAGCACATGCTCGGTGCCGGACAGCCGCGCCAGTCGGGCACGAAGCAGCGGCGCCACCTCGAGTTCGAAGGGCTTGACGCTCTCCGCCCGCAACAGCTCGCTCAGTGCCGTTTCGCTCTCACTCACGGGTAAGCGATGCAGATCGGTCACTGGGAGCGCCACCGGCGCCGCGGGCTGAATGATCTGCCGCACGTGGCGGTCTGACCGAGCAAAGGTCGTACGCAGCGTGGCATGCCGTGCCACCACGGCATCGAGGGCGGCGGACAGAGCAGCCACGTCGAGAGGGCCGTGCAGGCGCAGGGCGAAGAAGACGTTGTGGACCGCGGCTTGCGGGGCACTCTGGTGCGCCGCCCACATCAGACGCTGGCTGGTCGAGGCATCGATGGCGGCGCCCGGAGCCACGGCGGTGCCGGTGACCATGCGGTCCGTTGCCGCACCGGTTGCCCGGCGACGGATCAGCCGTGGCCGGCCGCTCGCTTCCCGCGGTTCGGCAGAACCGGTCGAGAGCATCCACTGCCTCCTCTCTTCACCGGCAGCAGCCGCTGGCGCGACCGCCCGCTCTGGTTCCAGCTTCGCCAAGGCGGTGGCGAAGCCGCTATCCGTGTTATCCCGTACGCGCCGGCTCGGGCACCTCGTCCGCGGCCTCGATCTCTTCCGCCAGCAACGCGACGGTCGGCAGGTCGAACAGCGCGCGCATCGGCACCTCGAGGTCGAGGTCGGCGGACATCCGTGCGGCGAGTTGCATGGCCAGTACGGAGTGGCCGCCGAGCTGGAAAAAGCTGTCGTGAACGCTCACTTCCTCGACGCCCAGGACATCGCGAAAGAGGTCGGCGAGCCGGCGTTCGAGCGTCGACCGGGGCGCGACCATGAGGGTCGGGCCGGCGGCATCGTGACGCCCCGGCGCGGGCAGCGCCTTCCGGTCGATCTTGCCGCGTTCGGTGAGCGGCAGGCGGTCGAGGACAACGATGTGTGCCGGCACCAGATAGCTGGGCAGCTCTGCGCTCAACCGGGTGATCAGTTGCACCGGCAGATCCTTGGCGTCACCGGGGTCTGCCGGGACCACGTAGCCGACGAGCCGGGCATCGGCGCCGGACCCCCTGACCAGAACGATCGCCTCCCGGGTCCGGGGATCTGCCCGCAGCTGGGATTCCACCTCCTGCGGCTCGATCCGATGTCCCCGCAGCTTGACCTGCGTGTCGAAGCGCCCGAGAAACTCCAGCCGGCCGTCGTGGCGCCACCGGGCCAGGTCACCGGTGCGATAGGCTCGGCCGCCGGGATGCTCGGCCATCGGATGCGGGACGAAGCGCTCGGCCGTGGCAGCGGGCTGGCCGAGATAGCCACGCGCGACGCCGTGCCCGCCGATCACCACTTCGCCCGGCACTCCGATCGGTGCCGGTTCGCCCGAGGGGTCCAAAACGAAGACGTCGGTGTCGGGCAGCGGGCGGCCGATCGGTAGGCGCCCGGAGACCCCTCGGGGTTCGGCGAGGATCTCCGCGGTCGCGAAGGAGGTGGTCTCGGTGGGGCCGTACAGGTGCACCAGCCGAAGGCCGGGCGCCGAGCCGGCGACGGCGCGTACGGTCTCCGGCGCGATCGCCTCGCCGCCGAACAGCAGGGCCCGTAGCCGAGCGCGGCCGGGCGCGGCCACCTCGGATCCCACGGCAGCGAACCAGGCACTGGTCAGGTGCGCGACGGTGACACCGCGGCGATCGAGTTGCCCGGCAAGCTCGGCGCCGGACAGCCGATCCGGGGCATCGAAACCGACGACCGTGGCGCCCGCCAGCAGGGTCCCCCACAGCTCGAAGCTGAGGATGTCGAACGCGACGTTGCCGAGCTGAGCCACCCGGTCGCTGCGCCGCAGGTCCAGGTAGGGCTGGTCGGCGAACCGGCTCAGCAGTCCGCCGTGGGTGAGGCCGACCGGCTTGGGCCGCCCGGTGGATCCGGAGGTGAACAGCACCGCGGCCAGGTCGTCATCGCAGAGGGCGGGAAGTCCGGGCCGCTCCGGCGACAGGTCGTGCGGCATCTCCGGGTCGTCCCGGGACAGGACCAGGCGCACGTCCGCCGCGGAGAGCATCTCGGCGGTGCGAGCGGCCGGACAGTCGGGGTCCAGCGGCAGGTACGCGGCGCCGGCCGCTAGCACCCCGAGCAGTCGGGACGCGAGTTCCAGGCAGTTCGCCGCGGACACCGCTACCACGTCGCCACGACGGACTCCATGTCCGAGAAGGAGCCGGGCGTAGTTGTCCGCGGCGTCGAGCAGCCCGGCGTAGCTGAGCCGGGCGTCGCCGTGCTCGACCGCGATGGCGTCCGGGTCCTCCCGCGCGACCCGCTCGATCGCGATCGGCAGGCCCGATCCGGTCCGGGCCGGTACCGCTGTGCGCATCTGGGCAGTCATCGGCTCACCTCGCCCGGGACAGGGTACGTCGCATGATCATCTGAATGGACCGGTCCGGTGCCTTGCTCGGCACCTCTTCGAAGCCGGCCTCGTCGTACATCGACTTCAGGCCCGGGAAGGCGGAGTTGTTCTCCAGTTTGCCGTCGCGTGGCTTGACCGGATAACCCTCGAACGCCGGGGCGCCGCTGGCGTCCGCGAGCTCGACAGCCGCCTTGAGGAGGGCATGCGCGATCTTCTTCCTGCGGTGCTTGCGGTGCACGAAGTAGCAGACTGTCGACCAGGTGCCGGCCGGCGGCTCGGCACCGTCGACCGGTGTCAGCGCCTGGGATCGGAGGAGCCTGGGAAACGACTCGCGCGGTCCGGCCGAGCACCAGCCCACCGGCTCTCCGTCGGCGTAGGCGAGCAGGCCAACGGTTTCGCCGGCCTGCACCTTCTCGCGCATCGCCTGCTTGTTGCCCGCACCGCGGTTGGCGATCGCCTCCTTCTGCGTCGTCCGCCACCACATGCACCAGCATCGTCCGGGGATCGCGGCGGAACAGAACAGTGACTCGTAGTCCGGCCAGAGCTTCTCACTCAGCACTTCGACCGTGACCGCCTCGGCGGTGTCGTTCTTGGTCATCGGGTATCCCTTCGTCCGGCCCGGATGAGGTGCTCAGCGATATCCGCGGGCCTGGAGTTCGTAGAGCTCGGCGTACAGTGCGCCGTCGTTGATCAGTTCGTCGTGGCTGCCGAGCTCGGTGAGCCGGCCACCGTCGAGCACGGCGACGCGATCGGCCATCCGCACGGTGGAGAACCGGTGCGACACCAGGAGCGTGACGCCACCGGTCCTTCGTGCGGCCTCCCGGGCCGCGACCACGTACCGTTCGAGCAGGGCGAATTCCGTCTCGGCGTCCAGGCTCGAGGTGGGCTCATCGAGCACCAGCAGCAGCGGCGCCGGACGCATCAGCCCGCGGGCCAGCGCCAGCTTCTGCCACTGCCCGCCGGACAGGTCGGTACCCTCGCCGAAGGAACGGCCGAGCAGAGTGTCCAGCCCATGATCGACGGCCGGTGGGACCTCGGACGCGCTCGCCCGCTCGAGTGCCGCCTCGATTCTCTCCCGGTCGTCGACGTACGGCAGATCGCCGATCCCAACCGTCTCGCCCATGGCCAGCTCGAACCGCACGAAGTCTTGGAACGCCGCGGACGTCCGCTCGCGCCACGCCTGCGGATCGAGCTCGGTCAGATCGGTGTCATCGACGGTGATCCGTCCGGAGGTGGGTGGATAGAACCCGCAGAGGAGCTTGACAAGCGTCGTCTTCCCTGCCCCGTTCTCGCCGACCAGCGCCACGGTGCTGCCGGCCGGCAGGTCCAGGTTGATGTCGGTCAGGATGTCGCGATCCGTGCCCGGGTAGCGGAAGGAGACCTCGCGCAGGGAGATTCCCTGGTGCAACCGCTGCGGCGTCTCGGCGACCACTGCCGGCCGGGGCTGCGCGGTCGCGTAGTCGACCAGCCATTGGAACCGCTCGGCCGCCCGCAGGCAGACCAGCAGCCGGCCGATCGTACCGACCAGACCCTCGACTTGACCGTTGAGCTGCACAGCCACGGTGAGCACGGCGACCACGTCGCCGGGGGTCGCCACGCCGGTGGCCGCCCGGTACACGATCAGCGCCACCGCTCCGGCGAAGCCCAAACCGAAGATCAACCAGCCGCCCGCCACCAGGGCGGCACCCCGCAGCCGGGCACGCAGCCGGACCTGGTTGATGACGTTCCAGAGGTGGCCGTAGCGGCGCGGGACTTCGTCCTGAAGTCCGAAGACCCGCATTTCCTTGGCGGCTTCCGCGCTGGTCGTCAGCGAGTACAGACCGATCGCCTGGTACCAGTTCTCGAGGGTGGAATCCTTGGCGGATCGATCCAGATCGGCGGCCCGACGGCTGGCGAGGTACGACGGCACCGCGAACAGCGGCAGCAACAGCAGCAGCGGGTTGAGGACGGCCAGCAGCACTACCGTGGCCGCCGCTCGCGCGAGCAACCCGAACGCCCGCACCACGGTGCCGAGCGCCATGGTCAACTGGCTGCGCTCGAATCGCAGCATCTCCAGCTTCGAGCGGTATTCCGGCAGCTCATGATGCGCGATGCCGGGCAGCGCCGCGGCGAGCGTGATGATCCGCTTGTCGATCAGCAGGTCAGTCCGTTCACTGACCAGGGTGCTCACCTGGACGTTGGCCACGGAGGCCCAGCGACTCGCGGCAAGCAGGGCGGCCAGCAGCACGGCGTACCAGACGGCGTCGCCGGACGCACCCGCGGTGAGCGCGTCCACCAGCAGCTTGACCACCCACACCGCGGCGACCACCCCCAGTTCGGCGATGCCCAGCAGGAACATGCCGAGCACGCCGCGCCGGTCGGCCGACCACGCCGTTCGCAGCACCAGGCCCAATGGCCGCAACGATTTCCCGTTCATGCGGCTGACCCCTTTCCGGCGGTCACCACGTCGGTGCTCGCATCGGTACGCGCGTCGAGGGCGGTGGCGGCGTCGTCCTGTACGGGGTCCTCGAACGCCGCAGCCTGTACCCGGAACATCCGTGCGTAGCGGCCCTCGCGGGCCATCAGCTGATCATGGCTGCCGCACTCGACGATGCGGCCGTCATCCACCACGCAGATGCGGTCGGCCTTGCGCACCGTCGCGAAGCGGTGCGAGATGAGGATCGTCGTCACGTCACCGGCAAGTTCCAGGATCTCCGCGTAGATATCGGCTTCGGCGCGCACGTCCAGATTCGCGGTGGGTTCGTCGAGGATCAGGATGCGAGCACCACCCGCCACCGCGAACAGGGCGCGGGCGATGGCGACCCGTTGCCACTGACCGCCGGAGAGGTCGCCGCCCTTGCTGTGCAAGCGGTTCAGGACAGTGTCCCAGCCGTACGGGAGCATCTCGACGATCGGCAGCACGCCGGCCTGCCGGGTAACCCGCTGCAAGGTCTCCTCGTCGTCGGCCAGATGCGGCGCGCCCAGCACGATATTGTCGCGCAGGCACAGGTCGTAGTGGATGAAGTCCTGGAAGACCCCGCTGATGCGGCGTTGCCACTCCCGGACGTCCAGGTCACGCAGATCGACGCCATCGGCTCGGATGGTGCCGCCGGTCGGGTCGTACATCCGGGTAAGCAGTTTGACCAGCGTAGTCTTGCCGGCGCCGTTCGCTCCGACGATGGCGAGCGACCCGCCGGCCGGAACCGTCAGATCGAGATCCCGCAACACCGGCTTGCGGGCGTCGTGGTAGCCGAAGTTGACCTTCTCGAAAGTGATCTCCGCGGCGGCCAGCTCGCCCGGGGACCGGCCGGTACCGGCGCCGGGCAGTTCGCGGGCCGCCCGCTCCAGCTCCAGGACGGCCGGCACCGGCCGCGCGCCGACCTCGGCGTAGATGTCTTGGGTGGACATCAGACTCAGCCCGGCCATCCCAACCACGATCTGCGCGAACGTCACGAACTGCGGCAACGAGATTTCCTGCCCCAGGTAGGCGTGCGCGAGAGCGGTCAGCACCAGGATGTCGGCGACCATCGGCGGCACCAGGACGGCGGCGAAGGTGCTCGCGCCCCGGCCCCGTCGGCCCCAGACCTCGCTCATGGCCCCGTTCCACGCCTCGTTGAAGCGGCCGGTGAGCCAGCCGGACAGCCCGAACACCCGGAGTTCCTTTGCCGCCCCCGGAGTGACCGCCAGTTCCCGCAGATAGTTTGCCCGGCGCAGAGCGGCGCCCTGGCCGGACTCGGCCTCGGAGACCTGGAACAGACGGCGCCGTGCGAACGTGCGGCTCAGCACACGTGCGCCGAGCAGCAGGAACGGCGCCCACCAGGAGAACCCGAAGAGGACGACCGCCGCGACCACCGCCGACAGGCTCACCGTGACGATGCCGGAAAGGGCGGGCACCGCGTAGAGCGGTGCGTAGTCGGTCGGGGCGAGGCTGCGGGCGCGGGCGATGCGATCAAGCATCGCCGGATCCTCCAGATGGCCGATCCCGGCCGGCTGCAGTGACGCGCGCATGACCCGGTCACCGAGTCCGGCCGTCGCCCGCACACCGAGTGACTCGGAGATCGCTTCCTGCAAGGGCACGATGCTCTGCTGTGCGAGGAAAAGCACTCCCGCCACGATCAACCACCGGACGCAACGCCCGAAGGCGTCCGAGTCGGTGCCACCGGCCGCGGCGTCCGGCACATTGCCCACCAGCATGCCGATCGCGACCGCGAGCAGCGCCGGGATGACTGCCACCAAGACGGTCAGCAACCCGAGGACCGCGGTGGCACCGGGGCTGATCCGGGCCACGAAGCGCAGCAGATCCCAGCGCGCCGACCGCTGCCGTTCGGAAGTCCCGTTCTCAGTCACGTCGGTCAGAGCTCCTCTTCGGTCGTGTCCGGGTAGCGACCCCGGGTGGCCTGCCCCCTGGTCCTCTGCTCCACTTCGTGACCAGCTCGCGCTCCCCCGCGTCCATCAGCGCCAGCGAGCCGATCGCCCGGCCCGGCTCGGCGCAGGCACCATCGAGCAGCGTCCGCAGCCGGCTGGTCCAGCGGTCCACGGTTTCCGCGGTGAACAGGTCGCTCCGGTACTCCCAGGCGCCGCTGAGCGGCCCGGACGAGCTCTCGACGAGGGCCAGGGTCAGCGGGAACTTCGCGGTGGTCTCCGGGAAGTAGACCGGCTCGGCACCGAGATCGCCGATCGCGCCCACCGGTTGTGCGGTGCCGGTCATCGAGAACGACACCCGCGGCGCCGGACGGCCGCCGGGCGGATCGACCGGCAGCTCGCGGTGGGCGAGAGCACCGTTCAGGGCTCGCGCCGTCCGATCGACCAGCGTGTCGAAGGTGACCTCGGCGTCCACCGGAATCCGGACGGGAATCAGGTTGACGAAGTATCCGATCAACGGTTCGACCACGTCATGCTGACGGGTGGTCACCGGTACCGCGATCACCACGTCGTCGGCTCGGGTCAGCCGGTGCAGGACCGCCGCGAAGCCACCGAGCAGCACGGTGAACAGGCTGCACCGACGCTCGGCGGCGAACGTGCGGAGTTGATCGGTGAGCGGGCCGGGAAGCCGGCACGTTCGGCTGCGGCCCGGTCCTGCGTCGCTGGTCCGCCCCGCCTGCCCGGGCAGGTCGCCCGTCAGATGGAGGTCGTCCGGAGAGCTGCTCAGATTGTCCCGCCAGTACCGGTTGTGCGCGCCGGCGGCGTGCTCCGAGCGGGCCTGCTGCCAGATGGCGAAGTCGGCGTATTGCAGCGGGAGCGGGGGCAGGTCGGGGGTGCGGCCGGCGACCGCCGCCGCATAGCAGGCGCTGAGGTCGTGCCAGAGCACCCCGGCCGACCAGCCGTCGGTGACCAGGTGATGTGCCGTGATCAGCAGAACGTGGTCGGTCCCGCCGAGCCGGCACAGCCAGGCCCGCGCCAGCGGCGGCTCGGACAGGTCGAACGGCTTGGCGATCTCCTCGGCTCCGGTCTTCTGCAGGGTCGTCCATCTGCGGTCCGGTGGTAAGCCGCGCAGGTCGGACTCCGACCACGGCAGGTCCACCGAGGAGGTGACGTGTTGGCGCAGCCTGCCGCCATCCTCGGCGAACGAGGTCCGCAGGGTCTCGTGCCGGGCAACCACGGCGTGCAGAGCCGCCCGGAGCGCGGGCACGTCCAGCTCACCGGCCAAGCGGACCGCGTTGGGCACGTTGTACAGCTCCGGCCGGCCGGAGATCCCCTGGTGCAGATAGAGCTCGAGCTGCACGGGCGCGGCCGGCGCGGAACCGTCCGGGTCCCGCGGCAGACCAGCGGGCGGTGTGTTCTGTTCGGCGAGCAGCTTGCGGACCAGCCGGGCCCGGGCCGACGTGGCGGTATCAACAACCATCGAACGTCTCCAACCTCTGTTCGGCCTCGGCCTCACTGAGGTCGCCGACGCTGGCCAGCAGGTCGGCGAACGTAGGCGGGGCCGGGGTACGGGCGGCGTCATCCACCATCGCCGCGATCGCCGCGATGGTCGGATCCGCGTAGAGATCCGCGGACGGGATCTGGACGCCGAAAACCGAACGCACACGCGCCAGCACCCGCATCAGCTGCAGGCTGGTGGCGCCCTGCGCGAACAGGTTGTCCTGGGCGCCGATCCGGTCGGCCCCCAGGATCGGGGCGACCACCTCGCGGGCGATGCGCTCCTCGGTGCCCGGCCGGGGCGGCCGAGCGGACGGCGCGGCACCGGGCGCGGACGACTCCGGGGGCAGCACCGGCAGGGCGTCGCGATCCACCTTGCCGCTGGCGGTCAGCGGGATCCGCGGAATCCAGCCCAGCCGGGTGGGGATCATGTGGGCGGGCAGGGCTGCCGCCGCGAACCGGCGCACGTCGGCGATCGCCGTTTCGGAGCGGCCGCAGAGGAAGCCGGCCAGATAGCGGTTCGCCCCCTCGGACTGGAGCTCCACCACCGCCTGGTTCACCGCCGGATGCCGGGTCAGCACCTCGGCGACCTCGTCGACCTCGATCCGCAGTCCGTGCAACTGCACCTGGCGATCGCTACGGCCGAGAAACTCCAGCTCGCCCGACCGTAGCCAACGGGCCACGTCGCCGGTGCGGTACAGCCGCCCACCCGGGTCCTCGGAGATCGGATCGGGCAGGAACGCGGCGGCGGTCAGCCCCGGCCGGGCGTGGTAGCCCCGCGCCATGCCGATGCCCGCGACGTAGAGGTCACCGGCCACCCCGATCGGAACCGGCCGCATCGCCGAATCCAGCACGTACGCCCGGTGGTTGTCCATCGCCCGGCCGATGGGCGGTGAGCGGTCGTAGCTCCCGACGCAGCGTTTGGCGATCACCGTCACGGTCGTCTCGGTCGGGCCGTACCCGTTGTAGAACTCGCATCCGGTGGCGGCCCAGCGGGTGGTCAGATCACCGGAGAAGGCCTCACCGCCGACAAAGGCGATCCGCAGCCGAGTGAAGCGCGACGGGTCGAGCAGAGTCATCACCGCCGGCGGCAGGTCGATCACCGTGACCGCCGAGCCGGCGATCCGGTCGGCCAACCGCACCGGGTCGTGGCGTTCGTCCTCGGTGCACAGCACCAGCGTTGCTCCGGAAAGCAGCGCGCCGAAGATCTCGAAGACCGAGACATCGAAGGTCAGCGGCGCGAACTGCAGGACCCGGTCACCGTCGCCGAGCCGGAACATCGTCCGCACCGTGGCGGCGAAGTTGACCACGCTGCGGTGCTGGACGGCCACGCCTTTCGGGCCGCCGGAGCTGCCGGAGGTATAGAGCACGTAGGCCAGGTTGTCGGGAGCCGGCGGATCCTCGGCAGCTCCGGCAGACGCGGCAGGTGTTCCGGCCGAGGCGCTACGCACGACCCACTCACCGTCCGGCACCCGGTCCCGGAGCGTGTCTGCGGCGATCACCGCACGTACACCCGCGGAGGCAAGCTGAGCGGCGATGCGGCCGGCCGGGAATCCGGCGTCCACCGGGACGTAGCATCCGCCGGACTTCAGCACGCCCAGCAGCGCGACCACCGACTCGGGTGAGCGGTCGAGCAGGACGCCGACCGGGTCCTCGACACGGACGCCGGCGGACCGCAGCCCAGCCGCCACCGTGTCCGATCGCGACCGGAGTTCGGCATAGGTCAGTTCCGTACCGTCAGCCGCGAGTACCGCGACCCGGTCGCCGTGCGCCTCGGCCAGTTCGTCGAAGCTCGCTCCGATCGTGCGGTCCGGACGGGGAACCGGCGCCGGGTTCCAATCCTGGGTCACCCGGCGCAGTTCCTCGTCCGGCAGCATGGCCAGCTCGGTCAGTGGCCGGTCCGGCTCGTCGAGCGCGGAGTGCAGCAGGACCTCCACATGCGACAGCAGGCTGCGGATCGTCTCCCGGTCGAACAGGGCGGTGTTGAATTCGGCGTTCAGGTAGTCGCGGCCTTGTTGATCGCGGCCCACCTCGAAAGCGATCTCGAACCGGGCACCGGTGTTCGGAGTCGAGCGCGAGTCGATCCGCAACCCGCCGTCGTCCACCTCTGCCGGGGCGTCCTGAACGGTCTGCATGGTGAATGTCGCCTGCACCAAGGGGAGGCGGTTCGGCAGCCGTGCCGCTGCTACCGCGTCGATGATGCGCTCCAACGGCATCTCCTGATGCTCGAGCGCGTCCATGACAACCCCGCGGTCGGTGGCGACGAGCTGCCGGAAGGTCTGCTCCGCGGTCAGGTCTGCCTTCAGCGGGACCACGTTGACCAGGCATCCGATCACATCACGCAGCCCGGGACGCTGCCGGTTGCTCAGCGCCGAGCCGATGACCGGGTCACGCTGCCCGGTAGTACGGAACAGCACCGTCTGCACGGCTGCCAGCAACGGCACGAATGCGGTGGTGCCGACCGACCGGGCGAAGGCGCCCACCCGGTCCATCAGGCCGGCCGCGAAGTAGCGGTGCTCGGTGGCACCGTCGAAAGTCAGCCCGGCAGGGTAGGGACAGTCCACCGGCAGCAGCAGCGGGCGGCTGCCCGCGAGTGTCCGTCGCCAGTGGTCGGCCGCCCTGCGTCCGGCTTCGCTGCCGATCCATTCGTGCTGCCAGCGGGCGTAGTCGTGGTAGCGGAGAGTCGGTCCGGAGTCGGCCGGCTCGCCGTGCAGTTCCGCGCGGTACGCCGCCCGCAGGTCGCGAACGAGCACCGCGTTCGACCATCCGTCGAAGATCAGGTGGTGCAGGACCAGGAGCAGTTCGTGATCCTGCGGCCCCGCGCGCAGCAGTCGGGCCCGAAGCAGGGGTGCGCGGCTCAGGTCCAGCGGCCGCGCCGAGCCGGCGGCGGCGATGCGGTCCCGCTCCCGGGTCCGGTCCGGCTCGGCGAGCGCGGACAGATCGTCCACCGGCAGGTCCAGCGCAACCTCGGGGTGGATCCGCTGTGCGGGACCGTCGGGGCCGTCCACGATCTGGGTCCGCAGACCCGGATGCCGGGCCAGGATCCGGTGCAGTGCCCGGTGCAGCACCGCTACGTCGAGCGGACCGCGCAGCGTCAGCCGCAGCGGAACGAGATATGCCGTACGCCCGGGGTAGGCGGTTTCGAACACCCAGAGCTGCTCCTGCTGCAGGCTCAGGGGCAATCGGCCGTCCGGCGGATCGCTGAGCCGGCGCAACTGCGGTTCCGGTGCGGGCGCCGACGCACCGAGCGCCTGGAGGAAGGCTTGCCGGCGGTCCGCCGGTAGGGCATTGAGACGGCTGGCCAGGTCGGTCATGACAGGGTTCCCCTCCCCACCGGTGCGCCGACCGGATCGTCGCTGCGGCAGAGGTCGGCCAGGATCGCGGCCATCGCCTCGAGACCGTCGCGGCGGGCCGGGTCCTGGCGCAGCAGCGCCGCCGCGGCGGCGATCGTGGGTTTCTCGAAGAGCGCCCGCATCTGGATCGGGATGCCGAACATCTCCCGCACCTTCGCGAGCAATTGGGTCGCCAGCAGTGAATTGCCGCCGACTGCGAAGAAGTCGTCCTCGACGCCGAGGGTGTCGACCTCGAGCACCTCCGACCAGAGTTCCCGCAGCACCAGCTCCAGGTCGTCGCGCGGGGCGATTGGCACCCGGCCGGCCAGCGGGCGCTCGGTGCCCGGGTCGGGCAGCGCATCGCGGTCGACCTTGCCGTTGCCGGTGACGGGCAACCGGTCCAGCTCCACGAACCGTTCCGGAACCATGTGCCGGGGCAGCCGGTCGGCCGCGTACTCACGCACCTCGGTGACGTCCATCCCAGAGCCGGCAAGGTAGGCGACCAGTCGATGGCCGCCGCCCGGGCCGGGCCGCACCACGACGATCGACTGGTGCACCGCAGGATGTGCGTCCAGCACGGCGCAGATCTCCCCCGGTTCGATCCGCAGACCGCGGATCTTGACCTGGTCGTCGATCCGCCCCAGGAAGCCGATCTCGCCATCGCGGCGGCGTACCGCCAGGTCACCGGTGCGGTACATACGCTCGCCGGGACGGATCGCGTAGGGATCGGGGACGAAGCGCTCGGCGGTGAGACCCGGACGTCCCAGATAGCCGCGGGCCACTCCGGCACCGCTGATGCACAGTTCGCCGGGCACCCCCGTGGAGGCAGCGTGCAGGCTGGGATCCAGCACGTATGCGCGGTGGTTGGGCATCGGATTGCCGATCGAGGGACGGCGCTCGTGATACCCCTCGCAGTGCTTCACGGTCACAGTCACAGTCGCCTCGGTCGGCCCGTAGCCGTTGACGAACATGCGCCCGGGCAGCGCCCACCGGTTGACCAGATCCGCACTGAACTCCTCGCCGCCCACGAACACCGCCCGCAGATCCGGGAAGGAGGTGGCGCTCAGCAACGCCATCACGGCGGGCGGCATGTCCATGACCGACACCCGCTCCCGGCGCATCACCTCGGCGAGGTCGTCGACGGACAGCGCGGTCTCCCGCTCGATCAGCACCACGCACGCTCCGCAGTGCAGGGCACCGAAGATCTCGAACACCGACACGTCGAAGCTGAGGGACGCGTACTGCAGGACGCGGTCGCGGTCGTCGAGGGCGAACAGCTCCCGGACGGATGCGGTGAAGTTGGTGATGGAACGGTGCTCCACCAGTACGCCCTTGGGCCGTCCCGTGGACCCGGAGGTGTAGAGGACATAGGCGGCGTTGCGGGGACTCACCGCCACCGGAGGCCGCACGTCGTCAGCCGGACCTAGGCGGTCCTTATCGGCGTCGACGCGCACCACCGGCCGGTCACCGGCCGGGACACGACCGGCGCCGATGGCGTCCGCGACCATCGCTCGTGCGTCGCTGTCCGCCAGCAGACCGGCCAGCCGGCCAGGAGGGTTTGTCACGTCGAGCGGCACGTATGCGGCTCCGGCCTTGAGCACCCCGAGCACGGCGGCGATCATCTCGGTCGAGCGTTCGACGGCCACCGCCACCCGGTCCTCGACGCCGATGCCGGCCTCGCGCAGGCGTCGGGCGATCCGGTTCGCGCGGCGGTCCAGCTCGCGATAGGTGGTGGTGCTGCCGTTGTGACGTACGGCCACCGCGTCCGGCGCCGCGTCGACGCGCGCCTCGAACAGCCGATGCGCGAGTTCGACGGGATGGTGGGCAGCGGTGTTGTTGACCTCGGTCACGATCCGTTCGCGCTCGGCGTCACCGAGCAGATCGTGGTCGCGGTGGTCGGTGTCCGGGTCCGCGGCCATCCGGGCGAGGGTGGCGAGGTACCGCGCCTGGATGTCGTCGATCTGGGCGGCGTCGAATTCGTCGGAGTCGTGGGCGATCAGCATCCGGATCTCGTCCGGTCGACCGCCCAGGGCGACACCGCCGAGCCCGAACGTAACCGCGAACGGGATGCTGGTCTGCTGGAAGTGCTGCCACCCGTCGATGACGAATTCCGGGTCGTCGGCGAGGTGGTCCAGTGCGTGGAAATTGACGAAGTTGAAGCTGGTCTCGAAAAGTTCGGCTCCGCCGCAGGCCCGCTGAAGATCGAGCAGGGGGTAGTGCCGGTGCGCCAGCAGCTCGCTCTCGATGGCGTACACCCGGTTGACCAGGTCCCGCCACGACCCACCGTCGAGGCGGCAGCGCAGGGGCAGGGTGTTGAGGAACAGGCCGAGCGCGCGGTGGGCGTCGGGCGTCTCCGGGCGTCCGTTGCTGACCAGGCCGGTGCTCACGTCCGTGGTCGCGCCCAGCCTGCTCAGCACGACCAGGTGGGCGGCGAGCAGCACCGACTTCACCGGTACCCCCTGGGCGGCGGCCAGGGTTCGCAGGCCGGAGCTGAGCCCGGCGGGCAACGGCGCCTCCCGGGACGGCACCCGCTCACGGCTCCGGCGGGCGCGCCCGTCCAGACGCGGCAGCCGGGTCACCGTGGCCCCGGCCATGGTCTGCCGCCACCACTGCGCTTCGGCGTCGGAGGCGAGCACCTTCTGCTCGACCGCGACCAGATCGGCCGGCCCGGTGACCGGGGCCGGTGGAGCGGCCGCCGCCGGCTCGGTGAGCAGACGCCGGTAGTGGTCGAGCAACTCGGCGAGAAGCGCGTTGACGCTCCAACCGTCCAGCACCGCGTGATGGGAACTGATCGACAGGCGGAACTCACGCTCACCGAGCACGTGCACCGCGAACCGGATCAGCGGGGGCTTCGACCAGTCGAAGCCGCGGTTCGCCTCGGCGGTCATCCAAGCGTCGTAGTCCGCCGGTGCGCCGTGATGGATCTCGAGCGGCAGGTCCACCCGGCGGTGGACGAGCTGCACCGCCTCGCCGTACCCGGTCAGATCGAACGAGGTGCGCAGGACCGGATGCCGGTCGAGCAGCCCGGCCAGTGCCGTGGCGAACAACTCGGTGTGGAAGCGGACGTGCACCCGAAGGCTGTCCACGTTCTGGTAGAGCGCGTCGCCCGCTGCCATTTCACTGTGGAAGACCATCCCGCCCTGCATCCGGGTGAGCGGGTAGGCGTCGACGATGTCGGCCATGTCAGTCCCTCCCTTGCCTGCCGCCGAAACGCCGCAGCAGCGTGCCGCGGTCGGTCTCGCCGAGCAGTGCGAACGGCTGGGCGGCCGGGGCATCCGCCGCCGCGATCGGTGACGTGCCGGCGCACAGCGCGACCGCCAGCGAGCGGGGCGTCGGATTGCGGTACACGTCGGCGACGGTCACCCCGACGCCCGCTCCGGACAGCCGCGTGGCGACCTCGACGGTGCGCATCGAGTCACCGCCCAGACTGAAGAAGTTGTCCAGCGCGCCGACCCGGTCGACGCCGAGCACACCGGCCCACACCGCGGTGATGGCCGACTCGAGCGGGGACGCCGGAGCGACGAATTCCGCGGCCAGCCGCTCGCGGGTCCGGTCCGGCGCCGGCAGGGCGTCCACGTCGACCTTGCCGTTGGCGTTGCGCGGCAACGCGTCCAGCCGGGTGGTCACGGCAGGTACCAGGTAGGACGGGAGCCGGGTGCGGAGGAAATCCGCGACGGGTTCGGCCGGGAGCGCCGCTGCGTCCTCGGTCACCACGTAGGCGACCAGCCGGGTGTCGCCCTGCGGTTCCCGGCGCCCGATCACCACGGCCTCGGCTACCAGCGGATGGGCCAGCAGGGCCGCCTCAACCTCGGCCGGCTCGATCCGGAAGCCCCGCACCTTGACCTGCCGGTCGGCGCGGCCCCGGTAGTCCAGGTCGGCGTCCAGCCGGCGGACCAGGTCACCGCTGTGATAGCGGCGGGCACCGGGGGCGCCGGCCGGATCCGGCCGGAACCGGTCGGCGGTGAGGCCGGGACGGCCAAGGTAGCCACGGGCGATTCCGGCGCCTCCGACCACCATCTCGCCGACCGCACCGACCGGCACCGGCAGCAGATCCCCGTCCAGCACCTGGGCGGTCAGATCGGGCAACGGCCGGCCGATCGGGCTGCGGAGGCCACCGGCCAGGTCGGCGTCTTCCAGGCGGCGCGACGTCACGTGCACCGTGGTCTCGGTGATGCCGTACATGTTCACCAGGCGCGGACCGCCGTCGCGGTACCGGGTGAGCCAGCCGGCTACGGCCGGCAACTCCACCGCCTCGCCGCCAAGCACGACCAGCCGCAAGGGGGAAACGGTTGCCGACTGCGCGTCGGCAGCCGCGTAAGCCGTGAACGCCGTCGGTGTCTGGCTGAGCACCGTCACCTGTTCGCGCTCGACGAGTTCGCGCAGCTGTGCCGGGGCACGAAGCACTTCACGGGGAACGACCACCAGTCGGCCGCCGTGCAACAGCGCTCCCCACATCTCCCAGACGGAGAAGTCGAACGCGATCGAGTGCGTCATCGTCCACACGTCGAGTGGACCCGCTTGCAGCTCGGCGGTGGCGTCGAACAGCCGTGTCGCGTTGTGCTGGGTGATCGCCACACCCTTGGGAGTGCCGGTGGAACCGGACGTGTAGATGACGTAGGCCAGATTTTCCGGACGGGCCGAGACCACCGGCGCGGACTCACCCTCGCGGATCAGCAGGGCGGGATCGAGGATCGGCAGAGTCGGGTCCAGTTCGCGCAGCCGATCAGCGACCGGGCCGACGGCCAGGACTGCCGCCGGGCGGGCGTCGGCCAGGATCAGAGCGATCCGCTCGGCCGGGTGCTCCGCGTCCAGCGGGAGGTAGGCGGCGCCGGCACAGGTCACTCCGGCCACCGTGGCGACCAGGTCGACCGTCCGGTCGAGGCACACTCCGACCAGCGCCTCCGGTCCGATGCCACGGGCCGCGAGAGCGGCGGCGAGGAGTTCGGCCCGTTCGAGGAGCTCGGTGTAGGTGTAGGTCCGCGTACCGTCGCAGACGGCCGCTGCGAGTGGTGTGCGCGACACCTGGTCCCGCAGCCGGGATGCCAAGGTGGCGCCGGTGGGCACGAGCGGCAGTGCTACGGCACCGCCGTCCGGACCGTCGGCCAGCGCGGCGATGAGTCCGGACAGCCGGCGCGCCGGGTCGGTGGGCAGTCCGTCCAGCAGGGCCGGGTACTCCCCCGCCATCCGGGCCACGACGTCGTCGTCCAGCACATCGGTGGCGTATTCCCAGCGCAGGCTCAGCCCGCCGGCACCGCGGGTGACGGTGAGCGTGAGGTCGAACTTGGCGGTCTCGTTGACGACCTCCGGGACACCGGTCCGCAGGCCTGGCATCCGCGGGGCGGTCAACGCGCCCTCCTCCAGGCTGAACATCACCTGGAACAACGGATTGTGACTGGTGCTCCGGTCCACCCCGAGGGCGTCGATGACCAACTCGAGGGGATAGTCCCGGTGCTCGTGCGCTGCGGTGACCGTAGCGGCGACCCGTTCGATCAGGTCACCGGCGGTCGGATCGCCGTCCAGCCCTACCCGGAGCACCACCGTGTTGACGAAGAAGCCCATCAGATCCCGAAGCCGCTCATCGGTACGGTCACTCATCGGCGTACCGATCAGGATGTCGTCCTGCCGGGCGTAGCGCCGCAGAAGCACCGCGAACGCGGAAAGCAGCACAGTGAAGTCCGTGGTTCCGGCGGCCAGGGCCGCGGTCCGGACCCGGGTGGCCAGACTGGCGTCGACCTCGGTGGTGACGGTCCGGCCGCGGTGGCTCTGCGTCGGCGGTCGCCGCCGCGTGGCCAGTTGGAGCAACGGCGGACTGCCGGCCAGCTGGCTGAGCCAGTAGTCGCGGTCGCCGTCCAGCCAGCCGCCGGCCAGCCGGTCCCGCTGCCACTCGGCGAAGTCGCCGTACCGGAGCTCCGCTGTGGGCAGCACCGGGACGGTGCCCGCCGTCAGCGCCGCGTAGCACTCGCCGAGTTCGTGGCAGAGCAGCTCCAGCGAGCGGCCGTCGAAAACCAGGTGGTGCAGCGTCTGCACGAGGATGTGTTCGTCGTCGGCCAGGCGCAGCAGCGCGAACCGGAAGAGCGGTCCGCGTTCCAGATCGAAGCGGGTGGCCGCGGCGGCGCGGATCAGCTCCTGTGACCGGGCGGATCGTTCGGCCGGGCCCTGCCCCCGCAGATCCACCACGGAGAGAACGGCCGGGACGGTGTCGTCGACCACCCGCACGGGACGGCCGTCCCGCACCTCGAACCGGCTGCGCAGCACATCGTGGCGCCGGACGATGTGGTCGGCCGCGCCCCGCAGCGCGGGCAGGTCGAGCGCGCCCGTCAGCCGCACCGAGCTGCTCAGGTTGTACGCCGGGACATCGTGACTGAGCTGTTCCAGGAACCAGAGCCGGCGTTGGCCGAAGGAGAGCTCGAACGGCCCCGGCGCGCTCGGCCGGGCGTGCAGGACCGGGCCGGTGCCGGCGCCCGCCTGGTTCCGAATCAGCGCGGCGAGTCCGGCGGCGGTGGGTGCCCGGAACACCGAACCCACGCCGAGGTCGACATCGAGGTCGGCGCGCAACGCGGCGACCAGCCGCACTGCCTGGACAGAATCTCCGCCCAGGTCGAAGAAGTTGTCGCCGGCCGCGGCCTCGGGCCGGTTGAGCACCGAACGCCAGCGGGCGAGCACCGCCTCGCCGGTGGCGTCCAGCTGGGCGTCGCTCGATCCGGTAGTCTCGGGCCGGGCACCGGCAAGAGCCGTCAGGGCGGACCGGTCGATCTTCCCGTTCGGTGACAACGGCAGCTCGGGGAGGACGCGTACCACCCTCGGGACGAGGTAGTGCGGGACGCGGGAGCGCAGTACGGCAGTGAGCTCCGCCGGGTCGACCGGAGCGGAGGCTTGCACGAACGCGGCCAGCCGGCGGGTGTCGCCGGGTCCCTGGGCGACCACCGCGGCGGCGGCCCGGACCGCTGGATGTCCACCGAGAACCGCTTCGATCTCACCGAGCTCGATCCGATGGCCATTGATCTTGACTTGGTGGTCGGTCCGGCCGAGGATCTCGATCTCGCCGTCGCGGCGGAAGTAGCCGATGTCGCCGGAGCGGAACAGACGTTCGCCGTCGCGTTCGATGAACCGTTCCGCGGTCCGGACCGGATCACCCAGGTAACCCATTCCCACCCCGGCGCCGCCCACGTAGATCTCCCCCGGCACCAGGTCCGGGCTGGGCCGCAGATGCGCGTCCAGCACGTGATGCCGGCAGTTGCGCAGCGGTAGCCCGTACGGGATCGAGCCCGCCCGGGTGTCCGGCTCCCGCACCACGTGCGCGATCGACCAGATGGAGGTCTCGGTCGGTCCGCCGAGCGCGATGACCTGCGCGCCGGGGACGGCGGACCAGATCTGGGCAGGCAGCGTCACCGGCACCTTGTCGCCGCTGAGCAGGACCCGGCGCAGGGCGAGTCGCTCCTGTGACGGGTCGCCGGTCAGATGCTCCACGAGCATCTGGGCCAGCGCCGGGACCGAGTTCCACACCGTGACTTCTCGCGCTCGGCAGACCTCGGCCCAATGCGCCGGATCGAGGCGCCCCGCGTCCGGCAGGACCAGCGTCCCACCGGCGGCGAGAGTGCCGAACAGGTCGTAGGCGGAGAGGTCGAAGGAGAGTTCGGACAGGCCGAAGACCCGATCCCCGGCGCCGATGCCGAACCGCCGATTCACGTCCAGCACGGTGTTGAGCACGCCGCGGTGCGCCACCATGGCGCCCTTGGGCTCGCCCGTCGATCCCGACGTGTAGAGCACATAGGCGAGGTCGTCCAGGCCGCGAGCGGGCCAGCCGGTCCGGCTCGAGCGGCGACCGGGGGCAGGCGCCTCGACCAGCAGCCGGCGGACGGCGGGCCAGCACACCTGGTCCCGCACCGCGGCAGTGGTAACGGCGACGCCGGCTCCGGACCGCTCGATCAGCACCCGGATCCGCTCGGCCGGCAGGCCCGGATCGACCGGCAGGTACGCGGCTCCGGCACGCAGCGTCGCCAGTACCGCCACCGCCTGCTCCCAGCCCTTGGTGAGCACGATGGCGACGAGCTCACCCGGGCTCACGCCGCTGTCGATGAGCTCCTCGGCCAGCAACTCGGCATGTCGGTTCAGCTCCGCGTAGTCGATGGTCCGCCGGGAGTCCACCACCGCCGGGGCCGCCGGTGTGGCGGCGGCGTGCTCGGCCACGTAGTCGGGGAGCAGCCGTCCCGGCAGATTCGCCCCGGTGTCATTGACCCGAGCGCGCCGGCTCAGCTGCGCGGCCGGGACCAGATCGATCTCCGCGTCCTGCCAGGCCGAGCCGTCCGGTGCGGCGAGCGCCTCCAGCAGCCGCTGATGCGCCTCGAACATGTCGTCCAGTACCCCGTCGGCGATCAGGTCGGCGCGGGCGTCCCAGGTGAACTGCAACTCCTGCCCGGTCTCGTAGATCTGGTAGTCCAGCAGCACCTGCGGCGTCTGCGAGGCACCGTAAACCGGCTCGCCGAACGCGGTGGCGGGCGCGCGCGGCGTGCCGAGCAACGGTGTCACCACGATCGGCATCGTCGCGCCGGCCGCTCCGCGGGTGCGGTTCAGCTCCCGCAACACGCTGGTGCCGGTGAAGAAGCGGTGATCCAGGTCGTCGTTCAGCCGCTGCTGCATGGACGTGGCCCACTCGGCGAACGAACCCGGCCAGTCCTCGACCGCCAGCAGCGAGGTACTGGTGAAGTCGCCGACGATCCGGTCGACGTCGGGGTGCAACGGCAGCCGGTTGAACAGCGGGACGTTGAGGGTGAAGCGGTCCTGCCCGGTCCATCTACGCAGCACCTGGGCGAAGACGGCGATCAGCACACCGGCCGGGGTGACTCCCACGGCGGCGGCGTGGTCGCGCAGCCGACGCCAGCTGTCGGCCGGCAAACCCGCCGTCCAGCGCCGGAACTGGGGCGTGGAGCCCGGGCCGGGTTGCGGCACCGCCATCGGCAAGTGCGGCGCCGGGGGCAGGTCAGCCAGCCGTTCCCGCCAGTACTGCTCGGCCTGCCGGCTGCGCGGGGTATCGGTCATCCGTTGCTCCGCGACCAGGTAGTCGCGGAACGTGATCCGGGGCGGCGCCGGCACCTCGTCCGGACGTTCGTAGAGCTCGTGCAGTTCGGGCACGAGGATGCTGAAGTAGGACCACGCGTCCGCGATGACCAGATCGAAGGACAGGTGCACCCGGGTCCGCTCGCCGTCCAGGAGGGTCAGCCGCAGCTGGAACATCGGCCAGACCTGGGGGTCAAAAACTTCGTTCTCCATCGCGGAGCGAACCTCGGCGAGGTGCTTCTCCACCTGCTGCGCGGGCTGTCCGCGTAGGTCGGCGACCGCCACCTGGTAGGCCGGCGCCTCCGGCATGACCTGTTGCCGGCCGTCCGGGAGCACCACCGCCCGCAGCATGTCGTGCCGCTCGATCAGCGTGCGCCACGCGGTGATCAGGCGCTCCGGCTCGAGACCGTCCCGGTCCCACTCGAAGTATCCGTGGCAGCCCACGCCGCCCAGCTCGACCGATTCGGACCGCCCGATCCAATACGCCTGCTGGGTGTCGGTGAGTCGGAACGGCTCGTGCCGGGCTTCCGGGTCGGACGTGATGGTGTCCGGCAGGCCGGCCGCCGTCGCCCTGGCGGTGGTCCGCGCGGCGGTGATCGCGGTGGCGATCCCGGCCGGCGTCGGGTCGCTCGTCAGCCGGCGCACGCCGATGACGACGCCGAAGGTCTGCTCGAGCGTAGTGTCCAGGCGCATCAGAGCCAGTGAGTCGGCGCCGAGGTCGGGCAGCCGGTCGAGCACGCCGATCCGCGGCACACCCAGGATCTGTTCACACACACCGGCGACAGCGGCTTCGACCGGGTCGCGCGGTCCAACGTATTCCACGCCGAGGTCCGCACGGCTCAACTCGGGCGCGGGCAGGGCTTGGCGGTCCACCTTGCCGTTCGCGTTCTGCGGCATCGCCGGCAGGGCGACGACGGCGCTCGGTACCAGGGCGGCTGGGAGCCGCTCAGCGAGCCAGGCGCGCACCTCCGACTGTCCGGGCAGAGCACCGTGCTCGCCGGCGATCCAGGCGACAAGTCGCAGATCACCGGCCGTGCTGGGCACCGCCTTGGCGACCGCCTCGTTGATCCGCGGGTGCTGGCGCAGGACCGTCTCCAACTCGCCCGGCTCGACCCGGTGGCCGCGGATCTTGACCTGGTCGTCGATCCGGCCGATCACCTCAAGAGTGCCGTCTGCGCAGCGGATGCCCAGGTCGCCGGAGCGGAACAGCCGCTCCCCGGGCGCACCGGACGGGTGCGGCACCAGGCGATCGGCGCTCAGGCCGGCGCGGCCCAGATAGCCGCGGAACAGGTGCCGGCCGCCGATGTAGATCTCCCCGACGGAGCCGTCCGGAACCTCGTTGAGGTCTTCGTCGAGCAGCAGCACCGAGCGTCCGGTCATCGGCCAGCCGGTGCTCGGCGCCCGCTCGGCGCGTTCGCCCGGGCTGAGGTCACGCGAGGTGAGGTGCAGCCCGCGGCCCAGATCGACGGCGCCGGTGATGTTGAGCATCTCCGAGGAGCCGTACGTCATGGCGAAGTCGAACGGCAACTCCGGCGGGGTCCAGCGCAGGAACCGCTCCCCCGTCGAGATCATCAGGCGTAGGTCGGTGGTGGCCGGCCATGGCAGGTCGCAGAGCCGGTCGGCAATGGTCCGGACGAGGTAGCTGACGGTGATCCGGTGCTCCACCATCCAGTCGCGGAGAGCGGGCGGCGAGGCCACCACGTCGTCCGGCGGTACGTGCACCTGGGCACCGGCGGCCAGGAACGCCCACACCTCGGCCGGCACGGCGCCGAAGCTTGGCGGCCCGACCCAGGTGGACCGGTCGTCCGGTCCGATCCGGTATGCCGATGTGGCCCAGGTGACCAGATTCGCGACCGTGCCATGCAACCCGCCGACCGCTTTCGGCTTGCCGGTGGAGCCGGAGGTGTAGACAGCGTAGGCGAGGCCTTCCGGTGCCATTGGCCACCGCGGCGACCGGCGCTCGCCACTGGCGTTGGCGTCGTTGTCCACCGCGACGATCGGTGCGCCGCTGTCCGGCAGCGTCGCGGCGATCAAGGTGTTCGTCAGCACGGCCCGGATACCGCTGTCGGTCAGTTGTGCCGCGATCCGGGACGGCGGGTCGGCGGGATTGAGCAGGACCGCGGACCCGCCGGCGCGCATGACGGCCAGGACCGCGACGGCGACGTCGCCTCCGCGTGGCAGGCACACCGCGACCGGCGCCTCGGGGGCGTCTACCAGGGGCCATAGATGTGCCGCCAGAGCGTCCGCGCGGGCGTCCAGGGTCCGGTAGTCGGTCGTGCCGGACTGCTCCACCACCGCCGGCGCCGAGGGCCGGCGGCGCGCCTGCTCGGCGATCTGGTCGGGCCACAGGGTCAGAGCGGCGGGTGCGGGCTCGGGGTGGTGGTGATGGCCGGTTTCCCGGGTCGTCCGTGGCTCTTCGGTCTCAAGCACGTTCCACAGTCCTTCCGCTCAGGCGATGCCGCCGGTGCCGTTCATCGGTCGAGCCGGGCGCACCAGCCGTCTCCGGCGAGCAGGTCGAGTCCCATTGCCCGCGCGGTGCGCAACGCCTCCGCGAGCCGGTAGACGATCGGTTCCCCGGCCTGGTTGAAGGAGGTGCAGACGACCGCCTCCGTACCGGTCCGGCGGCACATCGCGGCCAGCACCGCGGCATACCCGTCCTGGCTGGTCACCACCTGCGGCCGGGCGGTGTTGTCGACGTGGGTCACCGCCGCGAGACGGTCCCGCGCGTCGGCCCGGACCTCGGCGGCAACCAGCATGTGCGCCGACGGGACACCGATGAACGACCGCTCGAACTCGGCCGGGGTCACCGATGGCGCGAGCGGGCGCCAGGTCTCCCGCGACTTCCGTACGTTGATCACATCCCGCAGCGCCTCCGAGTCGGGCCGCGCGATGATGCATCGGCGACCCAGTGCTCGAGGCCCGATCTCCGCGCGGCCGTCAAACCAGCCCACCACCGCGTCCTCGTCGACCAGGCGCCGAGCGAGTTCATCAGCATCAATGCGCTCCACGGGCAGGCCCTCCGCGGTCAGTGCGGCGAAGGCCTCGTCGGGTTCGATGCCCCGTCCCAACCCGAAGCCGGCCGCGACCCGGCAGTCCGCCGGACGCGCCGACGCGGCCACCGCGGCCCCGAGGGCGATTCCGGTGTCTCCGGCCGGCGGCGGAATCACCAGTTCCACACCGGCGTCCCGGCATCGGCGAGCAAGGCGGCCGTTGAGCGAGCAGTTCAGCGCGAGACCGCCCGCGTAGATCAGCACGTCGATCTCGTCCAGCACCTCATCGACGTACTCGAGGACGCGGGACGAGACTCTCTCCTGCGCGGTACGGGCGAGGTCAGCGCGATCCACGAAGGACAGATTTCGGCCCAGATTCCTCTCCAGCCGCGACGCGAGCGAGCGCACCAGGTACGGGTACAGGTCGCGGTGAGCTTCCGGGCGTACCGGCAGCTCGCCCTCGCTCCGATCATCGACGAGCTCCGGCAGCGCCAGGTCGCCCGGCCGCCCGTACGCGGCCAGCCCCATCGTCTTGCCCTCCTGGCCGGAGGCGAAGCCGAGGTACGTGGTGACGCCTTCGTAGTAGATGCCCAGTGAGGCGGCCAGTGCCAGGTACCACGACCGGTCCAGTTCGGCGCCCTTGAGCCGGAACAGCGATCCGGCGGTCGATTCACCGGCGCCATCCAGCGCCAGCGCAGCTATCCGGCGTCCCCTCAGTTCGTCGGGCAGGAACGCCATGCCGCTCCAGCCGTGCGCGACGTGATGTTCGACGAAGGTGACCTCGACGTCCGGGCGGACACCGGCCGGCTCGCACGTGCGGCGCAGCTCGGCGGCCACCTCGGTGCGTGACACCGGGACCGCCTCCGGCATCCATCCGTAGGCGATGGCGTCGACGTCCTCGCCCCGCACACCGGCGATCGAGAGGACCTCCTGGGCAGCTAGCGTGGGCCGGGCGCCCGGCGCCTTCTTGATCCTCAGCAGGCGTTCCTCGTCCACCGCCGCGACGACGCGGTTGTCGACCACAAGCGCCGCGCCGGCGTCCACGCCGACTCCATGAGTTCCGTTCAATCCCAGTACGACCGACATCACCGGCACCTCTCGTCAGCGGCGGAGGGCGCGCGTGCGATGCCGGGTCGCTCACCGGAGAGGGTCGCGCGCACCTTGAGGAGCATTTCCTGGTATTCGTCGGCCGGGTCGGAGGCGAGCACGATGGCCCCGCCCGCGCCGACCGTCGTTTCCTGACTGGTCAGCGTCGCCGACCGGATCACGACGCTGAGATCGGCCTGCCCGTCGGGTGAAAGCCAGCCGATCGCGCCGGAGTAGATGCCGCGCGCCTCGGTCTCCAGGCGGTCGAGGATCTCCATCGTGCGCAGTTTGGGCGCGCCGGTCATCGATCCGCCCGGAAAGCAGGCCCGGACGCAGTCCATGGTGGATATTCCGGGGCGCAGCGAACCGCGGATCGTCGAGACGAGCTGGTGGACTGTCGCGTAGGTCTCGACGGCCATGAAGTGCGGCACGTGCACCGAGCCCGGCACACAGACGCGCCCGAGATCGTTGCGCAGCAGGTCGACGATCATCAGGTTCTCTGCCCGGGTCTTCGCACTGTCCGCGAGAGTCGAGGCCAACCGCTCGTCGCACCGCGGATCGCCGTCCCGCGCCGCCGTTCCCTTGATCGGCTTGGTCTCCACCATCCGGTCGGCGGTCACCTTGAGGAAGCGCTCCGGAGACGAGCTGGCGACCGACGTCTCCCCGAGCCGGAGAAACGAGGCGTACGGCGCCGGGTTCGCCCGTCGCTGCCGCAGGTAGAACGCAAGCGGGTCGTCGGTGCTGGGCAGGTGCGCCGTATCGGTGAGGCACACCTCGTAGCTCTCACCGGCACGCAGCAACCGCTGACATTCGTTGATGTCGCTCAGGTAGCGGGCACGGTCGAATGCGAGGGCCGGGTCCGTCGTCGGCACAGGTGCGGCCGGAACGTCCACCGGCGCGAGGCGGCCCACCGCCGTTTCGGTCTCCTCGAGCCAGGCGTCGAGTGCCGGGTCGCTCCGCTCGCCGACGGCCACCAGATGGGTGCGGTCGGTCTCGTGGTCCACCACGATCAGCCGGTCGAGGAACATCCAGACCGCGTCCGGCGTCGCGGCGGTGTGCGAGGCGCGCGCGCCGCAGTCGGCCTTCAACTCGTAGCCGAAGTAGCCGACGTAGCCACCGGCGAACGGCAGTTCCGAGGCGGGCAGGTGGCGCTCGGACAGCCGGCGGTTCAGCACGTCGAAGATGTCCCCTCCCGCCACGTCCGGATCTGCGGTGGCGCCGGCGCCCGACATGATCCGCGCCTGCCCGTCGGCGACCGAGTAGGTGATCACCTCGCCGGATGAACCGGCCGGAGCGCCGAGAATGGAGTACCGGGAGAGTCCCGGCTCCACCCGGCTGCTGTCCAGCCAGGCGGCGTACTCTCGATCGCCGAACAGTTCGGCGAAGGCGGCCTCGGTATCGAACTGCCCGGCCAGTGTCCGGATCCGCCGGTGCAGTCGCGCGGGGGTGGCGGGCGCCGGCCGGGCCGGCACGGTCACCCGGGGACGGCCCGGCTCCGGTCTGGTGGTCGCGCGGACGTCCACGGTGATGTCCCGGAAATTCGCCAGCAGGGCGAGGCCGTGCTCGGTCTCGATCGACTCCGGGTGGAACTGGACGCCCCACCAGTCGCGGTCGCGGACCTTCAGCCCCATCAGCACGCCGTCCTCGCTCCATGCGTGCGCCTCGAGCTGCGGTGGCAGCGGCTCCGCGACGCAGAGCGAGTGATACCGCACCGCGCGGAAGTCCTGCGGCACTCCGGCGAACACGCCGGTGCCGGTGTGCCGCACCGTGGCGACGTGGCCGTGCAGCGGCTCGGGGGCGCTGCGGACCTGGGCGCCGAAGTGGGCGGCGAGTCCTTGATGGCCCAGGCAGACCCCGAGCACCGGGAGATCGGTCGCGTCCAGCAACTCGGGGTTGCGGCCGAAGTCGCGCCCCTCCGGTCGGCCCGGGCCGGGCGAGATCACCACATTGTCGAACTCGCTCAGGTCCAGTGAATCCCACCGGTCGCCGTCATTGACGATTACCGTGGGCTCCGCCCCGTTGACGACGGCAAGCAGTTGGAAAAGGTTGTAGGTGTACGAGTCGTAGTTGTCCACGAGGAGCGTGTGCACCGTCGAGACCGGATCGGCGCGCAGCGTCCGGCCGCTGTGCAGGGTGGCGGTCATCGCAGGCCCCCCACGAGGGTGGCCAGGTGGGCGGCGACATCCGCGACCTGGTGACGGTTGAGGCGCGGGTCGCAGGCGGTGCGGTAGGCGGTCGGCAGGTCGGCGTCGGTCACGTGCCGGCCGTCGACACATTCGGTGACCGGCTCATGGGTGGTCTCCAAGTGCACGCCGCCCGGCCATCCGCCCGCGCCGGCGGTGATCTCGTAGAAGGCGTCCAGCTCGTCGAGGATGGCGGACTGGTATCGGGTCTTGTAACCGGTCGTGGACCGCACGGTGTTGCCGTGCATGGGATCGCAGAGCCACACCACCGGATGCCGGGCCTGGGCGACGGCTCGCACCAGCGGGGGCAGACAGCGCCGCACGTGCCGCGCGCCCATCCGGGCGATGAGCACCAGACGCCCGCCCTGGCGGTCCGGGTCGAGCCGGGCGCAGAGGCGTAGCAACTCCGCGGCCCTCATGCTCGGTCCCACCTTGCAGCCGATCGGGTTGTCGATTCCGGCCAGGAATCGCACGTGCGCGCCGTCCGGCTCCCGCGTACGGTCACCGATCCACGGCAGGTGGGTCGAGGTGAGCATGCGCTGCCGGGTCGCCGGCGACCACCGGGTCTGCGGCTCCTCGTAGTCCAAGGCCAGGGCCTCGTGGCTGGCCCAGACAGCCGGAGCACCGGATTTGCGGAGCAAGCGCAGTGTCGCTGCCGCATGGTCGTGCCCGCGCAGCATCCGCCGGGGGTCGACCTGCCGGCCGGCCATGGTGGGATCAGGCGCGTTCACCAGGTGGCCTCGGTAACTGGGCAGTACCCGCCCGTCGATCACCTCGGTCGTACACGACCGGGGCTTGGCGTACTGTCCGGCGATCCGGCCGATTCCCCAGGTCGGTTGACGGGTCGCCTCGCTGAGTGCTCGGCGTAGCACGGCGATCGACGACAGCACTCCGCGGATGCGGTCGGCGGTCGGCGGTTCGAAGGTCTCGGCGCAGTCACCGATCTGGACGACTGTCCCGCGGCCGGCGGCCACGTCGCGCAACGCCGCCCGGAGCTGTCCGATCTCGTCGACCGTGACGAGCGGCCGGCGCACCCCGATGCGGTGGCGGACATCGCGGAGCGTGGCGTCGTCGGGCCAGCCGGGGTGCTGCTTGACCGGGAAGCCACGCCAGCGGGGGACGGCCGGCGCCGCGCTCGGCGACTCGGTCTGCGCCGTCACGACAGACCGCCGGCCGCGGCGGACAGGCGCGCCGGTTGCATCGATCTGGCCGGCACGTACGCGGTTCCCGGCAGCCGGGTCAGGTCGTGCCGGCCGACGAGCGCAGCGATCTGGGTACGCGCGGCGTAACCCATCTTGATCAGGATGTTCTTGATGTGGCTCTCCGCCGTTCGCTCGCTGATACCCAGCTCGCCGGCGATCTGCCGGTTCGTGAGGCCGCGGGCTACCCGGTCGGCGACCTGCAGCTGTCGAGTGGTGAGGACGGCGGCAGGATCGTCGGCCGTGGCATCCACGGCCTCCGTGGCAGCGGGAGCAGGCGCCACGGAGGCCCGGAGAATGCGTGCCGCCTGACGCAGTCGCCAGGAGCGGTCGACGCAGCCCTCGGCATCGGCCGCGACGGCCAGCGACTCGAGGTGGGCCGCCAGCACCAGGTCACACCTGGGGCCTTCTGGTCCCGCGGTTCGCGACAGGACCCCGGCTCGCGACGGGTGTGTCCAGGTCAGTTCCGGTCGGCCCGGGGGCACGACGGTGCCGTCGGCATGGGTGAAACGATGCGGGGTGGGTGCGACAGTCATGGCGTACCTTTCAGACTCAGGAGACGGCGGGCGCTAGGGAGGTGGACGCGAGCCGGTCCTGCAGGCCGCGCAACGTGCTGGTCAGCACGGAGATGGACCGGACGAACTCGCTCAGTCGCACGAATTCGTGGTCGCTGTGGTCGAGCCGGTGATTGCCCGGGCCGTAGGTCGCCATCGGGATGTCCCAGACAGCACGCAAGGTGTTCATGTCGGAGGTGCCGGCCCGGAGTTGATGGATGGGGCGCACGCCGTGCTGGCGGATGCTGGCCGTCAGTTGCTGCACCACCGGATCCCGGCGGCCGCTGCGGGTGGCCGGCACGACGTTTCGGACGATCACCTCATCGGGAAGGGCCGCGGCGCGGATCCGGTCGACGAAACCGATCGCGTCGAATCCCGGCGGCAGCCGGCAACTGATCTCGGCGGTGGCTTCGCTCATGTCCCCGTCCAGGGCGCAGAGAGCGGCTCCGGCGTGGTCGAAGGCGACCCCGGTGGGCCCGATCTCGGCCAGCACCCGCTGCCAGAGCGCGACCACCACCTCCGTCGCCTTGCGGGCGGGATTGCTGGAGTGCGTGGGCGGCCGGCGCACGCGCAGCGCCAGGTCAAGCTTTCCTTTGTAGCCCAGCACCACGCCGTTCCACCCGCTCGGCTCGCCGACGATGACGAGCGCCGGGCGTTCCCCGTTGCCGACGTGCACCGCACCACGGGAACTCGGCCATTCCTCCTCCACCGCGCCGACGACCCGGATCCGGCACTGGCGGTCGCCGCTACGGGCGGCCGCGGCGACCATCGCGGCGAGCGCACCCTTGGCATCGACGCTGCCCCGGCCCCGCAGCAGGTCACCGGAGATTGCCGTCGGTAACGGGTCACCGGCGGTGTCCAGGTGACCGATCAGCAGGATCAGCGGTGCGTCCGCGGCGCCCATCTCGCCGACCGCGTTGCCCGCTTCGTCAATCCAGGAGCACATGCCGGCATCTGACATCCGCTCGGTGAGCCGGGTCGCCAGCTCCGCTTCGCCACCGGAGGGCGAGTGGATGGCGACCATCTCGGCCAGGAGGCCGCAAGCCTTGTCGGAGTTCATCGGGCCGCCTGCCGGCGGCGCGAACGAAGGTCGATCATGGCGTCTGCCTCCAGGAGCCGAGCTTGGTCTACTCCCCCAACGTTACCTCCGTCACAGCATTTAGCAACTTGAGTCACCGTGGATTTTACTTGAGTTACCGTACGCCCTCGTGGCGAGCCGAAACCGGCGGCGCCTCCCTGACGAGACGCCGCCGGTTGATCCGGGTCAGAAAATTGGTGGTTGGTGCAGCAACCACGGCCAGTCGTCGCCGCCGATCGGCGGAGGCTCCGTTGGGAGGGGGATCGAGTTCCAGTGCAGGGGACAGGTGTCAGCCATGAGGCTCCTCAAATGGGGGGTCATCGACTCCGGTGATTTTGTCTACTACCCCGCAGGTCGGAAGGCTAACTCGCCGGCCGCCGGTCCTGGCCGGTAGGAGTCGATCATGCCGGCCAACCGGCAGACTCTCTCCGCTGTGACATCGGGCGTGAACGAACCTGCGCAAAGCAGGATAAGGTGGCTTGCGTCACCATCCGGTGGAGTAGGACATCCGCGCCCAGTGTTTCTTCCGCAGAGATTTGCAGCGCCTCGGAATACGCGCGGAACCCGGAGCCCTGCAGGGTGACGAAAAGCCTCCCGCGAACCGGGTCCTGGTACGCCGTACTCATCCGCCAAGGCTTTTGAATTCGTTCCTCCAGTACGTTCGGCATCGACCGAGAACCGCCCGATAGCGGTTTCAAATGGTGAGCCGCGATTGAGCGCAGATTGTGGTGCACCAGGAATCCGCCGATCGCAGCCTGCGCCAGTCCGGAGGCATTCGCCACCATGCTCTCCACCTTGGCGAGTGCCGCCGTCCTCGTCGGCGAACGCGTGGTACGCCAGCGGGGCGATGCCCGCGGAAGCGTTCCAGTCGGTGCCCGCCGAGGATCCGTACCCCGGTTTCGGCCGACGCTGATCCGCGGTGCCTCCGGGGCGCCCAACCGGGCCCGGTCGAAGGCGGCGATGTCGGCCACGGCCGTGCGCTCCTCGCCGACGCCGCTCCCCTGCCAAGTCCCAGGACGGGCTCGGAAGATGGCGGCAAGCCTCGGCGGTCAGAGCGCCCAGCGCGTCACCCATGTCAGCGCCTCGTGGCTTCGGCCATCGACCGCTCGACCGACTCGTAGAGCGCGCGGATGTTCGCGATGCCGAAGCCGCGCGCCTCGTTACGCTGGATCAGCTCGTAGAACAGCGTGCTCCGCGGGTACGGCGAGCGCGTGAAGATCTGTAGCAGGTAACCCCACTCGTCGCGGTCGGCGAGCACGTTGGTGGCCCGCAGGTCGTCCAGCCGCTCGTCGAGGCGACCGACCCGGGCGCCCAGCGCGTTGTAGTACTCGTCCGGCGCCTCGAGGAAGGCGACGCCACGGGCCGACATCTCGCGCACGGCCAGGATGATGTCGTCGACCAGCAGCGCGAGGTGCTGGATGCCCCCGCCGCCGTTGCCTCGCAGGAACGCGTCGATCTGCCCGGCTTCGCGATCCGCGTCCGGTTCGATCATCGTGAAGGTGATGTCGCCGTCACTGCGGATCACCACCGAGTCCATCGCTTGGGCGCCCACCTCGACGTGCTCGGCCGAGTAGCGGTGCATCCCGAAGGCGGCACAGTACGTGTCGACGGTGCTCTGTAGCTCGCCGGCAGGTACCACGCCGGCGAGGTGGTCGAGGGTACTGCCCGGCCCGGACACCTGCCGGCCGGTGCGACGCCAGGATCCGGGCAGCCCGTCCGTGCCGGTGCGAGCGGCCGGCACCAGCGTGTGCCGGATCGTGCCGAAGCCGTCGAGCACATGGAATCCGTCGCGCCGTCCCAGCCGGCGCAAGCCGGCCCGTTCGGCTCGCTCGACAGTCCCCTCCACATCGGATGTCCGGAAGGCCACGTCGAACACTCCGTCACCATGCCGCTCGAGGTGCTCGGCCAGCGGACCGGGCGTCGTGGGCGTGGTGACCAGCAGGTGACCGGCGCCACCGAGCAGCGTCGAGACAGACTGCGAATCAGCGGTCTCGGCCAGCGGGGTGAGACCGAACGAGTCGATGAAGTACTCCATGGCCGCCGCACGATCAGCCGTGCAGATCTCGACGTATGCGATGTCCTCTGCGGTCATTGCGTCTCCCCAATGGCTTCGACCCCCGGCATCAACTCAAGTTATCGACTGTGCTAACTTGAGTCAATGGCGTTGGCGTCCGTAAATTCACCGAGGTGCCGGCGCCGGAGAGCGCAGCGGTGATCGGTTCCGGGCCGTGCCCGGCCGTGATGGTCACCGACGGAACCCCGGCCGTCAGCGCCTCGCGCGCGGCGACCAGTTTCAGTCCCATCCCCCCACGGGCGAATCCAGGCAGCTCCCCACCTGCCGTCCAACTGGACAGCAGGGAGCCCGGATCATCGAGGTCAGCCAGCAGACCGGGAGCTCCGGTCAAAATGATCAGCCGATCGGCGCCGACCGCTGCGGCCGCCGCGGCGGCCATCCGGTCGGCGTCCACGTTCAGCACGCCGCCGCCCTCGGCGAACACCGGCGGCGAGAGCACCGGCAGCAGCCCGGCCGCTAGCAGCCGGAGCATCGGCTCCCGCCGTACCGCGATGATACGGCCGCTCCAATTGTCGCGGACCATGACGCGACGGCCGTCGACGACGGCGCGGACGGCCGTCTTACGGCGTGCGGTGACCAGTCCGGCGTCCAGTCCGGTCAGCCCGACAGCCGGCACCCCGGACCGGACCAAGGCCTCGACCAGGCGTGGCTTGGCCAGGCCCGCCAGGGCCAGATGCACGACCTCGACCATGGCGGCGTCCGTCCAGCGCGCCGAGACGCCGTCCGAGGAGACCAGCCGCCGGTTCGGTACGCCCAGCCGCCCGGCCAGGTCATCGATGTCGGCTGAACCACCGTGCACCAGCACCAGCGGCATGCCCGCGGCGCTCAGCCGAGCGACGTCGGCACACACCGCCAGCGGGTCGACGGCCGCGTTCCCGCCGATTTTGACGACGACCAGTCCACTCATCGGGGCCTCCAGGTCAACGGTTCAGTTGGGATGCAGCCCAGCGAAGTCGAGGCCCAGTCGCTCAGGCCAGCCATACCGGACGTTGAGGCACTGCACGGCGTTGCCGGCACCGCCCTTGACCAGGTTGTCCAGCGCTGCCAGGGCAACCGCGGTGCCGGCCTCAGCGTCCACCGCGAAACCCACGTCGCAGTAGTTCGATCCGGACAGGATCTTGGGCTCGGGCAGGCGATGTCCGCCACGTTTCTGGGCGATCACCCGGACGAACGGCTCTTCGGCGTACCGATCGCGGTATGCGGCCCGGACGGTCCGCTCGTCGGCGCCGGGCCGCAGGCGCACCCGGCACAGGACCTGTACGCCGCGGACGGCTTCCACTCCGGTCGCCGACATCCGCACCGGATGACCCACGGCTTGCGCGATCTCCGCCTCATGGCGGTGGCGCAGTGGCGCGAACACCCGCATGGCCCCGCTGCGCTCGGCGTGCAGATTCTCTGGCCCGGCCAGCCGCCCCGAGCCACTCGAGCCGGTCCGGGCGTCGACGGTGATGTCGCCGACCGCGATCCCGTCGCCGGTCAGCGGCAGCAACGCGAGGATCGCAGCGGTCGCCATACATCCGGGCACACTGATCCGGTCGGCGTCGCGTAGTTGCGCACGGGACACCTCCGGCAACCCGGTGACGAATTCGGCGATGTCCCCCGGCCGGGTGTGCGCCACCCCGTAGTACCGCTCGAACATCGCCGGGTCGCGCAGCCGGAAGTCCGCGGACAGGTCGATCACCTGCTCGGCGAGAGCGGCGTAGTCCTCGATCTGCGCCATCGTGACGGTGTGCCCGGTGGCGAGGAAGATCACGTCGCAGGGCTCGACGGCCTCCGTCGCCACGAATCGCAGGTCGGTCCGCCCACGCAGGTTAGGGTGCACCCCGTCCACCCGTTTTCCGATGAACCCCCGCGAAGTCACCGCCGCCACGCTGACTCTCGGGTGACCGAGCAACAGGCGCAGCAGTTCGCCGCCGATATAGCCGGACCCGCCGACGATCGCCACCCGGATCATGCCGGTGCCCCGCTCAGAATCCCGTCCAGGATCAGCTCGGCCAGGTCGACGTCGTCACCGACGGCCTGTTGCAGACCGGAGAACTCGACCCGGTGGTTCACTTCGAGCACCATCGGTACGCCGTGCTGGTCCTCGATCAGGTCCACCCCGGCCAGTTCCGCGCCCAGCGTGCCCGCCGCCGCGACCGCCAGCCGGGCGACGTCGTCCGGCAGGACCACCGGCGTCATGGTGGCGCCGAGCGCAACGTTGGTCCGCCAGCCGGGGCCGCGACGGTAACCGGCCGCGAGCACCGCACCGCCGCATACCAGCACGCGCAGATCCCGGTCCGGCTTGGCCACCAGTTCCTGCACGTACACCAGGTGTGCCTGCGGAGCGGACTGCGCCGCCACGTACTCGAGCACCGTCGCGGCCGTCTGCCGGTCTGGCAACAGCGACACCAGACGGCCCCATGATCCGACCAACGGCTTGATCACGGCGGGATAGCCGATCGCGTCAAGTGCGGCGAGAGCGGCTTTCGGCGTGAGGGCAAGCGCGGTCCGGGGCACGGGTAGACCCGCGCGGCGCAGTGTCTCCGTCGTCTGCCATTTGTCGCCGCACAATTCAGTCGCGGCCACCGAGTTCACCATCCTGGCGCCGGCCGCCTCCAGCGCACGGGCGGCGTAGAGCGCACGCGCGTACCCGATCTCGCGGTTGAACACCAGGCGTCGGCGGCCGGTAGCGCCGGCGGGGCACCACATCTCGCGTGGATCGAGGTGGGTGTGTGGCAGGCCGTAGCGGTCGAGCGCCCGCAACAGGCTCTTCTCATCGCGTCCGATACGCGAGGCCAGCACCGCGACCTCGGTCTCGCTCACTCCCCCCAGTCCTCTTCGACCTCGGGGGCGAGCGCTACCAGCACCGGGCTGAGACTCACCACTTCGAGTTCGCTCCGGCAGTCCGGGCATTCCATGATCTCGTGGACGATCGGGTCTTCGTTTCTCTGCACGTCGGCGTCGCAGGCGGGGCATGTAATCACGTGCTGTTCCTCTCGATCGGTTCGGATGGGCTTCTCAGGTGGATCAGCGGTCCGCGCTGGCAGCCATCGCCGCGACCGTGGGGAGGTGCTCCCAGACCTTGTCGAAGGCGTCGGCGTAGCACTGCAGCGCCGGGCCGGCGCCCGGGTTGAGATGCCGCAGTTGGAGGGTCAGCGAGTCGTCGATCACCGCGGCGGCAACCGGGGTACGGGGCTCAGGCGGCGGGTGGCCGGCCCGCCACGGGTATCCATCGCCGAAGCCGCGCCGTTCCGTGAACACCGGCTGCCGCGACATCGGCATCAGCTGGTACCGCGACAGCGGCACCCCTTCGCTTCTGAGCAGCCGATGCAGGGCGCGCCGGAAGCCCGCGGCCGGGACGTCCAGTCCGGCTGCCGCGGGGTCGAAGCGGAACCGCAGGATGTGCCACGCATGGGTGCTGTGGTGGGCCGGGCGTGGCACCTGAATGCCGGGCAGTACGTCCAGGCGATCAAGGAACGCGGTGACGTTGGCGTGCCGGGCCTGCAGGTAAGCGTCGAACCGGTTCAGTTGCGATCGGGTGAACGCGGCCTGGACGACGTTCATCTTGTGGTTCCAGCCGAGTTCGTGCGAGACGTAGCCGCGCGGTGTCCCGGCCTTGACCACCTCGCCGAACTGGCCGATCGAGCGCGCCCGCTCGGCGACGCCGGCATCCCGGAACGCGATCAGGCCACCTTCGCCGCAGGTCGGCAGATTCTTGGTGACCTGCAGACTGAAGGCGCCCGCGTCCCCCAGACCCCCGACCGGGCGACCCTGCCATTCGGCCCCGTGCGCCTGGGCGGCGTCCTCCACCACGGCCAGTCCGTGCCGGGCGGCGACCGCACCGATCGCGTCCATGTCGGCCGGCTGTCCGTGCAGGTGAACCGGGAGAATGGCCGCCGTCCGCGGCGTGGTGGCGGCCTCGGCCGCAGCGGGATCCAGCGTGAAAGTGCGCGGGTCGATGTCCGCAAAAACCGGGACGGCCATCTGATGCACAGCCGCCAGACCGCTGGCGATGAAGCTCAGGTCGGGCACGATCACTTCGTCACCGGGCCCGATGCCCAGTGCCGACAGGGCCAGGGCGAGAGCCGTCGTGCCGTTCGAGGTCGCCACCACGGCGGGAACCTGGGTCCGTGCGGCCCAGAGTTCCTCCAGATCCTGCACGGCGGTCCTGCCATCCACGTTGGACACCAGAGCGCCGGCGTCGAGGGTCTCCAGCACCGCCGCCCGATCGGCGTCGGTGATCACCGGCCAGGGCAGCTTTCGCAGCTCCGGCGGGACCGTGACCGGGCCGCCGAAGGCCGCGAGCTGGTGCTGGTCTGCGTCCGCGGCCTGCCGTTTCGGACTGATGTCGATGCTCAACTCGGGCCTCCTCGGCCGGGACGGACACGCTTCAGCGAGGGCGTTCGGCGCTCACCGGGCAGTCTGGGCGGCGGACAACGGGGCGAGCCGCCGTTCGCGAAGTCTGCGGTAGAAGGGCAGGTGATGGTCCCGATATGCGGCCAGTTCCGGGTTGTTGTCCGGCCGCTGCGAATATCTGCTGTCTCGGGGCGAAAAGCCCGAGGTCGCCGCGGTGGACTCGTGCCACCTTCGGGTCTTCTCCCAATCCGGCAGCACGCCTGGCTGCCAAGCCAGCGCTGATCGCCGGAAGTTGATGCCGGCGGCGTGGCAATACGCGGCGACCAGGCCCTCGGGGTCCGTTACCAGGTCGTCGGAGTCGAGCACCACCACGTTGGCGGCTCCGGCGCTGATCGCCGCGTCGTGAATCTCGGCGAGTCGCTCGAAGCCAACCTCGGGGCAGGCCAGAGCGGGGTTCAGGGCGAAATGTGAGGCGATGACCTCGTCCGGGTCGCGGATCAGAAACGCGTGGCGGAGTTCCGCGAGGAAGCCAGAATCAGCCAGCAGGCCGGGATAGTGGAAGTCGGTGGTGTCCTTGAGGAAGACCGGACGGCGCCGGGAGAGCAGGCGGATCGCCCGGATCAACTGGGTCTCGTCGCAGACCGTCCGTCCGTCGACGACGGTCTCGCCGAAGTCGATCAAATGGCTGAACGGTTCGTGGAGCACGACGTGGTCGCCTCGTTCACACATCATTCGCAAGAAGGCAGTCGACCGGGCTCGGGGCACGCTCCACAGAGCCAAAATCCTGTGCGACTCGCCTGTCACCACCGCCGCCTCCCTCACGACCACCCGGACACAACTGCAGTTGTAGCACAGTTACTGCAGTCACGCAGGATGTCGCGGGATGATGTCAGTCCGTTACTGAATGGCGCGTCCGGCTGGGCTAGGATCAACGCAAGCCGACCAAGTGGCAGTTAACAGGCACCCGGAGATCCGCGAGGACTATGGCCAACGACGATGGAGTCAACGACCTGCTGATCGCTCAGCCGGCATTCGGCGAGCGCCTGCGGGCGTTGCGCCGCCAGCAAGGGCTCTCCCAGAAGGAACTGGCCGGCACCAGCATGACGGCCAGTTACATCTCGTTGCTGGAGAACGGCAGCCGGGTGCCGAGTCTGGACGTGGTGCTACGCCTGGCCCGCCTTCTCAAGACAACCCCGCAGGAGCTGCTGGGCCGTACCGTCGACGGGTTGGTGAGTCCACCCCTCCCGGTCAGTGTGTCGGATGTCGTCAGCCAGATCGGGGCCCGGCGCATGGTCGAGATCGGTGATCTGACCGGCGCGCGAAGGATCCTCGACCGGGAGTTGAGTCTCCTGCGCGAGCAGAACGGCAACGAGGAGCGGCTGGTCGCATTCGGCGTCGGTCTGGTCGACGTCCTGACCGCCTCCGGCGAGCATGCCGAGCGAATGGCGCTGCTCGACGAGCTGGTGGCCCTGCCCGTCGTGCAGCGCTCGCCCGACATCCACCTCGTCCTGCTCATCGACCGTGCCGCGACCTTCCGGGAGCTCGGACGGATGCGCGACGCGCTGGTCGTCGCCCAGCAGGCGGCCCGGCTGCTCGACGAATCAGCTCTGCGGCACACCACGGAACACGTACGGCTGCTCGGCGTCCTCGCCTCGGTGCATACCGAACTCCGCAATTTCGGCGAGGCCGAACGGGTCACCACTGAGATGGTCGAGGAGGCCCGCCTGGTCGGCGACCTCGGGACGCTCGGACGGTCGCACTGGGCCGCGGCGATGGTGTACTCCCGGCTCGGCAATGTCGAACAGGCGCGCAGAGAGCTTGCCGAGGCGCACGAGACCCTGGCGTCCGGCAGCATGCTGGTGCGGGATTGGCTGCGCTTCTGCCGGTTCACCGCCTCGGTTCTGATCGATCACGGCGTCGATCTCGACGAGGCCCGGCAGTGGCTGGAAGCCGCCGAAGTCACGGCCAGGATGGCCGGCACCGCATCGGACTACAGCTCCGCGATGCGCGAGCGGGCCCACTATGAACTGGCCACCGGCAACTACGAGCGGGCGGCGGTGATCTACGCCGAGCTCGTGGAGACTGAAGACATGGTCGGGAACGAGTTCACCATGGCGTTGACCGGGCTGGGCGAGGCGCAGATCCAGCTGGATCAGACCGCGAGCGCGGTGCAGACGCTGCGCCGGGCGGCCCAGCTCTACGAACGTGACGGCAATTATCGCAAGGCGACCGAGTTGTGGCGCCGCATCGATGAGTTGCAGAGCATCAGCCAGACCACCCAGAACTGACCCAGGATCCGGACCTGGCACCGCCGATTCGTGCAGTACCAACGACGCGACAGCCGACTGAGGTCTGTGGTCGCTGACCCAGCTCGCCAACCGTCCTGCCAGGCGTTCGGCAGACCACCGCCAGCGATGAGCGGCCGGGATCACTGGATCAGCTGGGCGGCGACTACCTCGGATCGGGCTTCGTCCGGCTCGATCCCTAGGTAGGCGGTGTCCGATGCGGGCATGCCCGTTGACTTCAGCGCGAAGTAGGCGTACTGGGAGATCGCAGCAGCGCGGGGAGCGCAGCCACGCCCTGAACGCCAGCGATAACGTCCCGACCGTAGGAGTTCTCCTCCTCCAGGAACCGATCGAGCGCCTCGTGTAGCCGGGGCACCAAGTGTTCGGTCACGTAGCAGCTCGGCGCTCTCGCGTGTGGGCCCGATCCCGGCTTCGCCGAGGCCGGCGTCGGTGACCAGGCAGGGCCGAGGGGCCGGGCGAGGTGTCGTTGGAGGCTGGGTCGGATGGTGGGCCGTACCCAGTAGCCGGTGGGCGGAGCCGACGACCCGGGCGGTGGCGCGTTCAGCGGCTCCTCCGAAAGTCGCCGGAGGCCCTACGCTTCGTGGCGTGATCCGCGACTACCACCCGGGCGTTTTCAATGTGGCTCGTGAGTTCTTCGACGAGCTGCGCCGATACTCCGGCAGCGCCGCCTTCCGCGACGTGTAGGTGCCATGGGCCGAGGAGCGCGGACGGATGATCGTCGAACTGCTGGCACCGCTGGCTCGATACGGTGACTGGCGACGCGAGGAGTACCGCTGGGCTGACTCGCTGGAGCAGGCGTACGCCCTGAGTCGGGTCAACGACGTACTGCTGCTGGGTTTCCAGCCGGCGCTGCCAGTCGACGCACAGCGGCCATGGGCCCACGACCTGCACCTGAACGTGCAGTGGCCGACCGTGACGCTCGGCGAGTACCGAACCTTCTTCACCGACCTGGCGATGACCCTCGTTGACGCACCGGACTTCGATCCGTTCCTGCACGAGATCGTCACGGTCGAGTCGGCCGACGATCCCGGTCACCCTGTCGAGATCCTCGAAAGCTTGTGGCCGGCGGTCATGCACGGCGAGTTGCGGTTTTCACGGTCCGGCATACGGGTACGTGCGGGCGCGCAGCATGTCGTTGCCGGCATCGCTGACTGTGCAGCGCTCGACGACGTGTTCCTTCGGCGGTATCGCGACACGCATGACGCCTCGCTCGGCTGAGGGCACAACTCTCAGTGGAAGACCGACTTCCGCCGGGACTATCGCACGCCGACGGCCGATCACCTGAATGTCGACGGTGAGCTCGACATCGATGACGCCTCCGGTCTTGATCCGGAATTGAGGTCAGCGATTCGCGCCGTCATCCGCGACCGATACGCAAGCCCGCACGCCGAGGCACGCATCGGCGACGTCTCCGCCTCGCGTTACCGGGTGACGTTTCCGCGGATCGACCCCTTCGTCAGACATCGGCCGGAAGATCGCCAGCACGATAAGACGCGCTGATCCGGCGACACCTGGCTCGTGCAGGGCTTCGGGCCGCTCCAGCGGGCCAAGGAGGGGGTCATAGGGCCAGCCCGGCCGTCGTCTTTGAGTAGAGAAATCCCGATTCTGCTATCTTCTGCAGTGGTTTGGGCTGCGATGAGAGTGTGTCGACACGTCACGGGTGGTGGGGCCGAGGTCGGGCGGCGGGACTGTTGCGGAGCAGGGAGAGCGCGCAGCAGGCCACCTACGTAGAGCTGTTCTTCGATCTGATCATGGTGTTCGCGCTGAACCGGCTGGTCGCCTTCGCGGTCGATGGTGCGGGCACCGCGGACGGCACCATCCGGTGGATCTCGGTCGTCCGGGTTCTCCTGCTGTTCGCGGCACTGATCTGGGCATGGACGTTTACCGCGTACATCACGGCGAGGTTCGATCCGGAGGCAGCAGGGACACAGTGGTCCATCCTGCTGACGGCGTTTGCCATGCTCGTGATGGGCACAAGCCTGACGGATGCCTTCGGCGGCGGTGGGCTCGTGTTCGCTCTGGCGTACGTGTTCGCCCAGACCGCCAGGGTCCTGGTCCTTGATTGGGCGCTTGGGGCGCATCCCCTGGCCGAGTTGTACCACCGGAACCTGATGTGGTTCGGCACGGCAGCCGTATTCTGGGTTCTCGGCGGACTGTCCAAAGGTAACGCGCAGGTGTCCCTGTGGGCCGTAGCGGTAGCCATCGAACTTGGATCGGCGCGACTGGGCTGGCCGTTGCCAGGCCGTGGCCGGCAGCGAGCCACGGCCTGGGCGATCCGGCCGCACCACCTGGCCGAGCGGTATCAACAACTGCTCCTCCTCGCCCTCGGCGAGACGATCCTCTCGGTGGGCGCCACCTTCGCCGTGGGCCGCGGTCGAGTGAGCGGCAACGAGATCCTGGGACTGCTCGTGGCGTTCCTGACCGCGGTGCTGCTGTGGCGGATCTACTTTCACCGCGCGGGACTACTGCTGGGCGCGGCGGTTGCCGCCGCCCGGGACCGAGCGCAGGTTGGTCGGTTCGCCGGCTCCACCCATGTGGTGATGGTCGGAGGAATTGTCGCCGCATCGGTCGGGCACGGCATCGTCCAGAGCCAACCGGTCGGGCACAGCTACCCGGCGTGGCTCGCCATGATCCTCGGTGGTCCCGCCTGCTTCCTGCTGGGCCGGGCCGCCCTCGAGCGCGCGGTCTTCGCCCGGATCTCGTTCCGGCGGTGGATAGGAATCGCCGTCCTGCTGGCTGCCGGCCCGCCGCTACTGTCCGCTCCCCCACTGGTCGCGGCGGCCACCGCTGCGGTCGTCCTGTTCGGCATCGCGGTGGCCGACACGCGGCAGGCCGCCCGTCGTCCGGCGGAGAAGCCGAATCCGGCGGACGGCGAGGCCACCTGGCTGGATTACAGGAACCATAGGCGGGCCTGAGAGGATTCGACCATCACAATGATTGAGCACTTTCCATCCTGAATAGCGGCTGGTCTCGACACGGTGCAGGACGAGAGCGGCCTGCACGATCACGGCCGCGCGGCGGGGACAGCAGCGCAGCTTGATCAGGATTCTCCAGCATTTGAGCGTGGCGAGGGCGCGTTCGCCGTGGGCGCGGATACGGGCGTGTGCGTGGTTGACGGCCGTCTGCCGACGGGACAGCCGGTACGGTGGCGCTTGAAGCCGGCGAGGCCCAGACCAGACGGGTCCTTCGCCGAGTCCGCGCCCCGAGGTAGCCCCTCGCGATGGTGACGACCACCTCCGCGCGACCGGCCCGGCGTGGCAGGAGGTACGGCACCCACGCGATGGCGCGCCCGGCGGCGACCGAAAGACGGTGGGTGCCCCCGGGAGCGCCACCGGATCCCCACCGTCGAGCGACCAGGCGGGGCTTGCTGGCCGCGTGGAGGAAGGTACCGGTCGGACGGCTGAGGGTGACGGACACGGTTCCCTCGCGAGCGGCCGGGCTGTCGTTGGTCATCGGATTCCTAGGCGCTCAGCCTCCATGGCGCACGAACCTGACAATGCGGCAGATCGGCCCGCTGATCGGGGTGTCGCGAGCACCTCGACAACCCGACGCGGTACGCGCTCCCGCCGATGAGCGTGTGTGGTGTTCGGTGTGAATGGGGTAGCGATCGACGTCGTCGATCGCCATGATTCCAGCGTGGACCGGCAATCGAGTGACATCGTCGATTACTACACGTCCCGGTACCGCGAGGCTGCTCGGCTGGATGCCCGGCCGCAGGCGAGGCTGGAGCGTACCCGGACGATGGAAGGTTGCGTCCGCGAGAGTGGTGTACGACTTGCCCGTGATGGGCGTGTTGCGTAGATGAGAGACGGCCATCGCGTCGATCCTTCAAGACGACCAAGTCAGAGAAGGAAGAGAGGACGCGATGGCCG
>JAEYGD010000163.1 GCA_023402505.1 Actinomycetes bacterium
ACCGCCCGCAGCGCCACGACCGCGACCAGCACCGCGAGCGCGGGCACGGCCACCACGACGGCCGCCACCAGCGGCACCGGCGGGCGCAGGTCGCCCGCGTACACGCTGAGGTCCATGACGGTGTCCAGCGGCGCCACCTGGCGGCCGAGCGCGAAGAGGGCCCCGCCGACGGCCACGCCGAGCAGCGCGGCGGCGGCGGCCTCCCCGGCGGCGATCCACCGGATCATCCGCGCGTCCGCGCCGACCAGCCGCAGCGCCGCGAGCCGTCGGTCGCGGCGTTCGCCGCCGAACCGCACGGCGGCCCCGAGGAACACCGCGATGGGCAGCAGCAGGACGACGAAGATCACCACCACGAGCAGGATCAGCACCGGGCCCAGGCCTTCGCCGGGCAGCCCGCCGCCGAACGTGTCGAGCCGCATCGCGCCGTCGGCGGGGAGGGCGTCGCTGCCCAGGTAGAACGCCAGCTCCCGGGGGCCGGCCAGCCCGGCGTCGCCGATGGTGCCGGTCACCCGGGCGCCGCCCAGCCGGGGCGCGAACAGCGGCCCGTCGGCGGAGTCGAGCACGTCGCGCAGGGCGGGGGAGACCACCACCTCACCCGGTCCGGGCAGCACGGCCACCCCCGGCGGGACCGGTGCGGCCGGCCCCTCGGCGCGCAGCACCCGGCCGCGCACCGGCTGGCCACGGAACTCGGTCTCCACCGGGCGGACCAGCAGCGTGTCCGCGGCGGCCGGGATCTGCTGGCCGAGCCGCAGGTCGTCGCGGGCGTCGCCGCGTGCCTGGCGGGCGTCCAGCGCCGCCGGCTCGGACGCCGCGAGCAGCAGCACGGCAACGCCGATGCCGACGCCGAGCGCCGTGAGGACGCTGCGCAGCCAGCCGTCCCGGCCGCCGGTGACCGCCATCCGGGCGCCCATCGCGAGGTCGGCGAACCGGCCGCGCGGGCCGGTCACGCGATCGCCTGGAGGTCGCGGGTGCGGCCGTCGCGCACCACGACCTCCCGATCGGAGTACGCGGCCACCCGCGCCTCGTGCGTCACCAGCACCACCGCCGCGCCGGACTCGCGGGCGGCGGCCGTGAGCAGCCGCATCACCCGTTCCCCGTTGAGCGAGTCCAGCGCTCCGGTGGGCTCATCGGCGAAGACCACCCGCGGCCGGGTGACCAGCGCCCGGGCCACCGCGACGCGCTGACCCTGCCCGCCGGAGACCTCACCGGGCCGCTTGCCGGCGACGTCGGCGACCTCCAGCCGCTCCAGCCACTCCGCGGCGCGCCGCTCGGCCGCGCGCCGGCGCACCCGGTCCAGGCGCAGCGGGAGGGCGACGTTCTCCAGGCAGGTCAGCTCGGGCACGAGCTGACCGAACTGGAAGACGAACCCGAACGCGGCCCGGCGCAGCGCGCTGCGTTCGGCGTCGGAGAGGGCGGTCAGGTCGGTGCCGTCGAACAGCACCCGCCCGGTGTCGGGCCGGACGATGCCGGCGAGGCAGTGCAGCAGGGTGGACTTGCCGGAGCCCGACGAGCCCATCACCGCGACCACCTCGCCGCGGTCCACGGTGAGGCTCGCGCCCGTCAGGGCACGGGTCGGGCCGAACGAGCGGTGCAGGTCCTCGGCGACCAGCAGCGGACCGTTCAGGGGCCTCTCGTTGGTTCGCGACTGCGGGGCTCGCAGGCCCGGCTCGTTCCTCGCGCTCACGGTGCTGTCGTTGGTTCGCGACTGCGGGGCTCGCAGGCCCGGCTCGCTCCTCGCGCTCACGGTGCTCTCGTTGGTTCGCGACTGCGGGGCTCGCAGGCCCGGCTCGCTCCTCGCGCTCACGGGGCGACCTCCTTGGCGAGTTCGTCGAGGCGGGCGGCGGTCAGCTCCAGCCAGCGCAGGTCCGCCTCGAGGTGGAACAGCGCGTGGTCGCACACGAGCTGCTCGGCCAGGTCGCCGTCGCGCTTGCGCCGGGTCAGCTCACGCATCATCCGCAGGTGCTCGGCGCGCTGCACGTCGAGCAGGTCGGCGGCGGGGCGGCCGGTGAGCAGGGCGAGCACCACCTTGGTGTAGAGGGTGCTCTGCAGGTACGGCTCCGGCTTCTCCGGCCGGGCCAGCCACCCGGCGACGTCGGTCACGCCCGCCTCGGTGATCGCGTACCGCTTGCGTTCGGGACCCTCGCCGGGCTCGACGGCGTCCACCTCGACCAGGCCGCTGCGCAGCAGCCGGGAGAGCGTGGCGTAGACCTGCCCGTACGCGAGCGGCCGGGCGTGGCCGAACCGTTCGTCGTAGAGGCGTTTGATGTCGTACCCGTGCCGGGGTGCGGCCTCCAGGAGGCCCAGGAAGGTCTGTCCGATCGACATGGCGGGCACTATACACACCGTGTATACGCGCCGCGTATAGATATCCCGGTGCGCCAACGTGCATGATCGGCAAGGATGAGAACCCCCCACACCCCGGAGGTCTGCCGAGTGTTCGCGTTGCCGTTGACCGAGGACGTCGTCCTGCGCCCGCTCGAGCCCTGGCGGGCGGAGGAGTTCCTCACCCACCTGGACCGGGCCCGCGAGCACATCCGGCCCTGGGTGGGGCCGTCCTTCGTGGCCGCCGACCTCGACTCGGCCCGCGAGGTGCTCCAGCGGCACGCCGACCGGGTGGCCAGCGACAGCGGCGGCATCTGGGGGATCTGGGACGGCGGCGTCCTGGTCGGCGGGGTGCTGTTCGTGTCGTTCGACGCCACCCTCGGGGTGTGCGAGGTCGGGTGCTGGCTGGAGCCGGGCGCCGAGGGGCGCGGGCTGGTCACCCGCGCGGTGAGCTGCCTGGTCGACTGGTCCGTCCGCGAGCGCGGCGTCCAGCGGGTGGAGTGGGTCTGCAACGCGCGCAACGAGCGCAGCGGCGCCGTCGCGCGGCGGCTCGGGTTCTCCCTGGAAGGCACCCTGCGCTCGAAGTACCCGGCGCCGGTCGGTGACGGGCGGATCGACATGCAGGTCTGGTCGGTGCTCGCCGACGAGTGGCGGGCCCGCGGCTCAGACGCGGTCGAGCACCGCGTGCAGTGAGCGGGGCGCCCGCTGCGTGTCGAGTGCGTCGACCAGCAGCCGGGCGTACGCGGCCTTGCGGCCCGAGCGGGTCCCGATGAAACGGCGCAGCTGCGCCACGACCGGTCGTCCCCGCTGGGCCGGCTGCCGCTGGAACAGGTCCCACGAGGGCAGGTCACCGGCGGCCGTGAGGACCGCCCGGACGCCGTCCACCCCGGCGGCCCGGATCAGCTCGTCCTCCAGGTCGGCCACGCAGACGTGGAAGCCGTACGCCGCCAGGTCCGCCCGGGTCGGCGCGGTGCCGATGCCGGCGCGGGCGAGGCCGCGACGTACGAACTCCTCCTCGGCCGCGTCGTAGAGGCCGGCCAGGCGCAGTCCCAGCCCGCGCGGCCCGAGCGCGTCGAGGAAGTGCCCGACGTTCGTCACGCCGCCCATCGCGAGGACCCGCACCCCCTCGGCCGGCAGGTCCCGCCCGACGCGCGCGGCGAGCGTCTCCAGGGCCACCCGGTCGCTCGCGCCCTCCACGAGTACGACGGCGCGGACGTCGCCGGTCAGGGTCGGCACGAGCACGGGCACCTCCTCGTCGCCCGTCATCATCGCGTCCCGGCGCGGCCCCGCCCAGCGGATTGTCGCCGGGGGGGGCCGTGCCACGCCTCAGGGCAGCGCCTTGAGGAACGGACCGTGGCTGAGCCGGAACTCCCAGTTGTAGTAGCGGTCCCAGTTGATCGACCAGGTCATCAACCCCCGGAAGTTCGGGTTGGTGCCGCTGCGCGGGGCGTACGAGCCGCAGCTCACCCCCTTGACCAGGCAGTTGACCGCGGCCTGCACCCCGGCCGGCGCAACGTGGCCGTTGCCGGCGCTGACCGACGACGGCGTCCCGAACGCCACCTGGTCCTCGCGCAGGGCGGGGAAGACCCGGTCCGGGTTGCCGGCCACCGGGAAGCCGGCGAGCAGCATGTCCGTCATCGCGATGTGGAAGTCCGCACCGCCCATGGTGTGGTACTGGTTGTCCAGCCCGACGATCGGGCCCGAGTTGTAGTCCTGCACGTGCAGCACGGTGAGGTCGTCGCGCAGCGCGTGGATCACCGGCAGGTACGAGCCGGCACGCGGGTCCTGCCCGCCCCACGGGCCGGGCCCGTAGAACTGGTACCCGAGCTGCACGAAGAACGTCTCCGGCGCCATGGTGAGTACGAAGTTCGACCCGTACCGCTGCTTGAGCGCACGGATCGCGGCGATCAGGTTGACGACGACCGGCGTGGTGGGGTTGCGGAAGTCGGTGTCACCGGGGTTCAGGTACAGCGAGTGCCCCTCGAAGTCGATGTCGAGGCCGTTCAGGCCGTAGCGGTCGATGATCGCCGAGACCGACCGGACGAAGGTGTCCCGGGCGGCGGTCGTGGTGAGCTGGACCTGGCCGTTCTGCCCGCCGATCGACAGCAGCACCTTCTTGCCCTGCTGCTGCTTGGCGCGGATCGCCGTGACGAACTCGGCCTCGGTCTCCACGCCGGGGCACTCGCTGGCCGGGCAGAGCTGGAAGCGGATGTCGCCGGAGGTCACGCTGGTCGGCTCGCCGAAGGCCAGGTTGACGATGTCCCAGTCGGCCGGGACGTCGGCCATCCGCAGGTACCCGGAGCCGTTGGCGAAGCTCGCGTGCAGGTAGCCGATGAGGGCGTGCCGGGGCAGGCCGCCGGG
>JAEYGD010000205.1 GCA_023402505.1 Actinomycetes bacterium
GGAAGGGGGTGGACCGGTGAGTTCCAAGGACTGGATCGAGAAGGACTACTACGCCGTCCTGGGCGTGCCGAAGGCCGCCTCCGCTGACGAGATCAAGAAGGCGTACCGGAAGCTGGCCCGCGAGTCGCACCCGGACCACAACCCCGGCGACCCGAAGGCCGAGGAGCGGTTCAAGGCGGTCTCCGAGGCGTACGCGGTGCTCGGCGACGATGCCCGGCGCCGCGAGTACGACGAGCTGCGCTCGCTGTTCGGCTCGGGCGCGTTCCGGCGCAACGCCCGCACGGCGGGTCGGCCCGGCGGCGTCCCGTTCGACGTCTCCGACCTGTTCGGTGGCGCGGCGGGCGGGGAGCGGCGCTTCGGCGGCGCCGGCTTCCAGGACCTGTTCAGCTCGATCTTCTCGGGCGGGGGTGGCGGTGCCGCGCCGCGCGGGCCGGCCCGGGGGCGGGACGTCGAGACCGAGGTCGCCCTGGACTTCGACGACGCCGTACGCGGGGTGACCCTCCCGCTGACGCTGCGTGCGCCCGGCGTCTGCGACACCTGCCACGGCAACGGGGCGAAGCCCGGCACCCAGCCGCGCGCCTGCCCGGTCTGCCACGGCGCCGGTGTGACCACCCGCAACCAGGGGTCGTTCAGTTTCTCCGAGCCGTGCCGCAACTGCCAGGGCGTCGGCACCGTGGTCGACGAGAAGTGCCCGGAGTGCCAGGGCACCGGCGGGGTCACCAAGACCCGGACGCTCAACGTCCGGTTCCCGGCCGGAGTGGCCGACGGCCAGCGGATCCGGTTGGCCGGGCGGGGCGAGCCCGGTGAGCGGGGCGGCCCGGCCGGCGACCTCTTCGTGCAGGTCAAGGTACGCCCGGACAACCTGTTCGGGCGGTCCGGCGACGACCTGACGCTGACCGTCCCGATCACCTTCGCGGAGGCCGTCCTGGGTACGGACCTGCGGGTGCCGACGCTGGACGGCGCGGTGACGCTCCGGGTGCCGGCGGGCACGCCGAGCGGGCGGGTGCTGCGTGCGCGGGGCAAGGGGGTGGTCCGCGGCGACGGCCGGGCCGGCGACCTGCTGGTCACCCTCGACGTGGTGGTCCCCGCGAAGCTGTCGGACGAGGCTCGGCTGGCGCTGGAGACGTTCGCCGCGCAGACTCCGCCGGCCGCTCGGGAACATCTCGAGGCGCGGGTACGTCGAGTTGGTTGACCGGTGTTTTCCAGTGGGCTTGGTGGAGTGCGCGCGGAGGTGAGCGGGCATGTCGGACGAGTACGTCGGAGCGGATGACCCGGCCTACGAGGCCAAGGTGCTGATGATCTCGGTGGCGGCGCGGATGGCGGGGATGCACCCGCAGACGCTGCGCCAGTACGACCGGCTCGGTCTGGTCCAGGCCGGCCGGGCGGCCGGGGGCGGTCGCCGGTACAGCGTCCGAGACGTGGTGCTGCTGCGCGAGGTGCAGCGGTTGAGCCAGGACGACGGCATCAACCTCGCGGGCGTGAAGCGGATCATCGGCCTGGAGCGGCTGCTGGAGCAGGCGCAGCAGCGGGTGGCCCGGCTGGAGGCGGAGCTGGACGCCGCGTACCGCCGGATCGCCGAACTGGAGGCGTTGGCCCGCTTCCCGGGCAGCGATCTCGTGCCCACCACCCGCACCTCCACCGCGCTGGTGGTCTGGCGTCCCCGGCGCAACACCGACCGCTGAGACCCGGGTCGCGGCCCGGTCCGTTCGCCGGTTCCCCGGCGCGGACCGGGCTGCCCTCGTTAGCGTGGCAATTGAGGTCTTAACCACTTAATTCGGGCCTGCCGGCATGGCGAGGGGGAGCGCGTGACGGAATCAGCGAAGAAGGTGGCTCAGCAGACCGAGGAACGCCTCGAGCAGGTGGCCGAGCGGGTTCGGAAGCGGTTCGACCGGGTGACCGACGGGACGTTCCGCGACGCCCTCGACGAGGGACGGTTCGTCGACTCCGTCGACCACGGCGTCGACCAGGGCAGGCGCGAGAGCCGGGAGACCCGCTGACCGCCCGCGCCGACAAGAACGTGCGGGCCGGGACCCACGGGGGCCCCGGCCCGCCCAACTTCATGATCAACTGGATGAGAGGGGCGGGGTGGTCAGCCTAGGCGGCGGTTTTCGCGGACCAGGCCGCCTTCGCACCAGTCCCGGTACACGAACAGGTTCGGCCGGGCCAGCAGGACCCGGCTGTTGTGCGCCCACGTCCGCATCAGCTCGTCGCCGTCGCGCTCCGCCTGCTCCACCAGCTTCCGGAAGCGCCGCTTCGGGTGGGCGCGGAAGTTCGTCCGGATGCCGTCGGCGGCGTAGATGTAGAGGCAGTGCAGCGCGAAGCGGCGGGCCGGGCAGGCCGGATCCATGGCCAGGTCGAAGAGGGTCATCACCAGCCGGTCGCCGGAGACCAGCAGGTCCCAGTCGGGCGGCATCGACGCCAGCGGGACCGAGTCGGGGTGGTACGCCCAGGCCCGCAGTTCCGCCGGCGACGGGTCGACGGGGTTCGCGAAGCCGTGGAACGTCGATTCCTGCACGCTCACCGGCCAACCTTCCCGATCTCTGCGGGGTGAGGGCGCGTCGCGCCGTCGCGTCGCACCGCCGCGAACCCATGGCTGCTGGGCCGAAACGGTAACGCGAGCGCGCCACCAGCGGTAGTCCCCGGCGGGAGCAATTCGGCAACCCGTTGGCGCGACCGGGTCCCACCGTGCGGTCGGACCCGGTCGGAACGGGACGGACGACTCAGTCCGGGACGGGTGCCGGCCGAGCCCGCTGGGCCGCGGCCCGCCGGCGCAGCCAGCCCTTGAACCAGTCGAGGTCGGGCACCCGCGCCAGCATCGGCCCGGTCACGACCGTGATCAACACGTACGCCGTGGCGAGCGCGGCCAGCTGCGGCTCGACGCTGCCGGCCGCCACCGCGAGCCCGGCGATGACGATCGAGAACTCCCCGCGGGGCACCAGAGCGACGCCGGCGCGCCAGCGGCCCGGTTCGGCGATCCCGACCCGCCGCGCCGCCAGGTAACCGGTGAGCACCTTCGTCCCCATCGTGATCACTGCCAGCGCGAACGCCGGCAGCAGCACCGGCGGCATGTCGCGCGGGTCGGTGACCAGGCCGAAGAAGAGGAAGAACACCGCGGCGAACAGGTCCCGTAGCGGGGTCAGCAGCTCGGTGGCGTGGTGTGCGACCGGCCCGGACAGCGCGATGCCGACCAGGAACGCGCCGACCGCGGCCGACACCTGGAGTTTGGCGGCCACACCGGCGACCAGCAGGGTCAGGCCCAGTACGCCCAGCAGCACCGCCTCCGGGTCACCGGCCGACATGACGTTCGAGATGACCCGGCCGTACCGGATGGCCACCACCAGCACGATCAGCACCGTGGCGACCGCGACGGCGAGCGCGACTCCGCCGCCGATCAGGCCCGTCCCGGCGAGGACGGCGGTAACCAGCGGCAGGTAGAGCGCCATCGCCAGGTCCTCGATGACCAGCACCGACAGGATCACCGGTGTCTCCCGGTTGCCGAGCCGGCCCAGGTCGCCCAGCACCTTCGCGATGACGCCGGACGAGGACACCCAGGTGATGCCGCCGAGCACGACGGCCGCCACCCAGTCCCACCCGAGCAGCAACGCGAACGCGGCGCCCGGCAGCGCGTTGAGGACGCCGTCGATCAGCCCGGCCGGTGCGGCGGCCCGCAGGTTGCCGACCAGCTCACTGGCGGAGTATTCGAGGCCGAGCATGACCAGCAGCAGGATCACGCCGATCTCGGCGCCGATCGCGAAGAACTCCTCGCTCTCCTGGAACTTGAACACGCCGCCGTGCCCGAAGGCAAGGCCGGCGAGCAGGTAGAGGGGGATGGGCGAGAGACCGATGCGGCGGCTGAGCCGGCCGAGCAGGCCGAGCAGGAACAGCAGTACGCCGACTTCGATGAGCAGTGTGGTGGTTTCGTGCATCCGCCTCAGCCGTCCGGGTCACCGTCGGCGAAGATGGCGGTAACGCCGTCGAGGCCCTTGCGGGTCCCGACCACGACCACCACGTCACCGGCCGCGAAGCGGAACGAGGGATCCGGCGAGACGATCACCTCGCCGTGGCGGAGGACCGCCACGATCGAGGCGCTCGTGCGGGTACGCGCTTTCGTGTCCCCGAGCTTCCGGTTGACGTACGACGAGCCGGCGGGGATGGCGATCTGCTCGGTGAGCAGCCCGGCGGCCTGCTCCCGGAGGCCGGCGAGCTGGCCGAGCATCAGCGACGCGCCGAGGATGTCGGCGAGCGCCTCCGCCTCGTCGTCGGTGAGGGGGATGTCGGCCTGGCAGGAGTCGGGGTCGTCGGGGTCGTACAGGACGAGGTCACGACGCCCGTTGCGGTGGGAGACGACTCCGATGCGGCGCCCGGATTCCGTCACCATGTCGTGACGGACGCCGATGCCCGGTAGGGCGGTTTGTTCGACACGTACTCGCACGCGCCGCAGCGTACTCTCACGCGGCACGCGCTGCCGTCGGCCGGGCGGCGGGGTGGGCCGCCGCTCCCGGAGGCCCGGCTGCGTGACTCAGCTCACACCAGCAGGGTTGAGCGGAATAGGCTCAACTCTGGGAATGTCCGTACCAGTGGACACGCCGATCCCAGGGGAGCCCATGAACACCGAACGTCTCACCACCAAGAGCCGCGAGACCATCACCGGTGCCGTCGCACTCGCCAACCAGCGCGGGCACGCCACCGTGGAGCCCTGGCACCTGCTGCTGTCCCTGCTGGACACCGAGGGTTCGACCGCGGCCGGCCTGCTGCGCGCCGCCGGGGCCGACGCCGACGAGCTGCGCCGGGTCGCCCAGCGCGCGGTCGACGCCCTGCCCGCCGCGCGTGGCTCCAGCATCGCCGAGCCCACCCTGGCCCGCGAGTTCGTCAACGCGATCGGTGCCGCCGAGCAGATCGCCCGGCCGCTCGGCGACGAGTACACCTCGACCGAGCACCTGCTCGCCGGCCTCGCCCGGGTGGGTGGCGCGGTGTCCACCGCGCTGAAGGCCGCCGGCGCCACCGAGGAGAACCTGGTCGCCGCGTTCCCGACCGTCCGGGGCGGGGATCGCCGGGTCACCACCGCCGACCCGGAGCAGACCTACCAGGCCCTGGCGAAGTACGGCGTCGACCTGACCGCCAGCGCCCGGGAGGGCCGGATCGACCCGGTCATCGGCCGGGACGCCGAGATCCGCCGGGTGATCCAGGTGCTGTCCCGGCGTACGAAGAACAACCCGGTCCTGATCGGCGAGCCCGGCGTCGGCAAGACCGCCATCGTGGAGGGCCTGGCCCAGCGGATCGTCGCCGGTGACGTGCCCGAGTCGCTGCGGGACAAGAAGCTGGTCTCGCTCGACCTGGGCGCGATGGTGGCCGGCGCGTCGTACCGGGGGCAGTTCGAGGAGCGGTTGAAGTCCGTCCTGGAGGAGATCAAGAACTCGAACGGTCAGGTCATCACCTTCCTCGACGAGCTGCACACGGTGGTCGGCGCCGGCAAGGGCGAGGGCTCGATGGACGCCGGCAACATGCTCAAGCCGATGCTGGCCCGGGGTGAGCTGCGGATGGTCGGCGCGACCACGCTGGACGAGTACCGCGAGCACATCGAGAAGGACCCGGCGCTGGAGCGCCGCTTCCAGCCGGTGCTGGTCGGCGAGCCGACGATCGAGGACACCATCGGCATCCTGCGCGGGTTGAAGGAGCGCTACGAGGTGCACCACGGCGTACGCATCACCGACGCCGCGCTGGTCGCCGCCGCCGCCCTGTCCGACCGCTACATCACCGACCGGTTCCTGCCGGACAAGGCGATCGACCTGGTCGACGAGTCCGCGTCCCGGCTGCGGATGGAGATCGACTCCCGGCCGGTCGAGGTGGACGAGATCGAGCGGGCGGTGCGCCGGCTCGAGATCGAGGAGATGGCGCTGGCGAAGGAGCCGGACGCCGCGTCCGCCGAGCGCCTGGAGCGGCTGCGCAAGGAACTGGCCGACAAGCGCGAGCAGCTCACCGCGCTCTCCGAGCGCTGGCAGCTGGAGAAGAGCCACATCACCAAGCTCTCCACCGCCAAGGAGGAGCTGGAGCGGCTGAGCGGCGAGGCCGAGCGGGCCGAGCGGGACGGCGAGCTGGAGCGCGCCGCCGAGCTGCGGTACGGGCGCATCCCGGCGCTCAAGGCCGACCTGGCGAGGGCGGAGGAGGAGCTGGCCCGGCTCCAGGCCGACGGCGCGATGCTCAAGGAGGAGGTCGGGGCGGACGACATCGCCGCCGTGGTCGCCTCCTGGACCGGCATCCCGGCCGGCCGGCTGCTGGAGGGCGAGACCGCCAAGCTGCTACGGATGGAGGAGTCGCTGGGCGAGCGCGTGGTCGGCCAGGCGGAGGCGGTGGGCGCCGTCGCCGACGCGGTCCGCCGCGCCCGGGCCGGTGTCGCCGACCCGGACCGCCCGACCGGCAGCTTCCTGTTCCTCGGGCCGACCGGCGTCGGTAAGACCGAGCTGGCGAAGGCGCTGGCCGAGTTCCTCTTCGACGACGAGCGGGCGATGGTCCGCATCGACATGAGCGAGTATGGCGAGAAGCACTCCGTGGCCCGCCTGGTCGGTGCCCCGCCCGGCTACGTCGGGTACGAGGAGGGCGGCCAGCTCACCGAGGCGGTGCGCCGCCGGCCGTACTCGGTGATCCTGCTCGACGAGGTGGAGAAGGCCCACCCGGACGTCTTCGACATCCTGCTCCAGGTGCTCGACGACGGCCGGCTCACCGACGGTCAGGGCCGTACGGTGGACTTCCGCAACGCCATCCTGATCCTCACCTCCAACCTCGGGTCGTCGGTGATCGGTGACCTGACGCTGGCGGAGGAGCAGCGGCGCGAGGGCGTGCTGGCGGTGGTCCGTTCGCACTTCAAGCCGGAGTTCCTCAACCGTCTCGACGACATCGTGGTCTTCGCCGCGCTACAGGGGGCGGACCTGCGGGCGATCGTGGACATCCAGCTGGACCGGATGCGGAAGCGGCTCGCCGACCGCCGGTTGGCGCTGGAGATCACCGAGGCCGCCCGGACGTGGCTGGCCGAGCACGGCTACGACCCGATCTACGGGGCCCGTCCGCTGCGCCGCCTGGTCCAGACGGCGATCGGCGACCAGCTGGCGAAGGCCCTCCTGGGCGGCGGGATCCGCGACGGCGACACCGTGCTGGTCGACCTGGCCGACACGAAGGACGCCCTGGCGGTCACCCGCGCCTGACCCACCCCCGTTGATCATGAAGTTGGCGGGTGCTTCGATCTCCCCGGAGCCCGCCAACTTCATGATCGACAGGGTGGGGGGCGGGTGGTCGGGGTAGGAGGACGGGATGTTGGGCATCGGGAGGAAGCGGGGGCGGGAACTGGCCGCCGCCATCGCGGAACTGCACCGCGCCGAGACCGTCGCCTTCGGACCGGTGGGCGTCGCCGGGTCGCTGTTGCCGGTCACCGAGGCGTACCGGAGGGTGGAGGCCGCGCTGGCCGACCACCCCCGGGAGGTACGCGGGCAGCTCGACCGCCTGCTGGCCACCGGCAGCCCGGCCGGCCGGGTCTACGCCGCCGCGCTGCTGGAGCGGCTCGACCCGGCGGCCGGCCGGGAAGCCTGGACGCGGCTGCGTGACGACCCCGCCGAGGTCGGCACCTTCACCGGCTGCGTCATGGGCCGCACCACCCTGCGCGAGTACGCCGGGGACCGCCTGGCCGGCGACCGGGAGGCCGGCGAGCAGCCGCCCGGCTGACCCGCGCCGAACACTCCGGTTCACCCGCGCTGAACACCCCGGGTGACTGGTCGATCACTCAGTGGGGAGAAGTTTCCCCAGGTGCGCGGGGTTGTTACCGTCTCCGCCGACGTACCTGGGGAGGTTGTCGGTGGACGGGTCGGTGGCGTACCTGCTGGCAGCGGCGGGCTGTCTGGTCGGCGTGGCCGGGGTGGTGATCGCCGTGCTGGCCCAGCGCCGTTCCCGTCGCCGCCCGCCGGGCGCGACCGGTCCCGGTGACCCGCTGCGCGACCGGGACGCGGACGCGCTGCGCGGCGACCCCCGCCACCTCAAGCCCGGCGACATCGTGGAGGTACGCGGCGTCACGTACGCCGTGCGCGGCTCGATCCGCCTGGTGGAGGGCGCGTGGAGCTGGGCGGAGCACCTGCTCGACGACGCCGGCGGCGTGCGTCGCTGGCTCTCCGTCGAGGAGGACCCGGAGCTGGAACTGGTGCTCTGGGAGGCCGAGCCGGCAGCGACCGTCACGCCGGGCGCACCGACCATCGACTTCGCCGGCCGCCGGTACAACTGGGACGAGTCCGGCCAGGCCCGCTACACCGCGGTCGGCACCACCGGCCTCGACCCGAGCGGCACCATGCGCTACCACGACTACCAGGCGCCGGGCGGTGCCCGGCTGTCGTTCGAGGCGTACGGCGAGGCGGGCTGGGAGGTGGCCCGGGGCGAGCAACTGCACCGGCCCGAGGTGATGATCTACCCGCGGGCCGGGGGGTCCTGAGTGCTCGTCACCATCGACGCCCCGTACGTCGACACCAGCGCCGCCGATCTCAGCCTCGCGTTCGACGATGTCGAACACCCCGCGCTGCACGTGCTCGACCTCGACCTGCCCGCCGGTGTCCACGTGCGACTGCGGCTGCTCGGCGCCTCGCACCAGGTGGTGCTGCGGGCGCCCGGCACCGCGCTCACCGAGACGGTCGCCTGTCTGCCCGGCCGTCACCCCGACCTGCCAGGCGCGGTGCGGGACGAGCGCACCGGATACCGGTTCACCGCGACCGTCCTGCGCCCCGAGGGCGACGGGCTGCGGAACCGGGTCGCCGCGCTCCGCGCCGACCTGGCCGACGACCCGTACGCGCTGGTCGGGGTGTTCCCCGGCGACGTCGACGCGGTCACCGCCCTGTCGGTGCGTCCCGACCCGGCCGACGGCGCCCTCGGCTGGCGCACCTGGCACGCGTACCCGCAGACCAACGAACTGGTCCTGACCGAAACGGTGGTGGCACTTCGATGACGTACCGACGCTGGTTCGTGGTGGGGGCGGTGTTCGCCGTGATCGGCGCGCTGGTCGCCGCCTTCGCCATCTTCTACGGCAGCTTCTCGCCGCGCGGCTTCGTCGAGGACCGGTACGCCCGCGCCGCCGCCCGGGACATCGGCTCCGAGGCGACGGCCTACACGTCGTCGCGCCCGCCCAGCCAGGTGGCCGAGGAGATCACCGACGCCTGGAAGCCGGCCGACCAGTACGTCGACGGCAGCGGCGTCTACCTGCGCTACGACGACGACTCGGTGGTGATCCTGCCGGTCGCCGCCGGTTCGCTGATCCTCCTGGAACGGCTCGGCACCGCCTACCCGCGCTACCACTCCAAGGTCGGCAACCACTGGGGCTGGGGCCGGGGGAACACCGTCCGGGGCGGTGGCCCCGGCAGCGGCAAGTAGCGACCACGACCTCCGAAGACCGAATCACATCCCCCCTGGAGCACCCCTTGCAGACCCTCGTCACCGACCTGCTGGTCACCCTCGCCTACGGGGTGGTCGGCGTCGTCCTCATGGGCATCGGTTACGTCCTCGTCGACGTGGCGACACCGGGCCGGCTCAACGAACTGATCTGGAACGAGCGCAACCGCAACGCCGCGCTCCTGCTCGCGTCGAACCTGCTGGGCGTCGGCACGATCGTGGTCGCCGCGATCGTCGCCAGCGACGACGACTTCGTCCTCGGCCTGGTCGGCGCGGCGTCGTACGGCATCCTCGGCCTGGTCATCATGGCCGCCGCTTTCCTGCTGCTGGACGTCGCCACCCCCGGCCGGCTCGGTGAGATCCTCGTCGACCCGGAGCCGCACCCGGCGGTCTGGGTCTCCGCCGTCATCCACGTCGCGACCGGCGCGATCATCGCCGCCGCGATCAGCTGATGGCCGCCGGCAAGGCGCCGGGCCGGCCGGCGCCGAAGAAGAGTGGCCAGGCCGCCCTGGTGTGGGGCACCGTGATCGGGGTGGTGCTGGTCGTCTGCGTCGTCGGCGCGATCGTCGGCGGCAACGACGACGACAGCTCCGTCGTGGCGCCGCCCACCGCGACCGAGCGGAACGACACCGTGCCGATCCTCCGCCAGGCCTTCGAGAGCCAGGGCATCTGCTACGGCTGGCGGCTGGAGGAGGGGTACGGCGACGACGTGGTCAGCGTCGGCTCCAACCTCGGTGACGGGGTGCCGGTCGAGGGCAACCCGCGGTGTCCCCGCTGGCTGGAGGTCGTCGGTGACGTCACCTACACGTCGGCGAGCAGCGAGTCCAACGACTACGCGTACGTGTCGGTCGAGGGTTCGCCCGACTTCGACGACGTCGACCTGATCCAGGTGCGGAACGGACTCGCCCGGTTCGACCTCGACGAGGACGCCTTCGTGGACGACCCGGGCTGGGCGGCCACCCGGGCCGCGGTCACCCTGCCGCTGCTCGTCGCCGAGCGGGAACTGGCCAGCCCCGAGCCGGTGGACACCGCCGCGCCGGCCGCCGCGCCCGCCCGGCTCGCCGACGCGGGCAGCGACATCTGGCGGGACCGGTCGGGTTGGTTGCTCGGCGCCGCCGGGCTGCTGCTGCTCACCGCGCTGCTGGTGACCGTCGGCCTGGTGCAACGCCGCCGGCAGGGCGGTGGCATCCCCACGATTCCACCGCAGCCGCGCAAGCCCACGACCCGTACGCCGGAGCGGGCGTGACGGTCGACGCGCCGGCACGGTGGCGGGTGTCCCGCGCCGCCGTGCTGGCCTCGGTGTTCGTCTGCGCCGCCTGCGGCCTGGTCTACGAGCTGGCCCTGGTCGCCCTCGGCAGCTACCTGATCGGCGACACGGTCGGGCAGGCGTCGATCGTGCTGGGTGTCATGGTCTTCGCGATGGGCGTGGGCGCGCTCGCCGCGAAGCCGCTGCAGTCCCGGGCCGCCGCCGCGTTCGCCGCGATCGAGCTGGCCCTGGCCCTGCTCGGCGGCCTGTCGGTGCTCGGCCTCTACGCGGCCTTCGCCTGGCTGGACCTGTACGGGCCGGCGCTGGTCGGCACCGCCTTCGTGCTCGGGCTGCTGATCGGCGCCGAGATTCCGCTGCTGATGGTGCTGCTGCAACGGATCCGGGAGCAGGCCGCCGGCAGCGCGGTGGCCGACCTGTTCGCCGCCGACTACATCGGCGCGCTGCTCGGCGGCCTGGCCTTCCCGTTCCTGCTGTTGCCGCTCTTCGGCCAGCTCAAGGGCGCGCTGGTGGTGGGCGCGGTGAACGCCGTCGCCGGTCTGGCGCTGGTCTTCACGGTCTTCCGGCGGGAGCTGAGCCGGCGGGCGCGCACCGCGCTCACCGCCGCCACCGTCGTGGTCGCCCTCTGCCTGGGGTACGCGTGGCTGACCGCCCGCGACTTCGAGGTGACCGCCCGGCAGCAGCTGTACCGGGACCCGGTGGTGCACGCCGAGCGGAGCCGCTACCAGGAGATCGTGCTGACCCGCTCGGTCGCCGAGCCCGGCCGGGACGGGACCGACCTGCGCCTGTTCCTCAACGGGGACCTCCAGTTCAGCTCGGTCGACGAGTACCGCTACCACGAGGCGCTGGTGCATCCGGTGCTCGCCGGCCCGCGCGGCGAGGTGCTGGTGCTCGGCGCCGGGGACGGGCTCGCCGTCCGGGAGGCGCTGCGCTACCCGGACGTCCGGCGGGTCACCGTGGTCGACCTCGACCCGGCGGTGGTGGCGCTGGCCCGTGGCGAGCCGCAGCTGCGCCGCCTCAACGCCGGGTCGCTCGACGACCCCCGGGTACGCGTCGTCCACGCCGACGCGTTCGCGTGGCTGCGGACCGCCACCGACCGGTTCGACGCGGTGGTGTCCGATCTGCCCGACCCCGACGAGACCGCCACCGCGAAGCTCTACACGGTGGAGTTCTACGCGCTGGTCCGCAACGTGCTCGCCGACGGCGGCCGGCTGGTGGTGCAGGCCGGCTCGCCGTACTTCGCGCCCCGGTCGTACTGGTCGATCGAGGCGTCGCTGCGGGAGGCCGGGTTCGCCGTCACGCCGTACCACGTGGACGTCCCCTCCTTCGGCGACTGGGGATTCCTGCTCGCCGCGCCCGGCGGGTCGTCGCCGGCGCTGACTCTGCCGGCCGACGCGCCGCCGCTGCGCTTCCTCGACCCGGCCGTGCTCGCCGCCGCCGCGGCCTTCCCGCCGGACCGCCGCCGCCTCGACGTGCCGGCGTCGACGCTGCTCCGGCCCCGGGTGCTGGAGTACGCGCGCGCCGAGTGGCGGGGGTACTGACGCTTCCGTACCGTCGCGCCGCTCTGCCCCGTTGGTCCGTAGTCGATACGGTGTGGGCGCGATCTAGGGAAGGAGAACCGTGGCCGATCCTCATCAGCCGCCCGCCCGGGTACGCCCGAGCGTCGTGACCATTTCCAGTTACCTGCTCATCTTCTACGCCATCCTGTCCGTGATCAGCCTGATCATCGGGCTGACCACCCTGGGCACCATCCAGGACGTCTACCGGGACGCCTTCGCCGGGACCGACGCCGAGGGTGCCGAGGGCGTCGCGGTGTTCATGGTGGCCGCGGGCAGCGTGGTCAGCCTGCTCTTCGCGATCGGGCTGGTCGTCCTCGCGATGCTCAACAACCGGGGCAAGAACGTCGCCCGCATCGTCACCTGGGTGGTCGGCGGCATCGCGCTGTGCTGCTCCGCCATCGCGCTGGCCGGCACCGCCGCGAGCAGCACGATGGGTGGCGAGACCTCCGGCAACGTGCCGAGCCAGGACGAGATCAACCGCCGTCTGGACGAGGCCCTGCCGTCCTGGTACGAGCCGGTGTCCCAGTTGCTCACGGCGCTCAGCGTCATCGTCCTGCTGGTGGCACTGATCCTGCTGGCGCTGCCCAAGGCGAACGAGTTCTTCCGCAGGCCGCAGCAGCAGTGGGAGCCGCCGGTGCCGGGTGGTGCCTACCCGGCGTACCCGTCGGCCCCCGGCCAGCCGGGCTACCCGCAGACCCCGGGCTACCCGGCGACGCCGGACCAGCCGGGCTACCCGCAGCCGGGCGCGCCGGGCACCACGCCCGGTCAGCCGGAGCAGGGCGGGGAGGGCCAGCCGGGCTCCGACCGGCCCGGTCCGCCGCCGGTGAGTTGAGCCGCCGATAGCGGCGA
>JAEYGD010000263.1 GCA_023402505.1 Actinomycetes bacterium
GCCTCCAACCGGCCGCCGAGCACCTCGACGCGCTCCCGCATCCCGGTGATGCCGTGGCCGCCGCCGGACGGCACCACCGTCGGCACCCGGCCCCGGCCGTCGTCCACCACCGACCAGTGGACGGCCCCGTCGACCACCCGGACGGAAAGGCGCGCCAGCGCGGACGTGCCGGCGTGCTTGGCCACGTTGGTCAGCGCCTCCTGGGTCAGCCGAAGCACCGCGAGGCCCCGTACCGCGTCGAGCGACACGACCGCCGGGTCGATGTCGGCCTCCACGGTGACGCCGGCCTGCCGGGCCCGGTCGACCGCCGTCCCGAGCGCCGCCGGCAGCGCCGACGGCTCGATCGCGGTCAACGCGGCGTCACCGCGTACTCCGTCCGGGTCGCGCAGGACCGCGACCAGCCGGCGCAGGTCGGCCAGCGCGGCCGCGCCGGTGCCGTGCACGTCGTCGAACACCTCACCCACCCGCGGGTCCAGGTCGGTCAGCACATGCCGCGCCACCCCGACCCGCAGCACCATGGACGCCACGTGGTGGGCGACCACGTCGTGCAGCTCGCGGGCGATCGCGCTGCGCTCGTCGGCGCGTGCGGCCCGGCTCTCCGACTCGCGTCGCCGCTGCTCGGCCGCCGCCCGCTCCTCGGCCTGCCGGGCCAGCTCCCGGGTGGTCCGGATGACCAGGCCGAGCAGCAGCGGGACACCGACCTCCAGTTGCAGACCGAACACGCCGGACAGGACCCGGGGGAGCGGGTCGCCGATCGAGTCGGTCAGGTCGACCGCGGCCAGCAGACCGGCGGCCAGCCAGATCGTCCGCCGCCGGTCCGCGCGCATGGTGAGCTCGAACAGCGCCCAGCTCGCACCCACCTGGTTGATGGTGAGGTCCTCGATCAGGCAGATCGCCACCGCCAACAGCGCGGTCTGCACCACCAGGTTGACCCGGATGCGGCGGTGGAACGCCAGGCCGGCGGTGAACGCGACCACCGCCAGCGCCACCTGGGTGCCGGTCGGCGCCCCGCCGTCGTGGCTGCTGAAGACGAGGTAGCCGACGCCGCTCAGGTCGAGCAGGAGCATCCGCACGAGGCTGTCGCGCGCGTCGAACAGCCGTCCCACCGACCACACGGGGTCAGCCTAGGCGGTGCGGACCGGGCGTACGAGCGGCGACCGGCCGGCCCGGCGCGGCCCTCACGCCACCAGCTCCACGTCCGGGCGGTGCCGCCGCCGGGCCACGACCAGACCGGCGGCGGTCACGGTGGCCAGCACCAGCGCCGCCGCGGCGGCCACGGTGACCGCGTCCGGCCGCAGCAGCGGCTGCCCGCGCAGCGCCTGCGCGGTGACCAGCAACGTGAGCCCGCCGTACGCGGCACCCGCGACGAGGAGCAGGCGCGCCTGGGTGCGCGGGTCCAGCCGCGTGCCGGCGCGCCGCAGCAGGATCGCCAGGAGCGGCAGCGCCTGCAGGGCGTGCATCCCGACGAAGTGCCCGATCCGCAGGTCGCCGCCGGTGGTGCTCCAGCCGACCAGCGGCAGCCCCGGACCGCCGTCCGGCACGCCCACGCTGTGCGCCCCGGCGATGCCCTCCACGCCCGGGTCCTGGCCCGGCAGCACCATCGGCAGCGCCACCACCATCCCGAGCAGGGTGAGCCCGAGGCCCAGCGCCACCGCGTACCGGGCGGCGCGGTCGGCCAGCGGCTGGCGCAGCATGACGATCCCGATGACCAGGTGCGCGACGAACAGCACCATGATCGCCGCGCCCATCAACTGCCACAGGACGGCGTTGAGCGCGCTGGTCTCGTTGTAGTGGCTGGCGGTGCCGCGCAGCACCTGCCCGACGATCACCACCATCTCCACCACCGCCATCGCGACGATGAGCGTGGCGGCCCGCTCGGCGACCCGGCTGCGGCGCGGCAGCAGCGCGAGCATCCAGGCGAGGGTGATGCCGTAGAGCACGAAGGACACCGAGAACTTCAGCGGCTTGAGCCAGATCGGCACGCCGGTGAGCACCCGCGGGTCGGCGGCGACACCGACCGCGGAGACGACGGCGAGCACCGCCATCGCCGAGACGAAGAGCATCAGTGGGCGGTGCCAGTGGGCCGCCCGGCGCAACGAAACAGTCATACCGGCAGACTCGTGCGCCGGCGGCCGGAATGCGCCCGACCTGGGGTCGCGGTCGCGGCCGACGGTCGGAGCGGTTTCTCCTACCCGGGTAGGAGGCGAAATCCTTGGTTTGTCGTACCCCCGGACTAAGACTGGCCGGGACCGATGAGTTTCGGCGTCGCGGCCGGTCTGTCCCGCCGTACCCGTCGACACAGCGGAAGGGTGACAAGGATGAGCGGCGTACGAGTGCTGGTGGGCACCCGCAAGGGCGCGTTCACGTTGACGGCCGACGGCCGACGCGACAACTGGAAGGTCGACGGGCCGCACTTCGGCGGCTGGGAGATCTACCATCTCACCGGGTCGCCCGCCGACCCGGACCGGCTCTACGCGTCCCAGTCCGGCGGCTGGTTCGGCCAGCTGATCCAGCGTTCCGACGACGGTGGCCGGACGTGGACGACGGTCGGCAACGACTTCGCCTACACCGGCGAGGTCGGCGAACACCTGTGGTACGACGGCACGCCGCGCCCGTGGGAGTTCAAGCGCATCTGGCATCTGGAGCCCTCGCGCGAGGACCCCGACACGGTGTACGCGGGAGGCGAGGACGCCGCCCTCTACGTGTCCAGCGACGGCGGCCAGAAATGGACCGAGCTGACCGCCCTGCGCACCCACCCGACCGGCCCGACGTGGCAGCCCGGCGCCGGCGGCCTGTGCCTGCACACGATCATCCTCGACCCGGTCCACAAGGACCGGATCTACGTGGCCATCTCGGCGGCCGGTGCCTTCCGCAGCGACGACGCCGGGGCCAGCTGGCTGCCGATCAACAAGGGCCTGCGCTCCGGGGAGATCCCCGACCAGGACTCCGAGGTCGGCCACTGCGTGCACCACATCACCCAGCACCCGGCCCGGCCGGACACGCTCTTCATGCAGAAGCACTGGGACGTCATGCGCAGCGACGACGCGGGCGGCAACTGGCGCGAGGTCAGCGGTGACCTCCCGTCGGACTTCGGCTTCCCGATCGCGGTGCACGCGCACGAGCCGGAGACCATCTACGTCGTCCCGATCAAGAGCGACTCCGAGCACTACCCGCCGGAGGGGAAGCTGCGCGTCTACCGCAGCCGGACCGGCGGCGAGAACTGGGAGCCGCTGACCAACGGCCTGCCGCAGTCGCACTGCTACGTCAACGTGCTGCGCGACGCCATGGCCGTCGACACCCTCGACCCGTGCGGCATCTATTTCGGCACCAGCGGCGGCCAGGTCTACCACTCGGCGGACGGCGGTGACAGCTGGACGCCCATCGTGCGGGACCTGCCGGCCGTGCTCTCGGTGGAAGTCCAGGTGCTGCCGTGATCCGGGTCGTCCTCCCGGCGCACCTGAAGAACCTGGCCCACGTCCAGGGGGAGGTGCGGCTCGACCTGACCGCGCCGGTGACCCAGCGCTCGCTGCTGGACGCCATCGAAGGTCGCTTCCCGATGCTCCTCGGCACGATCCGCGACCGGCACACCGGCAAGCGGCGCGCGTTCGTCCGGTTCTACGCCTGCGAACGGGACCTGTCCAACGACCCACCCGACACGCCGCTACCCGAGGAGGTCGCCGCCGGAAAGGAACCGTTCATCATCCTGGGGGCGATGGCCGGGGGGTGAGACCAGCACCCCGGTCACCGGCGCGTGTCCGGCGGGGGCGTCAGGAGCGGGCCCGACCGTGCCGGCCGGCGCGCCGCCGCCCGGCGATCACGCCGAGCAGCACGGTCAGGAGGACAGCGGCGGCGCCCAGGGCGGCCGGCACGGTCAGCGCCGACGATCCGCCGGCTCCGGCGCCGTCGCCGCCCGCGGCGCCGACCCGCCGGTCGGCCGTCATGCGGGCCGTCTCGCCCGGCCGCCCGCGCTGG
>JAEYGD010000357.1 GCA_023402505.1 Actinomycetes bacterium
CCCTGGTGGGGAGACCGTTGCCGCCACGTCGTGTTACGGCTGGATCAGGATGCCGAAGCTCAGTTCTGCTTCAGCGAGGTCGCACCGTAGTCGGCGTCCGAGACGGCGTTCCAGACGAACTTGTCCACGTTCTCACCGTAGACCGCACCGACCTTGCCCCACCACATCGGGATGACCGGCAGCTCCTCGACCAGGATGTCCTCCGCCTTCTGGTAGAAGGGGATCGCCTCCTCGATCGAGTTGGCGCTGCCACCCTGCGTCAGCAGGCTGTCGAACTCCTGGTTGGCGAAGGTCGAGTTGTTGCTGTCGGCGTTGGTGGTGTACAGCGGGCCGAGGTAGGTCTCGAGGTACGGGTAGTCCGGGCCCCAGCCGAGACGGAACGGACCGGTGAACTTCTTGTTGTCCGCGGTCTCCAGGTACTCGGCGAACTGCAGGTTGACCTTCAGCTCGTAGTCGATGCCCAGAGCGGCCTTGATCTGGTCGCCGACCGCCTGCAGCCACTGCTCGTGACCGGCACCGGCGTTCGCCCAGAGGGTCAGCTTCTTGCCGGCCGGCCAGCCGCCGGCCTCGGCCAGGAGCTGCTTGGCCTTCTCGACGTCCTTCTTGCAGTACTGGCAGACGTTCTCGCGGGCACCCTGGAAGGTCGGCGCGATGTAGCCGGTGGCCGGGGTGAACCGGCCGTCGAAGACGGCGTCGATGATGGACTGCCGGTCGATCGCCAGCGAGAGCGCCTGGCGGACCCGCTTGTCCTTGAACTCCGGCTGGTACATCGGCATGCCGACGTAGGTGAAGTTGTCACCCGGCTGCTCGTAGAGGCGGTCGCCGTAGGTGGCCTTGGCCTCCTTGTAGCGGGCCGGCGGCAGGGTGTACATCACGTCCAGCTCGCCGGCCTGGAAGGCGGCGTAACCGGCGTCGACGTCCGCGAAGATCCGGTAGTTGATCTTGTCGGGCTTGCCCGGCTCACCCTTCCAGGTGTCGCTGCGGACCAGGTTGATGGCAACGTTGTGCTGCCAGCTGCCCTCGATCTTGTACGGGCCGTTGCCGATCGGGGTCTCGTTGCACTTGTCCGGAGCGTCGACGCAGGCCTGGGCCATCGGGAAGAAGCCCGAGTAGCCGACGGTGGTCGGGAAGCCGGAGAAGGGCTCGGTCAGCTCGACGGTGAAGGTCAGGTCGTCGACCTTCTTCAGGCCGGCGAGGGTCTTGGCCTTCGGCTCCGGCGCCTTCTTCGGGCCCTCGCCGTCCGGGTCCTCCGACGACACGTCCTTGATGCCGGCGATCCGCTTCATGAAGTAGCCGTTGTTCTGGGCGTTCGGCCCGTAAGCGGCGTAGTTCCACGACCGGATGAACGCGTCGGCGTTGACCGGCTCACCGTTGTCGAAGGTGTAGCCGCTCTTGATCTTGATCGTCCAGAGCTTCTGGTCGTCCGACTCGATCGACTCGGCCAGGTCGTTCTCCGGGGCGGCGCTCTCCGCGTTGTACTTGACCAGACCGCGGTAGAGCTGCCGGATCACGTAGATCGACGGCTCGTCGTCACCGGCGGAGGGCATCAGGAACGCCGGCTCCGACGCGTAGACGCGAAGCTCGCCGCCGGACTGGCCGCCGGCCTCGTTCGAGTCGTCGCCGCCGCCACTACAGGCGGTGGCCAACATAGCGGTGGCGGTCGCCGCGACCGCCACCTTCAGGAATTTCCCGCGCATGGGAGTGCCTCCTCAGGGCGCTCGGCTCACGAGGGGGTTGTGAGGTGCCTGCCACTGTGACACCCGATGCGCGCTGGCGGGAAGGCGTGTTATCAACCCGATACCGGGCCGGGACGGGGCGTACATTCACCCGGAGGCGGGTTCACCACGCCCAGGAAGGCATGGTAGGAGCTGCGAGAACGCGGCCCCGGGCGGTTCGCCGCCGGTAGCCTCGAACCACGATGACCTTTCCACCCTCCGCCGCGCCGGTGGCCGACGTCCGACGGGCCCTCGCTATTTTCGCCCATCCGGACGATGTCGACTTCGGCTGTGCGGGCACCGTGGCGACCTGGACGGACACCGGGATCGAGGTCGCATACCTTCTCGTCACGCTGGGTGACGCCGGGGGCTGCGGCGACACCTCCCGGCGGGAGCTGGTCCGGCGCCGCGCGGAGGAACAGCGCGCGGCGGCCGCCGCCGTCGGCGTCCGGCGGGTCGACGTGCTGACCGGGTACGCCGACGGGACGCTCGCGCCGACACCGCGGCTGCGTCGGGACCTCACCGCCGCGATCCGCCGGTTCCGCCCGGACCGGGTCCTGACCAGTTCACCGCTGCGCCGCTGGGAGCACATCGCCGGCCCGGGCCACCCCGACCACCAGGCCGTCGGCGAGGCGGCCACCGGCGCGGTCTACCCGGACGCCCGCAACCCGTCCGCACACCCCGACCTGCTCGCCGCGGGGCTGCGGCCGTGGGTGGTACGGGAGATCTGGTACGCGGGCGGCCCCTCGCCGGACCACACCGTCGACGTCACTGACAGTTACGAACGCAAGGTCGAGGCGATGCGGGCCCACCGCTCCCAGACCGCCCACCTGGACCTGCCGGCCTTCGTCCGCGACCAGTTGGCCACGATGGCGACGGACGCCGGCCTGCCCTCCGGCCGGCTCGCCGAGGCGTTCACCGTCCTCCGCACGGAGTGACGGCGACACCGGCGGCGTGCCGGGCGCGGCGGTCAGACGAGTCGCCGGTCGGCCGCCCAGCGGGACAGTTCGTAGCGGTTGGACATCTGGAGCTTGCGGAGCACGTTCGACACGTGCGTCTCGACCGTCTTGATCGAGATGTACAGCTCCTTGGCGATCTCCTTGTACGCGTAGCCCCGGGCGAGCAGGCGCAGCACCTCCCGCTCCCGGTTGGTGAGCTGGTCCAGTTCGGGGTCGGACACCGGCGCGTCCGGGCGGGCCGTGAAGGCGTCCAGCACGAACCCGGCCAGCCGGGGGCTGAACACGGCGTCTCCGTCGGCCACCCGACGGATCGCCGCCGCCAGTTCGTCCGGCGAGATCGTCTTGGTGACGTAGCCCCGGGCGCCGGCCCGGATCAGCCCGATCACGTCCTCGGCGGCGTCCGAGACGCTGAGCGCCAGGAACCGCACGTGCGGGTGCGTACGCCGCATCGCCTCGAGCACCGCCCGGCCGCCGCCGTCGGGCATGTGCACGTCGAGCAGCACCACGTCGGGCTCGGTGGCGGCGATCCGGCTGACCGCCTCGGCCACCGTGCTGGCCTCGCCCACCACCTCGACGTGCGCGCCCCCGTAGGGGCGCCCC
>JAEYGD010000358.1 GCA_023402505.1 Actinomycetes bacterium
GCCGCCCCAGCAGGGGCGGCCCTCGACTGCGTTAGCGTTCTCGGCGGAAACGCCATCAGGAAGGATGTACCTGTGAGTTCAGGACCGCACGGCGGCGACCGTCCCCGTCGATACGAAGACCGCGGAGCCGGCCGCGACGGCGCGTCGCGTGGTGGGGACCGCCCCTCGTACCGGGACGACCGCGGCGGCCAGCGCGACGGTGACCGGCGCGGTGGTTTCCGAGGCGGGCCCCGCGACGGTGAGCGCCAGGGCGGCTTCCGGGACCGGGACGGCGGGAACCGTGGCGGCGACCGCCGCGAAGGCGGATTCCGTGGCGGCGACCGCGAAGGCTTCCGTGGCGGTGACCGGGGCTTCCGGCGCGAGGAGGGCAACCGGCCCGGTGGCTTCCGCCGCGACGACCGCCCCGGCGGCGACCGCCGTGAAGGTGGCTTCCGTGACCGTGAGGGCTTCCGCGGGGCTGACCGGCGCGACGAACGGCCCGGCGGTGACCGCCGCGAGAGTGGCTTCCGTGGCGGTGACCGTCGCGAGGGTGGCTTCCGCGACCGTGAGGGCTTCCGTGGCGGCGACCGCCGTGAAGGCGGGTTCCGGAGCGGCGATCGCCGTGAGGAGCGGCCCGGTGGTGAGCGCCGTGAGGGTGGCTTCCGGCGGGACGACCGGCCCGGTGGTGACCGTCGTGAGGGCGGCTTCCGTGGTGGTGACCGCGACGGCGGATTCCGTGGTGGCGAGCGTCGTGAGGTTGGCTTCCGCGACCGTGAGGGTTTCCGTGGCGGTGACCGTCGTGAAGGTGGTTCCCGGCGCGACGATCGACCCGGTGGTGACCGTCGTGAGGGCGGCTTCCGTGGTGGCGACCGCGACGGTGGTTTCCGTGGTGGCGAGCGTCGTGAGGGTGGTTTCCGGCGCGACGATCGGCCCGGTGGTGACCGTCGTGAGGGCGGCTTCCGTGGTGGCGACCGCCGGGACGAGCGGCCCGGTGGCGAGCGGCGCGAGGGCGGCTACCGCGACGGTGGTTTCCGTGGCGGTGACCGCCGTGAGGGCGGCTTCCGTGGTGGCGACCGCGAGGGCGGTTTCCGTGGTGGCGAGCGTCGTGAGGGTGGTTTCCGGCGCGACGACCGGCCCGGCGGTGACCGCCGTGACGGCGGCTACCGCGGTGGTGAGCGTCGTGACGGCGGCTACCGCGGCGACCGGGAGGGTTTCCGTGGCGGCGAGCGTCGCGAGGGCGGCTACCGGGATGAGCGGGGAGCCGAGTCCGAGGGCCCGGCGGCGCCGGAGCTGCCCGACGAGATCGTCGCGACGGACCTGGACAAGGACGTCCGGGCCGAACTGCTCTCCCTGGCCAAGCCGGTCGCGGAGAAGGTCGCCCGGCACCTGGTCGCGACCGGTCAGCTGATCGACGAGGACCCGGCCGAGGCGCTGGCGCACGCGCTCGCGGCCCGCCGGCTGGCCTCGCGCATCGCCGCTGTCCGGGAGGCGGTCGGGCTGGCGGCGTACCACGCCGGGGAGTGGCAGACGGCGGTGGCCGAGCTGCGGACGTACCACCGGATGAGTGGCCTGCAGAGCCACCTGGCGGTGCTCGCGGACTGCGAGCGGGCGCTGGGCCGCCCGGAGCGGGCGATCGACCTGTTCCGCGGCGCGGACCGGTCGACGCTGGACCAGGCCGTGGCCGTGGAGCTGTTGATCGTCGCCGCCGGGGCGCGGGGCGACCTGGGCCAGAAGGACGCCGCGGTGGCGATGCTCCAGGTGCCGGAGCTGACGGGTGACGCGGCTGAGCCGTGGACGGCGCGGCTGCGGTACGCGTACGCCGACGCGCTGCTCGCGGTGGGCCGGCGCGAGGAGGCCCGTGAGTGGTTCTCCCGGGCGGCGGAGATCGACACCGACGGGGAGACCGACGCGGCGGAGCGGCTACTGGAACTCGACGGCGTGGTGATCGAGGGCGACGAGGACGACGAGGACGAGGAGTTCGCCGCCGGTCCCGGCTCGCCCGGTGCCGTTCCGGCCCGCCCGGACGCCGACCTCGCCTCCGGTGACGGCGACGAAGACCAGCTCGACGGCGACGAAGAACGGCTCGACGGGGACGACGAACTGCACAGCGGTGACGACGACCGGTCCGGTGCCGTCGACGGTGACGGCGACCGGCCCAGCGCCGTCGATGACACCGACGACGACGACGACGGCGACGGCGACGACGACCGGCTGAGCGACCGGGACGCCGACGACGCCGAGCGCGGTACCGACAGCCGTACCGTCGACAGCGACGCCGGCGTCGAGGCGCGGCCGGACGCGGACGCCGGTGACCTGGGCGACGACCTGGCCGAGGAGGAGCTGACCGACGCCGAGGCGAAGCGCCTCGCCGGCGAGCTCGACGAGGCGGAGGACGCCGGCGAGCCGGGCACCGACCGGCGATGACGACCGACGGAACGCGGCTGGTCGACGGGTACGCCCAGGTCGTCTTCGACCTGGACGGGGTGATCTACCTGATCGACCGGCCGATTCCCGGCGCGGTCGAGGCGGTCGGGCGGCTGCACGCCGAGGGGCGGGCGGTCGCGTACGCCACGAACAACGCCTCCCGGCGGTCGAGTGAGGTCGCCGACCTGCTCACCGGCATGGGTGTGGCCGCCCGTCCGGAGGAGGTCCTGACCTCCGCGGCCGCGACCGCCGAGCTGCTGCGCCGGCGGTATCCGGCCGGCGCGCCGGTCCTGGTGGTGGGGGCGGAGGCGTTGCGGGCCGAGGTCCGCGCCGCCGGCCTCACTCCGGTGGCCGGGGCCGAGGAGGACCCGGTCGCGGTCGTGCAGGGGTACGGGCCGCAGGTCGGCTGGGCCGATCTCGCGGAGGCGGCGGTGGCCGTACGCGCTGGGGCGACCTGGATCGCCACCAACACCGACCGCACCCTGCCCAGCGGGCGGGGTCCGCTGCCGGGCAACGGATCTCTGGTGGCGGCTCTGCGGACCGCCCTGGACCGGGACCCGGACGTGGTCGTGGGCAAGCCGGCGCCGGAGCTGTTCGCGACGGCCGCCCGTCGGGTCGGTGCGGGCCGTACGCTCGTCGTCGGCGACCGGCTGGACACGGACATCGAGGGTGCCGTCCGGGCCGGGCTGGACAGCCTGCTCGTGTTGACCGGTGTCAGCGACGTCGCCGAACTCCTCGCCGCCGAGCCGGAGCGTCGCCCGACGTACGTGTCGGAGGACCTCGCGGGTCTGTTCGACCCGGCGGCTGTGGTGCGGGTGCCGGGCCCGGCGGAGGCCGGTGGATGGTCGGCGGCGGTGCGCGACGGGCGGTTGGAGCTGTCCGGGGCCGGACGGCCGCTGGAGGCGCTGCCGGCGCTGTGCGCGGCGGCGTGGGAGGCGGCGGGACCGCGGCCGGTGCGGGGCGCCTCGGCCGAGGCCGAGCGGGTGTTGGCGGCGTTCGGCCTGCTGGCGGCGGCGACCGGATAGGCGACGGCGGCTTTGGCGGCCTGAGTCGCGGCCGGCGGGCTCAGAGCAGCTTGCGGAGCTTCATCAGGTCGAACGGGTTCGCCTTGATGGACACCCGCCGGGACGCCACCGCCCGGGTGACGTCCAGGTCGCCCCGGACGAGGGCGAGCAGGTCGTCGCTGGTGGTGCTCATCGCGATCTTCGCCTTGGGGTCGTCGCCGTCGGCGAGGTCGACCAGGCGGCCGTCGGCGAGCCGGCCGTGGAAGGCCGTGTCGAGGTCGGTGACGCGGCAGGCCAGGGTGCGGTCCAGGTCGACGCGTTCGCGTACCGTCTCGGCGTTGCGGTCCAGTCGGGCGGCGAGATCCTGCAACGCCTGCCGGCACTCGTCAACGCTGGCCACATCGCCTCCTGACAGCTCGCCACGTCACTTCCCGGCACCGTACCGCACGGCCGGCCCGGCCGCGCCCGGTAGCGTGAGGACGCACACCCCCTCGCGGAAGGACTCTGGCATGCAGGACGCGTGGCGCGCCTACCTCGAGCTGGCCATGGGCCTGACCGAGGCGCCCCGGAAGAAGGCGCAGGATGCGGTGCGCCGGCTGGTCGGCACCGGCGGCGCGACGGCCGCCCAGCTGCAGGCGCTCGCCGAGGAGCTGATGTCGACCAGCGCGGCCAACCGGGAGTCGTTGACCAAGCTGGTCCGGTTCGAGGTCGACCGGGCGCTGGGCGCCGTCGGTCTCGCCACCGCCGACGAGGTCGCCGAGTTGACCCGCCGGGTGCACGAGTTGGAGCGGCAGCTGCGGGAGGCGCGTACCGGCCCGGTCTCCGGTGGGGGTGCGGCGGTGTCCGCCGCGGCGGGTACCGGCGCCGCGGTGGGCGGTCCGGGTGTGGTCGTGCCGGGTGCTGCCGGCGAGCGGGCCGGGGCGGTCCCGGGTGGTGCCGAGCCGGCCGCCCCGCCGGCGGCCGCGGCGCCCACCGCCGGGACGTCCGGCCCCGGTCCGGCGAAGAAGGCCGTGGCGAAGAAGGCGATCGCGAAGAAGGCGGTCAAGAAGGCCCTACCGGCGACGGGTGGCGGGGAGGCCGCCGGTCCGGATGCGGTGGCGAAGAAGGCCGCGAAGACGGCTGCGACGGGTGGCGAGGAGCCCGCCGGTGCGGACGCGGTGGCGAAGAAGGCCGCGAAGAAGGCCGTCGCCAAGAAGGCGGTGGCCCTGCGGCCGTCGACGGACGTCGAGCCGGCCGGGGAGGCGCCCGCGCCGCGACCGGCGAAGAACGCGCCGCGCAAGCAGCAGCCGGGCGGCCCGGCGTGACCGCCGGCCACGCGGGGATCCGGTCGTGACCGGTCCGGCC
>JAEYGD010000413.1 GCA_023402505.1 Actinomycetes bacterium
CCTCCACCCGGACCCCAAGTGAACCCCCGCCACCCGTCCCATCCCGGCCGAGAGGCCGGCAGGGAAAGCGGGGAACACTTTCGGGGAAAGTGCCCCCACCCACACGGCTGAGGCAGCACTTCCCCGAAAGTGCTGCCCGCGTCATGGCCTGCCCGCGTCATGGCCTGCCCGCGTCATGGCTTGCCGTGCCAGGGGGCCTGCCCGCGTCATGGCCTGCCGTGCGGTGGCCTGCCTGCGCCAGGGTCTGCCCGCGTCATGGTCCGACCGCAGTGGCCGTCGCCGAGGGTTCGGCCCCGGACTGTCCGTGCCGCCGGCCCGTCAGGGGACCGGGACCGGTGGGCCGTCGCCGGCCAGGCGGAAGGAAGCCTCGCCGACCGGCTCGACCAGTCCGTCGTCCACCAGGGCGGCCAACGCCCGGGACCGCTGCACGTCGTCGGCCCACACCTGGTCCAGACGCTGCCGGGGCACCGGGGCGGTGGACTCCCGGAGGACAGCGAGCAGCAGTCCGCGTACCTGGCGGTCGGTGCCCGCGTACCGCTGGGGTCGCCGGGTAGGGCCCGCCGGCGCTTCCCGCCCGGAGGCGCGCCAGGCGCAGACCGATTCGACGGGACAGATCGCGCAGTGCGGTGCCCTCGCGGTGCAGATTACCGCTCCCAGCTCCATGAACGCGGCGCTGGCCAGCGCGGCGGCGGCCGGCTCGACCGGCAGCAGTTCCTCGGCCGCGACCAGGTCGGCGGGCCGGGTGGTCGGGCCGGCGTCCGGTTCGCCGGCGACCGCCCGGCAGACCACCCGCCGCACGTTGGTGTCCACGACGGGGTGCCGCTGCCCGTACGCGAAGGCGGCCACCGCCCGCGCGGTGTACGTCCCGACGCCCGGCAGCGCCAGCAGCTGCTCCAGCCGGTCCGGTACCTGCCCGCCGTGCCGCTCGACGATCGCCACCGCGCATTCCCGCAGGCGTACCGCCCGGCGGGGGTAGCCGAGCCGTCCCCACATGCGGATCGCCTCGGCCGGGGTGTCCGCCGCGAGGTCGGCCGGTTCGGGCCAGCGGGCCAGCCACGCCTCCCACGCCGGTACGACGCGGACGACCGGGGTCTGCTGGAGCATCACCTCGCTGACCAGGATGGCCCACGGGGTGACGTCGGGGCGGCGCCACGGCAGGTCCCGGGCGTTGCGCTCGTACCACCGGCTGACCAGGGTGGCGAAGGTCGGTTCAGTCATCGCGTCGCCGATCATGTCACGGGGTAGCAGTCCCGCTGGGCGGCCACCCGGGCAGGTCCCGCGACGTGCGGTGGGGCCGGTCGGGGAGAATGCCGGGATGAACGAGCTCGCGATCACCGTCATCGGCCGGGACCGGCCGGGCATCGTGGCAGACGTGGCCGAGGTGCTTGCCGGCCTCCGCGCGAACCTCACCGACAGCACGATGACGCGGCTTCGCGGTCACTTCGCGATGACGCTGGTCTGCGTGGGCCCGGCCGCCGCCGACGTCGAGGCCGCGCTGGCGCCGCTGGCCGCCGACGGCCAGCTGCTGGCGACCGTACGCGCGGTGACGCCGGACGGCGAGGCGGTGCCGAGCGGCGAGCCGTACGTGATGGCGGTGCACGGCGCGGACCGGATGGGCATCGTGGCCGCCATGACCCGGGTGCTCGCCGAGGCGGGCGGCAACGTCACGGACCTGAGCACCCGGCTGGCGGGTTCGCTCTACGTCGTCGTCGCCGAGGTGGACCTGCCGTCGGGCGCGGCGGAGAAGGTGGCGGGGCGGTTGGCGTCGGCCGCCGCCGACCTGGGCGTCGATGTCTCACTCCGGCCGGCCGACCCGGACGTGCTGTGAGCGCGGAGGAGTACGCCGGTCTCGGTGACTGGACGCCTGACGTCCTGGGCGTGCCGGGCGAGGTGCGGGCGGTGGTGTCGGCGCCGGCAGCGGTTCTCGGTCGGGCCGGTGCCGACGTCGACCCGACGGCCGAGGAGACCGTACGCCTCGCGGCCGACCTGGTGGCCACCATGCGGGTGTCGCCGGGGTGTGTCGGTCTGGCCGCTCCGCAGATCGGGGTGGGCGCGCGGGTGTTCGCGGTGGACGTCACCGGTCACCCGAAGGCCGTCACGGTGCACGGCACGTTCGTGTTGTGCAACGCTTCGGTCGTGGAGGCCAGCCGGTGGAAGGCCGGCCGGGAGGGCTGCATGTCCGTTCCGGACCTGACCGGTGACGTGAAGCGGGCGGGGCGGCTGGTGGTGGAGGGTGCGCTCCCGGGGACCGGCAAGGTGGTGCGGCTGGTCACCGACGCGTTCGAGGCGCGGGCCCTGCAGCACGAGATCGACCACTGTGCGGGTCTGCTGTTCCTCGACCGGGTGGCCGGCGCGCACGCCGTTTACCAGCGCAAGGTCTATCTCTGACGGGCAGGTGACCGGCACGGTGGGCTGCCGGGGGGCGGCCCTGACCGTCGATAGTGGAGGATCGTTCCATGAGCTGCGGGCAGCCCGGCGCGTCGCTGCCGTGTGCCGTGCGCGTCGCCGCTACGGTGGGGGCATCATGCGTCTGACGGTCGGCCCTCTGCCTCCCGCCGTTTACTGGCGGCGTCGTGCCGTCGTGCTCGGAGCGGTGCTTCTCCTCCTGATTGTCGTCCTCTACTCGTGCAACGGGCAGGACGACGGCTCCGGCCGTTCCGGCGGGGGCGCGCAGCCGGCGTCGCCCGGCGCGACACCAGAGCCCACCGGTTCGGTGCTCACGCCGCAGACGGGCACGCCGTCACCCGGCACCGGTTCGGGAGATGCCGGTTCGGGTGACGCGGGCGGGGCGGGGCCGTCCGCCACTCCGTCGGAGGCGACCACCACGAACGGCCCGGTCCCGGTCAACCCGGTCGCCGACGCGGGCACCTGCACCGACGAGGAGATCACGGTGACCGCCGTCGCCCGGCCGGCCACCGTGACCCGCGGCGCGGCCGTCGACCTGCAGCTGAAGATCCGGAACAGCTCGGACCGGACGTGCAGCCGCGACGTCGGCGCGAGCGCGCAGGAGTTGTTCATCAAGTCCGGGGCCGCGACGATCTGGTCCTCCGACACTTGCGGCACCGGCAAGGGCGCGGACGTGCAGTCGTTCACGCCGAACTTCGAGCGCTCCTACCAGCTCACCTGGAACGGCAAGGACACCACCCGCTGCGCCGACGGCGTGGCCGCCGGCCCGGTGCCGCCCGCCGGCACGTACCAGGTGCTGGCGCGGGTCGGCACCAAGCTCAGCGCACCGGTCCGGTTGACCATCAGCGGCTGACCGGGGGCGTCGGCACCCGCCGAGCCCTTCCCGCGACCGGCCGACCGGGACCGGACCCGCCGCGGGGCGTCAGACGTAGCGTTCCAGGATCGACGCCTCGGCGAGCCGGGACAGGCCCTCACGGACGCCCCGGGCCCGGGCGTCGCCGACACCCTCCACCGCCTGTAGGTCCTCGACGGTCGCGCCGAGCAGCCGCTGGAGGCTGCCGAAGTGCCCCACGAGGCGGTCGACGATCGCCACCGGCAGGCGCGGCACCTTGGCCAGCAGCCGGAACCCTCGCGGGCTGACCGCGGCTTCGAGCGCGTCGGAGGCGGCCGGGTAGCCGATCGCCTTGGCGACCGCGACCAGGTCGATCAGCTCGGTCGCGTTGAGCAGGTCCAGCTCGACCAGCGCCTCGTCGAGGGTGCGGGACTTGCGGCCGGAGGGCAGGTAGTCCCGGATGACCAGGGTGCGGTCGGCGTCCACGCCGGCCATCAGCTCGTCGAGTTGGAGGGCGAGCAGGCGGCCGTCGGTGCCCAGCTCGACCACGTACCCGGCGATCTCGTCGGCGATCCGGCGGACCATCTCGAGCCGCTGGACGACGGCGACCGCGTCCCGCACGGTGACCAGGTCCTCGATCTCCAGGGCCGACAGGGTGCCGGAGACCTCGTCCAGGCGCAGCTTGTACCGCTCGAGCGTGGCGAGGGCCTGGTTGGCCCGGGAGAGGATCGCGGCCGAGTCGTCCAGCACGTGCCGTTGCCCGTTGACATAGAGGCTGATGATCCGCATGGACTGGCTCACCGAGATGACCGGGTAGCCGGTCTGCCGGGCGACCCGTTCCGCCGTGCGGTGCCGGGTGCCGGACTCCTCGGTCGGGATGGACGGGTCGGGCATCAGGTGCACCGCGGCCCGGACGATCCGGGTGCCGTCGCTAGACAGCACCACGGCGCCGTCCATCTTGCACAGCTCCCGGACGCGGGTCGCGGAGAACTCCACGTCCAGGGGGAAACCACCGGTGCAGAGACTCTCGACGACCTTGTCGTAGCCCAGGACGATCAGGGCGCCGGTGCGCCCGCGCAGGATCCGCTCCAGACCGTCGCGCAGGGCGGTGCCCGGCGCCATCAGAGCCAGGTTGGCACGCAGCGGGTCGCCGACGGCGCCTCCGGTCACGTTGACGCTGATCGGACGGGCGGCCGAACCCACGGCGCCGGTGCGGGCGTGGGGTGTCGCGCCGGCAGGCTTGGTGGTGTCGCGGTCGATCGGCACGGGCACAGTCTACGGACTGCCCTGCGGTGGGTGCTGTCGTGGTTACTGTGATGTGTCACGATGCCGCTTCCCGTCCGGGCCGCGTCACCTATCCGGGCTGACCGGTATCGTCCCCGCAGTCCGTCCCGTTCACTCGGCGGACGCCCGCGCCACCGCCTGGAGGGCTGCCCGGACGTCGGTGACCTCGATCACCCTCATCTGGTCGGCGCGCACGCCGGTGCTCTCCGGGCCGCAGCCGGGCGGCACCAGCGCGAGCCGGAAACCGAGCCGGGCCGCCTCGGCCAGCCGGCGGGGCACGGCACCCACCCGACGCACCTCGCCGGTCAGGCCGACCTCGCCGATCGCCACCAGGTGCGGGGCGATCGCGAGGTTCAGGCCGCCGGAGGCGACCGCGAGGGCGACGGCCAGGTCGGCGGCCGGCTCGACGACCCGGATCCCCCCGACGGTGGCGGCGAAGACCTCCCGGTCGTGCAGCGTCAACCGCTCGGTGCGTCGCTGAAGCACCGCCAGCACCATGGCCAGCCGGGCGGAGTCGAGCCCGGAGACGGTACGCCTCGGCGACCCGGCCACCGTCGCGCCGATCAGCGCCTGCACCTCGGTGAGCAGCGCCCGGCGGCCCTCCATCGCCACCGTGACGCAGGTGCCCGGCACCGGCTCCGAGTAGCGGGTCAGGAAGAGCCCGGACGGGTCGGCCAGGCTGCTGATGCCGCCCTCGTGCATCTCGAAGCAGCCGACCTCGTCGGCCGCGCCGAACCGGTTCTTCACGCCGCGCACCATCCGCAGCGACGAGTGCTTGTCGCCCTCGAAGTGCAGAACCACGTCGACCAGGTGCTCCAGGACGCGGGGACCGGCGACCTGGCCGTCCTTGGTGACGTGGCCCACCAGCACGGTCGCGATGCCGCGCTCCTTGGCGACCGCCACCAGCGCCGCCGTCACCGCGCGGACCTGGGTGACGCCGCCGGGAACCCCCTCGGTGCCGGTGGTGGAGATCGTCTGCACCGAGTCGAGCACCAGCAGGCCCGGCTTGACGGCGTCGAGGTGACCGAGCACGGCGGCGAGGTCGCTCTCGGCGGCCAGGTAGAGCTGGTCGTGCAGGGTGCCCATCCGCTCGGCGCGCAGCCGGACCTGGCTGACCGACTCCTCACCGCTGACCACCAGCGACGGGCTGCCCCCGGCGGCCCACTGCTGGGCCACGTCGAGCAGCAGGGTGGACTTGCCGACCCCGGGCTCCCCGGCGAGCAGCACCACCGCGCCGGGGACGAGGCCGCCGCCGAGCACCCGGTCGAGCTCGCTGACCCCGGTCGGCCGGGCCCGCGCCGGTGCGGCGCTGATGGTGGCGATGGGCCGGGCCGGCTCGGCCGGCATCCGGGAGCTGACCACCCGGCCGGAGACGGTCGGGCCGGTCAGCGTGCACTCGACGACCGAGCCCCACTCGCCGCACTCCGGGCAGCGCCCCACCCACTTGGGTGGCTGGTGGCCGCAGGCGTCGCACTCGTAGGCCGGGCGGGGCTCGCGGGCGCCGGCACGGCCGCGCCCGCCGGTCGCGCCGGCACGCGGGGAGGTGGATCGTGAGGTGGTCACACCGGGACGTTAACCCCCGCGTACGACGAAGACACCGCCGGCGTGGTGGTGTTCACCAACGCCGGCGGTGCCGGGGTTCGCGGGCGCTCAGTGGCCGGCGCCGCCCTCGCCGCCGTGGCCCTCCTGGCCCTCGTAGCCGCCCTCACGCTCGATGATCGGCGACGGCTGGGGCGCCGGGGTCAGCGGCACGGCCACCGGGGCCGGGGCGGTGACCGTGTGGCCGTTGCCGAAGTCGAAGGTCACGAAGACGTTCTGGCCGGAGCGCAGCGCCTCGTTCAGGCCGATGAGCTGCAGCACCTGCCGGCCCTCGGTGTTGAGCTGGACGTAGCTGAGCGCGGGGATCTCGATCCGGGCCGGCTGTCCCGCCGGAGCGGTCGGCGACGGGCTGCCGGTCGGCTCGGCGTCCGGGCTGGGCGACCCGGTGCCCTCGGGCGACGGCGTGGCCGACGCCTCGGCCGACGGCGTGGCCGACGGGCTCCCGGTCGGCGACTGGGCCGGCGAGGCGGTGGCGTCGGTGCCGGTGACGACCACCTCGCGGGCGTCGTCGGTGGTGACGGTGACGGTGACCGGGTCGGCCGAGTCGTTGTAGATCACGGCGTTGAGGACGGCGTTCGCGCCGGCCTGGTACCCCTCGATGCCCGGGAACGCGAGCAGCAGGCCGCGGACGGCGTACTCGCCGTTGGCGGTCTGGACGTTGACGCCCTGGACCGACGGCACCTTGTTGGCGGTCTCCGAGACCTGGCCGGCGCCGCACCCGGACAGCAGCAGTCCGGTCGTCGCCGCCACACCGGCAACCAGCAGGGCCGCCCGCCGGGAACCCCTGATCGAGCGCGTCACGTCGGTCCTCCTCGTCACGATCACACCCGGTCGTACGCCGGGCACGGTGGCCATGCCCGCGCAGACCGCCGTTAAGGGTAGTTGGGCCTGATCGACTCGCGCACGGCGACCCGGGGATGCCACCTGCGGGGGTGGCCGTCAGACCACCGGACCACTGGTGACGAGCAGGACGACGTCGATGAGGGCGATGGCCATGACCGCCCGGAAGGCCGCCACCGACCGCGCTCCGGCCCGGGCGGTGGCGCGTCCGCCGTACCAGGTCAGGGACGGCACCACGACGGCCGCCGCCACCGCGGTGAGCCCGACCGGCGACGGCGGCCCGGGTGGCCCGAGGACCAGCGTCGCGG
>JAEYGD010000486.1 GCA_023402505.1 Actinomycetes bacterium
GCGAGGACGCAGGTGATCGGCCCGAAGCCGCAGCCGAGGTCGAGCGGCGAGCGGGCCGGCGAGCAGCCCGAACGTCCCGAACACCGCGACGAAACCGACGGTCATCGCGGCGGTCAGGGCCAGCGCCCGGCCCACCGGCGCGAGCGGACCGCGTGCGTCCGCCGGCCCGTCGCCCAGGACCAGCATCGACAGGTACGCGGGCAGCAGGGCGAACCCGCACGGGTTGACGGCGGCGAGCAGGCCGGCGCCGAGCGCGAGACCGTAGGGGGCGTCGGGCATGACGGGATGCTAGTGCCGCACCGGGCCGATCGGTTCCGGTGCGTCGTCACCCGCTCGCTCAGGGCGAGATCAGATGATGGTCAGCCGGTCTCCGGCGGGTGTGGCGGCCGGCTGGCCATCATCTGATCATGACCGCGTTCCCGCGTTCCGCGTTCACGCCGGGCGGGCGCCGACGGCGTCGCGGATCTGGGCGCCCTGGTCGCCCTCCTCGGCGCGGGCGCAGTGGGCGCAGCAGAAGAAGCGCCCCGAGACCTCGACCCCGTGGCCGACGATCTTGATCTGGCAGTGTTCGCAGATCGGGGCCATCTTGTGCACCGCGCACTCGAAGCAGTCGAAGGTGTGCACGTCGCCGCTGACCGTACGCACCTCGAACGACATCCAGTAGTCGTTACCGCAGACCTCGCAGGCCGCCATGACAAACCCCCCGATACGTGGACACGTAACGCCAGCGTCGAACACCGGACACCGCCCGGCAACCGGAACCGGCGAACCTGGTGCGGCCGCACGGCGAGTCGTGCCCGGCGTGTCGACCGTTGGTACCGGTGGACCCCGCCGCTCGGTGCCCCAGGAGGAGAGACGTGATCAAGCGCAACAGGCTCTTCGGCAACCAGACCCGGGTCACCTTCTGCCTGCCCCGGGACACCCCGCCCGGGACGGTCAGCGTGGTCGGCTGCTTCAACGGCTGGGAACCGGGTCGGCACGAACTGGTCGCCCGCCGGGACGGCACCCGCACGATCACCGTCCGGCTCGGGCCGGGGGAGTACCGCTTCCGGTACCTGGCGACCGGTGGCGTCTGGCTGGACGACGAGTCGGCCGACCGGATCGACGAGAGCGGGAGCCTGCTGCTGCTCTGACGGGCCGCTCGGCGGAGCCGTACCGGGTCCGTGGACCGGTGGCTTTATCGATCGGTGTCTTTACTGTTAACAAGGTTTAAATTACCTTGGTGGCACCTCAACAGCTTCGTCCGCGAAGGAGATGCCACCATGCGTCGAAGAATCACCCTCCCGCTGGTCGCGGCGGGCGCCGTCGCGTCCTCGCTGGCCGTGGCCGCCCCGGCCCAGGCCCACGGGTACGTCTCCGGCCCGCCCAGCCGGCAGGCGCTCTGCGCCCAGAACCGGGTGCCGGACTGCGGCCAGATCAAGTGGGAACCGCAGAGCGTCGAGGGCCCGAAGGGCCTGCGCAGCTGTCACGCCGGGATCGCCCACTTCGCCGTCCTCAACGACGACAGCCGTGGGTGGCCGGCCACCAGCGTGGGCAGCAGCGTCACGTTCACCTGGACCAACACGGCCCGCCACGCCACCAGCAACTGGGAGTACTTCATCGGCAACACCCGGGTCGCCGTGTTCAGCGGCGGCGGCCAGCAGCCCGGCGCCACCGTCTCCCACACGGTCAACCTCGGTGGCTACTCCGGCCGGCAGAAGGTCCTCGCCGTGTGGAACATCGCCGACACGGCCAACGCCTTCTACTCCTGCGTGGACCTCCAGATCGGGGGCGGCGGCGGCCCCGCGCCGACCACACCGCCGCCGAGCAGCCCGAGCCCGACACCGACCGCGGCGCCGACCACCCCGCCGCCCGCGCCGGGTGGCACGTGGACGGCGGGTCGCAGCTACCAGGTCGGCGACCAGGTGACCTACGGCGGTGCGACGTACCGGTGCCGCCAGGCCCACACCGCGATCGCCGGTTGGGAACCGCCGTACACCCCGGCGCTGTGGACCCAGGTCTGACCGACCCGGGTGCGGCTCGTACCCAGAGCGTGCCGCACCCGCCGACCACCCCCGGCACCCGCGTCCCCCGGCTCGGTGTTGCCCTGCTGGCGATGCTGCTCGCGGCTGGCTGCACCGGCGGCTCCGGCGGTGCCGCAGCCCCCGCCGGCGGCTCGGACGACGCGGCGGCCTCCGCCAGCTCGTCGACTCCCGCGGTTGCCGGCTCGGCCGGTCTGGTCGGGGTCGACGCGCCGTTCCTCACCGCGATGGTCGCGCACACCGAGCGGACCCTGGAGATCGTCGAACTGGTCGAGGGCCGGGTGACCGACCCCGGACTCCGCACACTGCTCGCCGCGATCGAGGCGACCGAGGCCGACGAACTGCGGACGATGCGTACCTGGCTGCGGGACGCCGGCCGGCCCACCACCGGCGGCGGGCACGACCACGCCGGACACGCCGACGCCGACGACCTGGCCCGGCTGCGGGACGCCGCTCCGGCCGACGTCGACCGCGTCCTCCGGGCGGTGCTGACCGGGCATCAGCGGGCGGCGGCGGACCTGGCCCGGGCGCACCTGGCCGTCGGCGGCAGCCCGCCCGTCCGCGACCTCGCCGAGCGTGTCGCACGCTCGCGCACCGCCCAACTGGGGCTGCTGGCCGGCTGACCGGACCGCCGACGGTCGGGCCGGCAGGCGTCACGGTGCCGGTGGGCCGTCAGGCCTTGCCGTGCTGGTGAGGCCGTCGGGCCTTGCGGTGCCGGTGGGCCGTCAGGCCCTGCGGCGGTGCGGGTGGGCCGTCAGGTCCGGCTCGGCTCCAGGCGGACGGAGATCGAGTTCACACAGTGCCGGGTGTCCTTCGGGGTGAACCCCTCACCGTGGAAGACGTGCCCCAGGTGGCTGTCGCAGCGGGCGCAGCGGATCTCCGTGCGGACCATGCCGAGGCTGCGGTCCTCGATCTCCTTGACCCGGCCGGGTAGGGCGTCGTCGAAGCTCGGCCAGCCGCAGTTCGAGTCGAACTTCGTGTCGCTGGAGAACAGTTCGAGCCCGCAGGCGCGGCAGTGGTAGACGCCGGGCGTCTTCGTGTTCACGTACTCGCCGGTCCACGCGGCTTCGGTGCCGTGTTCCCGCAGCACCCGGAACTCCTCCGGGCTGAGCCGGACTCGCCACTCGTCCTCGGTACGCGGCAGTTCGTTGTCGTCGAGACTCACCCGCCAACGGTACGTCGGATGTCGGGGTCATCGCATATGGTCGCGCAATGGGTGGCACGAAGGCCGCGGCCAAGAAGTCCGAGGCAGCCAAGAAGTCCGAGGCGGCCAAGAAGTCCGAGGCAGCCAAGGAGATCGAGGTCGCCGGGCACCGCGTCCGGCTGAGCAGTCCCGACCGGGTGATCTTCCCGCGGCGCGGCTTCACCAAGGCCGACGTCTTCCACTACTACGTGGCGGTCGGCGACGGCATCATGCGCGCACTGCGTGACCGGCCCACGACCCTGCAACGCTTCCCCGAGGGGATCGAGGGGGAGATGTTCTTCCAGAAGCGGGTGCCGGCGCGGGGCGTCCCGCCGTGGGTCCGCACCGCGGAGATCACCTTCCCCAGCGGCCGCACGGCGGCGGAGCTGTGCCCGGCCGACCTGGCCCACGTGGCCTGGGCCGCCCAGATGGGCACGGTGGTGTTCCACCCGTGGCCGGTCCGCGCCGCCGACCCGGATCAACCCGACGAGCTGCGCGTCGACCTCGACCCGCAGCCCGGCACCGACTTCGCCGACGCCGCGACCGCCGCCGCCGAGCTGCGCGGGATCCTCGACGAGTTGGGCGTCCCCGGCTGGCCGAAGACCTCCGGTGGCCGGGGCGTGCACGTCTACCTGCGGATCCAGCCCCGCTGGACCTTCGTCGAGGTGCGCAGGGCGACCATCGCGCTGGCCCGGGAGCTGGAGCGGCGCCGCCCGGAGCTGGTCACCACCGCGTGGTGGAAGGAGGAGCGCGGCACCCGGGTCTTCGTCGACTACAACCAGATGGCCCGGGACCGGACGATCGCGTGCGCGTACTCGTTGCGGGCCAACGCCCGGGCCACGGTCTCCACCCCGCTCACCTGGGACGAGTTGCCCGACGTCGACCCGGACGACTTCGACCTGCGCAGCGTCCCGGCCCGGCTGGCCGAGCGCGGCGACCCGCACGCCGGCATCGACGACTCGGCGTGGGACATCACACCGCTGCTGGAGTGGGCGGAGCGGGACGCGGCCAACGGTCAGGGCGACATGCCGTACCCACCGGACCACCCCAAGATGCCCGGCGAGCCGAAACGGGTGCAGCCCTCCAAGGACCGGGACCGCCCTCGCTGACCGGTGTGGCGCTGGGTGTGGCGCGTGGCGCGCTGGCCTGTGGCGTTTGGCGCGCGGGGCTGTGGCGTGTTGCGCGCGGGGCTGTGGCGTGTTGCGCGCGGGCGGCAGCGTGTCGGCTCGGCGTGTCGCCCGCCCGACCGATGACGCGAAGAAGCGATATTCCGCAGGGGCATAATCATGCCTCTCCGGAATATCGCCGGCGGACGTCATGCCCCCCGCCGGCCCTCATGTCCCCGCCGGCCCTCATGCCGGACTGCGGACGGACTGGCATACGCCGCCGTCACCAACACCGGTAGCGCACAGCCGGGCCTCGACCTCCGGGCGGTGCGCGGCCGGCCGTACGACGTTCTCCGGACGGTCCGGCACATCGCCGGTCCGCCGTCAGCGCGGCGGGGTGGCCGACTCCACGGCGGTCTTGGCCGAGAGCAGGTCGGCACCGGTGAGCTTCCGATACGCCGCGATCGCCTTGATCTTGTCGCCCTGACCGAGGTGCTCCCGGACCTCCGCCGGCAGCGGGTCGGTGTCGACGACGCCGAGGTGATCCATGACCAGGGCCAACCGGCGCTCCACCTCGGCCAGCCGGTACGCGGTGCGGGCCGACTCGCGTCGGCTCGGTGCCTGGGTGAGCAGGAGCCCGACGACCGTGACGAGAATGAGGGTGAGAACAACGAGGTCCATGACCATGATCGAAGCAGTGGCCGGCCGCCGGCGGCAACCCGGCCCCGGCGCCCTCAGAGCGGCAGCTTCATGCCCTCGTGGCTGGCGACGAAGCCGAGGCCGAGATAGAAGCGGTGCGCGTCGTGCCGGCTCTTGTCGGTGGTGAGCTGCACCAGACCGCAGCCGCGCTGCCGCGCCTGGTCGATCGCCCACACCATCATCTGCCGGCCCAGGCCCCGCCCCCGCTGGTCGGAGCGGACACGGACCGACTCGATCAGCTGCCGCTCGGCGCCGTTGCGGCTGAGCCCGGGGATGTAGGTGAGCTGCATGCAACCCAGCAACTCACCGTCGGCCTCGGCGACCACGAACTCGTTGCGCGGGTCGGCGGTGATGTCCGCGAACGCCTTCTCGTACCGGGCGTCGACCTCCCCGACGTCGCGCGTCCGCCCCAGCACGTCGTCGGCGAGCAGGTCGAGTACGGCGGGCAGGTCGGCCCGGACCGCCGTACGGAAGATCACTTCGCTCATCCCGGGAGGATCCCACAGCGGTGCGGACCGATGTGCCGCGCTGTTCCCCGAATGGGCTGACGTACGGGTCACCCGTGCCCAGACATCGCTGATCTTCCCTCTAGCGGAGATGACGATCTCTGTGAGGTCGATGAAATTGGCACCGGGGAGTGAGTGGTCATCCGGTGGTCCAGAGGGCGCAGACGGGTAGCGCTGTCAGAGCCTCACCGAAGCTGAGCGAATCGGTACCACAATGGAGCACGAAGCCAGCCTGAGTCGGCAGCTCTGCGCATAGGCCGACAATACGCTGCAGTTTCAGTCTGCCGACGGCGTGCCTTTACATCTGCCGAATCCGCGGTCTCCGTTCTGCCGACGGTTGAGGCGTCGATCTCGACTAGCGGGCCGGGCAGAGCTTCCCCTCGGACGGCAGCCGCAGGTCGAGCAGGTACGCGTCCACGGCATTCGTGATGCATGGCGTCTGGGGGTACGCCGTGTGCCCCTCGCCGTCCCAGGTCAGCACCCGGCCCACGCCCAGCATCTGGGCCAGCGCGGGGGTCTGCTCGTACGGCGTCGCCGGGTCGCCGGTGGTGCCGACCACCAGGATCGGCGGCGCCCCGTCGGCCCGCCCGGTCGGGTAGGGGTCCCGGCCGCCGGGCCATTCGGTGCAGGTGAGCATCCCGACCGCGAGCGCCGGCCCGAACAGCGGGTACTTCGATCGCCACTGCGACTGGAGCTGGCGGATCTGTTCACGGCTCGGCTTCTCCTCCTCGTCGGCGCAGTTGACCGCGAGGTTGGCGTCGAACAGGTTCGAGTACGTCCCGTCGGGTTCGCGGCCGGCGTACGCGTCGGCGAGGCGGAACACGTCGGTCGGGTCGCCGCCCTCCAACTTCTCGATCGCGCGGGCCAGCTCCTGCCAGGCCGACTCGGTGTAGAGCGAGGAGACCACCGCGTAGAAGATCCAGCCCGGTGTCGCCTCCCGGCCGTCGTCACCCCGGATGGGGGAGACCCGCGCCTTGTCGATGGCCGAGGTGACGGCCGCCCGCGCGTCGGGGGCGATCGGGCAGCGGCCGGCGTTGGCGGCGCACCAGCGGGAGAAGTTGTCGAAGGCGCGCTCGAAGCCCTTGGCCTGGCCCTCCGAACTGGCGACCAGGCCCAGCCGTGGGTCGACCGCCCCGTCGAGCACCAGCGCCCGCACCCGCTGCGGGTAGAGCTGGGCGTAGGTGGCGCCGAGCAGGGTCCCGTACGAGTAACCCAGGTAGGTCAGCTTCTCGTCGCCGACGGCGCCCCGGATCGCGTCGATGTCGCGGGCCGCCTGCTCGGTGCCGTACAGCGGGAGCTGGTCGCCGTACCGGTCGCCGCAGCCGCGCCCGATCTGCTGGTTGAGGGCGACGAAACCCTCGAAGGACTGCTGGCTCTCCGGGTCCGGGTCGTAGCCGAAGCTCGCGTCGAGGTCGCGGTCGGAGATGCACTCGACGGGGCTGGACCGGGAGACGCCGCGCGGGTCGAAGCCGACGATGTCGAACCGGTCGGTGATCGAGGCGGGCAGGCCACCCAGGGCCGACCCGAAGGACAGGTAGACGGCCGTGTCGACGCCGGAGCCGCCCGGGCCGCCCGGATTGACCAGCAGCGAGCCGATCCGGTCCCGCTGTTTCGTGGAGCGGGCGCGCAGCAGCGCGATCTCGAACGTCTCCCCGGCACCCGGCCCGGAGGTGGCGCCGGTGCCGCCACCCCAGTTGCGGGGCACCTCGATCCGGGCGCACTCGTACCGCATGTTCGGCGCGGTGCGCCCGACCAGCTCCTCGGCTACCTCCGGGCAGGCCCGCCAGGTCGGCGCGGTGCCCGGCGCCGCGGCCGCACCACCGCCCTCGGTGCGGGGCGCGAACGCCGGCAGCGTGCAGCCGGTGACCGGCAGCGTGACGGCCACCAGAAACGCCAGGGCGAAGCGACGGGCGGGTGTGGAAACCACGAGACGGGCCTTTCGTGATCGGTCGGCCGGCTACGCCGGCCCGGACGCGGGGCCGACGCTCGCCGGGTCGCCCCGCAGCACCTGGTCCACGTCGAAGCGGACCGGGCGGTCGAGCTGCTCGTAGCGGCAGGAGCGGGGGTCCCGGTCCGGCCGCCACCGGACGAAGCGCGCGGTGTGCCGGAACCGGTCGCCCTCCATCGCGTCGTAGCCGACCTCGACGACCAGCTCCGGGCGCAGCGGCTCCCACTCCAGGTTCTTGGTGCCGGTCCACCGGCTGACCCCGCCCGGGATGCGCTGGCCGCGCTCGTGGTCGCCGTGGACCCACGGGTGGTCGGCGCCGGCGTCCCGGTACGGCTCCAGCTCGTCGAGCAGCTCCTGCCGGCGGGCCATCGTGAACGAGGCGCTCACCCCCACGTGGTGCAGCACGCCCGCGTCGTCGTAGAGGCCGAGCAGGAGCGAGCCGACCACCGGGCCGGACTTGTGCCAGCGGAAGCCGGCCACCACGACGTCGGCCGTCCGGGCGTGCTTGACCTTGAACATCAACCGCTTGCCCGGCTCGTACGGCAGGTCGGCCGGCTTGGCGATCAGCCCGTCCAGACCGGCGCCCTCGAACAGGTCGAACCAGCGGTGCGCGGTGGCCGGGTCGGTGGTGATCTGGGTGACGTGCACCGGCGGCCGGACGTCGGCCAGCGCCGCCTCCAGGCGGGCGCGCCGGGCCGGGTAGGGCTCGTCGAGGAACGCCTCGTCGCCGAGGGCGAGCAGGTCGAACGCCACGAAGTCGGCGGGGGTGGTCTCGGCCAGCAGCTTCACCCGGGACGTCGCCGGGTGGATGCGCTGGGCCAGCAGCTCGAAGTCGAGCCGGGGCTGCCCGCCCGGGCCGTCCCGGCGGATCACGATCAGCTCACCGTCGACGGCGCAGCGCTCGGGCAGCTGCCGGCGGGCCTGCTCGACCACCTCCGGGAAGTAGCGCGTCATCGTCTTGCCGCCCCGGCTGGCCAGCTCGACCTCGTCGCCGTCGCGGAACACGATGCACCGGAAGCCGTCCCACTTCGGCTCGTAGGTCATCCCGGCAGCGGTGGGGACCCGCGGGACGCTCTTGGCGAGCATCGGCTCGACCGGTGGGGTGATCGGCAGCTTCACGGCGACCAGTCAACCAGACGGCACCGACAGCCGTGAGGAGGATCACCGCCGCCGGGCGCGCCACCTGTCCCTCGCCGTCCCGCTTCGCCACCGCCGGGCGAATCGCATATCCGCAGGTCAGAGCTACTTTCGCGGGATGCCGGAGTTGGTCTGCGGATGCTGCGGTAGATGGCGGGTGAGCGTCGAGCTGATCCGGGGCCGCTACCGCTACCGGTTGGTGCACCGCTACCCGGAGCGGTTCGGCGGCGGCAAGAACGTGCTCGGCGAGGTCGGCTCCGTCGACGAGCTGGCCGAGCTGCTGCGCCGGCGTACCCCGGTCGACCTGGCCGACCTCCGCGAGGCCGCGTGAGCCACGGGAGCACCGGCGCGGGCCGCCGGGGCCGGACCACCTGAGTCAGCAGCGGGACGGTGTCGGCTTCTCCAGCAGGGCCAGCCGCACCCCGTTCGGGTCCCGGTCGTGCCCCACCACCCGGTAGCCGTGCCGCTGGTAGAGCCGCAGGTTGCCCTCGCTGTCCGCGCCGGTGAACAGGGCGAACCGGCCGACCCGGGCGCCGGCCACCGCCTCGACCGCCCGCAGCAGGCGCCCGCCGATGCCCCGGCCCTGCTGGTCCGGTGCGACCGACAGCCGGCCGACGTGGGCGGTGTCGCCCTCGACGCGGACCCGGACGGACCCGACGAGGCGGGTGCCCATCCGCGCGGTGAGCACGGTCTGCGGGCCGGTGAGCGCCGCCCGTACCTCGTCCAGCGTCTCGGTGAGCGGCGGCAGGAACGGGTCCGCGTACCGCTGCGCCTCGGTCAGGTACGCGGCGCGCTGCACGGTGAGGATCTCGCCGGCGTCGGCCGGGGCCGCCGGGGCGATCAGCGGGGTTGCTCGCACGGGCCACAGCCAACCACAGCGGCCGGGCGGGCGGCGACCCACGTACCGGCGGTGAGCGGGTGGTGGCAGTCTGGACCGGTGACCGACCTGACCTACGCCGAGGTGGGCGCGACCCGTGACGGGGTGCTGCCGGCCGGCTACCGCCACCTGCGGCACCGGGTCCGCCTTCCGCAGGGCTGCTTCGCCGACGCCGCCGAGGCCGTCCTGACCTGGCGCCTGCACCGCGCGGCGGGCGTGCGGATGCGTACCGACGCGCCGCGCGCCGCGCCGGGTGTCGCCGTCACCCCCGGCCTCGGGGTCGGCCCGCTGCGGCTGTGGGGGCCCTGCGAGGTGGTCTGGACCGAGGACGACCCGGACCGGGCCGGATTCGGGTACGGGACGCTGCCGGGTCACCCGGCGCGGGGCGAGGAGGCGTTCCGGGTCCACCGGGACGACGCCGGCCGGGTGTTCTTCGAGGTGGTCGCGTTCAGCGTCGCGGACCGCTGGTCGATGCGCGCCGCGGGCCCGCTGGGGCGGCGCGCCCAGCACGCGTACGCCTGGTGGCTGGGGCGGACGCTGCGCCGCCTCTGCGGCGCCTGACCGGTCCCGGCCGGCGCCGGCGCTAGAAGCGCGCGAAGGAGCGGATCGGCGCCCGGGGACCGAACCTCGGAGCCTGCACACCGGCGGCCTCCAGCAGGACGCAGACCCGGCCGCGGTGCCCCCGGAACGGTTCCAGCAGGGCCAGCATCCGGGCGTCGTCACCGCGCGCCTCGCCGGCGAGGGCCCAGGCCACCGTGTTCGGCACGTGGTAGTCGCCGACGCTCACCGCGTCCGGGTCGCCGTAGGCGACGCGGACCACCTCGGCGGCGGTCCACGGCCCGATGCCCGCGACGGCGGTGAGCCGCCGGGTGGCCTCGGCCGAGTCGGCGCAGCGTTCCAACCGGTCGGCCACCGCGGCGGCCCGGCGCAGCGTGTCGGCACGGCGCTGTTCCACGCCGAAGGGGTGGAAGACCCAGTACGGCGTGGCGGCGACCGCCGCCGCGTCCGGTGGCAGCAGCAGCGGCTGCAGTGGCCCCGGAGCCACCTCCCGGAAGTGACGGACCGTCGCCGAGTACGCCCGGTAGGCCTCCTTGCCGGTCACCTTCTGTTCGAGGATCGCCCGCAGCAGCCGGGGGAAGACCTGGCCGGTGGTGGGCATCCGGAGCCCCTGGTGCCGGGCGGCCAGTTCGGCCACCACCGGGTGCGTGGCGGCCAGTTCGGCGAAGCCGGTCAGGTCGTCGCGGAGGCCGGCGACCGCGTCGGCCCGCTCCACCACCCAGTCGGCGCCGGGACCGTACCCCTCGGCGCGCAGGGCGCCCGCACCGGGGCGCAGGGCGAGGGTCGCCGGCCCGGCCGGCGTGCGGGTGGCGTACCAGAACGTCCCGGCGGCGAGGCGCGCGCAGGGATCGTACGGGCTGAAGGTGAGCGACCGGACCGACGCGGCGAACCGGTAGCCGGCCGGCGGGCGCAGCGTCCGGCGTGCGGAGGGTTCGGTCCCGGTCACCCGGACATGCTGCCACGGGCCGCGCCCGACGACGTCGGCGCCGTCCGGGCCGGCGGCGGAGCACCTGCCGGGGAGGCGACGGACGACACCGCCGGCTGCGGAGCCGACGGTGTCGTCCTTACCGGGCGGACCGGCCGGAGACCGGCCGTGGGTGGAGG